>NZ_JBHJTK010000006.1:141887-196961 GCF_042267665.1 Streptomyces sp. NPDC056224
CTCCCCGGGCCCCCGCCCCCCCCGGCCCCCCCCCGCCCCCCCCCCCCCCCCCCCGCCACCCCCCGCCCCCCCGGGGCGGCGCCCCCCGGCGCCGCATGCCCGAGACCGCCGGGCGGACACGGGTCCGCGCCGCCGGGAGCGGGTCAGAGGACGGCGACCGGGGCCACCGGGGTGCCGGTCGCGCCGACGAAGGGTTCCGGCATGGCGGAGAGGAAGAACGAGTACCGGTTCTCTTCTGCACAGGCTGTGGACAACTTTTCGAGATTCCAGTTCTGGCCCTGGTGCATGCCCATCTCGACGAGGTCCAGGGCGTGGACCGGCAGCCACAGGTTCTCCAGCTCCGGCGGGAAGATCTCGAAGGTGAGCGTGTCGTTCGCGACCGCCGCCACGTCCCGGGCGTGGAACCACTGCGGCGTACGGACGGACAGGCCGGGCGACGGGAAGCCGTAGCCGTGTTTGTCGCCCGCCAGGTAGACCTGGATCTGGCCGGTGCGGACCAGCACGATGTCGCCGGCGCGGACCGTGACCCCGCCGAACTCCTCCGCTTCGCAGAGGTCTTCCGGGGTCACCGCGTGCCCGCCGGGAAGCCGGTCCAGTCCCTTGGCGCGCGCCACGTCCAGCAGGACACCGCGCGAGACGATGTGCCCCGCCTTGTCTATGCCGCTGTACCGGGCGCGGGTGTGCGGCGTGATCGACGAGGCCGGACGGCCGTTGTAGATCTTCCCCGAGTGCGAGACGTGCGTGAGGGCGTCCCAGTGGGTGCCCGCCTGGAGGCCCATGGTCACGGCGTCGTCGCTGCACGCCACCGTGCCCGGGCCGAAGATCTCCTGGTTGATCTGCACCATCGTGTGCAGCGGGTTGATCCGGCCGGGGATCAGGCCGGCCTGCACCCCGTCCTCCTTGAGGGGGAGGGCGAGCGGAATGCGGCGACCGCTGCGCACCTCGGCGGCGGCGGCCCGGACGACCTCGTCGGTGACCAGGTTCAGGGTGCCGATCTCGTCCTCGGCGCCCCAGCGCCCCCAGTTGTTGACGCGCTTGGCGATGTCGTGGAACTCGGCGGGCAGTGACATGGGCCTCAACAGCTCCTTGCGTGGAAACGGCAACGAGGGCTTGTGCTCGCGCATCGAGGTGCCCATAGAATCTAACGGACCGTCAGAAAACGCGGGAAGGGGCCGGACGTGGGGAACTTCTTGGCAGGCAAGGTCGTCGCCGTCACCGGCGCCGGCCGGGGCATCGGGCGGGCCGTGGCACTCGCCGCGGCCGCCGAGGGCGCCAAGGTCGTCGTCAACGACTACGGCGTCGGCATCGAGGGCGGAGAACCCACCAGCGAGATCGCCGAGGCAGTGGTGAAGGAGATCCTCGCCGCGGGCGGGGAGGCCGTCGCGGTCGCCGACGACATCTCGAGCATGGCGGGCGGACAGCGGATCGTGGACACCGCGCTGGCCCGGTACGGGCGCATCGACGGCGTCGTCTGCGTGGCCGGCATCCTGCGCGAGCGGATGCTCTTCAACATGTCCGAGGAGGAGTGGGACCCGGTGGTCGCCACCCACCTCAAGGGCACCTTCACCGTCTTCCGCGCCGCCTCCGCCGTCATGCGCAGGCAGGGTTCGGGCACCCTGATCGGTTTCACCAGCGGCAACCACCAGGGCTCGGTGGCGCAGGCCAACTACAGCGCCGCCAAGGGCGGGATCATCTCCCTCGTCCGGTCCGCCGCTCTGGGCCTGGCCAAGTACGGGGTCACGTCCAACGCCGTCGCCCCGATCGCCCGTACCCGCATGTCCGCCAACGTCCCCATGGAGCTCAAGGAGATCGGCGAGCCCGAGGACGTCGCCGCGCTCGTGACCTACCTGCTCAGCGACAGGGCCGTGGCCGCCGGGGGCGAGAAGATCACCGGGCAGGTCTACACGATCGCCGGCCCGAAGATCGCCGTCTGGGCCCAGCCGCGCGAGCTGCGCGCCGGCTACGCCGAGGGCTCGTGGACCCCGGAGAAGATCGCCGACTTCCTGCCCGGGACGGTGGGCACCGACCCGATGCCGATGCTCGTGCAGCTGGAGGCCATGGCCAAGGCGGCGGCCGCCAAGGACCGCCCGAACGCGTAGAGGGGCGCAGCAGCGTGGACTTCAGCTTCGGGGCCGAGGACGAGGAGCTGCGCGGGCGCGCCCGGGCGTGGCTGACGGAGCACCTCGTGGGCCCGTACGCGCACGCCCTCGGCCTCGGCGGCCCGGGCAGCGAGCACGAGGGGGTCGACGTCCGGCGCGCGTGGGAGCGCGAGCTGGGCCGCGGCGGCTGGATCGGGCAGGGCTGGGAGGCCCAGGGGTACGGGAACCGGCGGCTCTCCCTGACCGGCCAAGTGGTGTGGGCCGAGGAGTACGCGGCGCTGCGCGCGCCCGCCCGGGTCGGTCACATCGGGGAGAACCTCCTCGCGCCGACCCTCATCGCCCACGGCACCCCGGAGCAGCAGAGCCGCTTCCTGCCCGGCATCGCGCGCGGCGAGGAACTGTGGTGCCAGGGCTACAGCGAGCCGGGCGCCGGCTCCGACCTCGCGGCGATCCGTACCTCCGCCGTACGGGACCGCTCCGACGGACTGTTGCGGGTGACCGGCCAGAAGATCTGGACCTCCCTGGCCGCGGACGCCGACTGGTGCTTCGTCCTGGCCCGCACCGAGCCCGGGTCCCGGCGGCACCGGGGGCTGTCGTTCCTGCTCGTACGGATGGACCAGCCGGGCCGGATCGAGGTCCGGCCGATCCGGCAGATGTCGGGGACCTCGGAGTTCAACGAGGTGTTCTTCGACGGGGCGGTGGCGGCGGAGGCCGTCGGCGCGCAGGGCGACGGCTGGAGCGTGGCCATGGGGCTGCTCGCCCTGGAGCGGGGGGTGTCCACCCTGGTCCAGCAGATCGGCTTCGCGGCCGAGCTGGAGCGCGTGCTGGCGGCGTACGCGGCATCGGGTGCTCCGGATCCGGCCGTGCGGGAGCGCCTCGTGCGCCAGTGGGCCGAGCTGCGCGCAATGCGGTGGAACGCGCTGCGCACCCTCGGCGCCGCGGACGACCCGGGCGCCCCGAGCGTGGCGAAGCTGCTGTGGGCCGGCTGGCACCGGCGGCTCGGCGAGCTGGCGGTGGAGGTCCGCGGCGCGGAGGCCTCGGCCGGACCGGCGCACTGGGCGCCCGGGCTCCCGTACGAACTCGGACTCGACGAGGGGCAGCGGCTCTTCCTGTTCACCCGTGCCGACACCATCTACGGCGGCTCGGACGAGATCCAGCGGAACATCATCGCCGAGCGCGTGCTCGGCCTGCCTAAGGAGTCCAGGTGAGAGGCGTCGTGTTCGACGGCAAGCAGGCCCAGGTGGTCGACGACCTGGAGATCCGTGATCCGGGACCGGGGGAGGTGCTGGTCGCGATAGCGGCGGCCGGGCTGTGCCACAGCGACCTGTCGGTGATCGACGGGACGATTCCGTTCCCGCCGCCGGTGGTGCTCGGGCACGAGGGGGCGGGGGTGGTCGAAGCCGTGGGCGCGGGGGTCGCGCACGTGGCGCCCGGCGATCACGTGGCGCTGTCCACCCTCGCCAACTGCGGTGCGTGCGCGGACTGCGACCGGGGCCGGCCGACGATGTGCCGCAAGGCGATCGGGATGCCGGGCCAGCCGTTCTCGCGGGGTGGGAAACCGCTGTTCCAGTTCGCCTCCAACTCCGCTTTCGCGGAGCGGACGATCGTCAGGGCCGTCCAGGCGGTGAAGATCCCCGCCGAGGTCCCGCTGACCTCGGCGGCCCTGATCGGCTGCGGGGTGCTGACGGGAGTGGGGGCGGTGCTGAACCGGGCGAAGGTCGACCGAGGCGAGTCGGTGGTCGTCATCGGCACCGGCGGCATCGGGCTGAACGTGCTCCAGGGCGCCCGGATCGCGGGTGCGACGACGATCGTGGCGGTGGACGCGAACCCGGCGAAGGAGGCGGTGGCCCGGCAGTTCGGTGCCACGCACTTCATCGACGCGTCGACGGCGGGGGACACGGGCGCGGCGGTCCGGGAGATCCTGCCGACCGGCGCCGACCACGCCTTCGAGTGCGTGGGCAGCGTGAAGCTGATCCGCCAGGCGATCGACCTCCTCGACCGGCACGGGCAGGCCGTCCTGCTCGGCGTGCCCGGTTTCAAGGAGGAGGCCTCCTTCCTCGTCTCGTCGATGTACCTCGACAAGACGATCATGGGCTGCCGGTACGGATCCTCCCGCCCGCAGCGCGACATCGCGCTGTACGCCGAGCTCTACCGGCAGGGCCGGCTGCTGCTGGACGAGCTGGTGACGGAGGTCTACCCGGTCGAGGACTTCGCGAAGGCGGCCGACGACGCCCACCACGGGCGGGTGGCGCGCGGGGTGCTCACGTTCTAGTCCCGTGCCGGGGGCCGTGACGTTGTGGACCCCGCCGGTTTCACCGCGGCCGGGCGGGGAGGGAACGCCGCCTCACCAGGGGCCGGGCGGCCGTCACGGTCCTCGGTCCCGGGTGGGAGCGGTCCCGGCTGCCGGGTCGGTCGGGGCGCCGGGGCGTCGGGGCGCCGGGCTGGCCGGGGCGGCCGGGGCGGTCCGGCTGCCGGGTCAGTCGCTGAAGCGGCCGAAGCGGCCCTTGTGGAAGAGGAGCGGCTCGCCCTCGCCCGCCGCGCCCATGGCCACGACGCGGCCCACGACGATCAGATGGTCCCCGCCGGTGTGCACGGCGTGGATCCGGCAGTCGATCCAGGCGGGTACGGCGTCGAGCTGCGGGGACCCGGTGACCGGGGCCGGGGCGTGGGCCACCCCGGCGAACTTGTCCGCGCCGCTGACGGCGAAGGACCGGCACAGTTCGCCCTGCTCGGCGCCCAGGATGTTGACGCAGAACACCCCGGCGCGGGCGATCCGCGGCCAGGTGGTCGACGTACGGGCCACCATGAACGTGACCAGGGGCGGGTCGAGGGACAGCGAGGCGAAGGACTGGCAGGCGAAGCCGGCCGGTCCCTCCTCGTGCGCGCCGGGCGGCGCGGTGATGACGGTGACCCCGCTGGCGAAGTTGCCCAGCACGGCGCGGAATTCGGCGGACGACACCGGCGCGCGCTCGTCCTCGCCGACGGCCCGCAGGTCGGGGCGCGGCAGGACTTCCACGGGCTCCGGACCCGCCGCGGCGGAGGTGGGGGCGCCGACCGATCTGAGGTAACGGACGACGGTGGCCGCCATCCCTGCATGTCCCATCACATTGATGATTGAAGCTGACGGTTCGTCAGATGGGAAGGGGGGCGGGGTCGCGATCCGGGAGGCCGCCGGGAGCGTGGAGCGCCCGGAGCCCGGTCCGGGCGGACGGCGGCCCGGGTGGAGGGACGTGCGGCTCCTGCGTCGCCGGTGCACGGGAACCGCCGTTTCCGATGATCAACTCGCCTGTGGCGAAGCCGACATGACTGTGTTTCATGTCTGCGACAGTGGCTGTGTACAGTCATCGCCAACGACAGCGACGTCGGGGGCTGGGGTGGGCATGGGGAACGGTTTTCGCTACCGGGCCGAGCGGATCTCACTGGGTGCGATGGCGGCTGCGGGCATCGCGGTCCTGGTCGCCGATCTCCTCGGCTGGCTCGACAAGATGGCCCCCGGCGGCACACTGCCGAAGATCACGCTGCTCATCCTGAGCACGGTCACCCTGTTCCTCCTGATGGAGTTCGACCGCCTGAAGGTGCTCGACAGCATCCACCGGCAGATTTCCGGGCTCACCGTCGACGGCCTGACGGGCGACCTCCGCAGCCGGCACTACCTCGGCGTGGTCCAGGTGCACGAGTCGTTCCCGGAGCAGGCGTTCATCGGGCTCGTCCGGTCCGCCCGGCGCGAGGTCGCCATTCTCCAGACCTGGATACCCAACCTCACCAGCTTCAAGGACGAGCTGGCGCAGGCCGTCAAGGACCGGCAGGTCGAGGTGAACATCCTGCTGCTGCATCCGTCGTCCCCCGTGGCGGGGCTGCGCGACGAGGCGCTGGGCAGCGAACCGAGCGCCGGGATGGTGGACGTGGACGCGAGCCTGCGCGTCCTCGGAGTGATCCACGGCCAGCTTCCCCCGGAGCTCCGGGGCAAGCTGCGGGTGAAGGTCTACAACTCGCTGCCGTCGATCGCCGTGTACAAGGCCGATGAGCGCTACCTGGTCAGCTCGTTCCTGCACCGCCGCCTCGCGATCGAGTCCACCCAGACCGAGATCCAAGGGTGCGACACCGTGATGGGCCGCGAGGTCCAGAACGAGCTGAACACGTTGTGGGGCATCGGCAGCGATGTGGACCTCAGGGACTGGCACAGGTCGATCGAGAGCACCAATCAGTGATGCGGAAGAGAGGTTACGGTCGTGCGGGAACTGGACAGGTTCGAGGACGAACTGATCGAGCGGTACGAGCAGCACCCGGTCCTGGGGAACATCGCCCTGCTTCCGGACGAGGACTTCGCCGCGGTCCTGCTCCAGCGGCGCTTCCTCTCGCTCGCCTTCACCCCGGCCTACGACCTGGCGATCGATCTCCTGCGTGACGAGGTGGGGCTGCGGATCGCCCGGGTCATCCTGCGCGAGGAGTACCCGGACCGGCGCGGGAACACGCCCTCGCACCGCGAGGACATGACCCGGGACATGTACCGGCTCGGCGTCTCCCGGACGGATCTCGTCCACACGAGGCCGACGGCGGCGACGAGGAAGGCGATCGGCGACACCTTCGACCTGATCGCCGAAGCGGGCACCCATGACGACGCCGACCTGCGGCTGTTGACGGTCCTGCGGTTCTGGGGCGAGATCCTGGTGTCCGTCGAGTACGGGCGGCTGTGGGAGCGGATGGAACCCCTGCTGGTGCGGGACGGCGAGAACCTCTCACGCTTCTACCACCCGCACCACGTCCACGACGCCAAGACGCGCACGCTCGCGGCCGGGGGCATGCTGTCCACCGCCCACCCCGACCGGCTGGCGACCCGGCTGAGGGAGTTCCTGCTGAGCGGGGGCGAGGGGGCGGCCGCGGCCTTCAGGGAGTCCGAGGAGCGGTCGCTCCAGGTCAAGGTGGGCTTCTACGACCAGTTCCTGCCGGCCCTGGACCGCGTGGGAATCTGACGGCAGCGGGGAGCCGCTCCGCGATCCCCGCGCGGCGGGCCTCAGCCGGGGCCGAGCACGCCGGCCTTCGCGAGGCCGTAGCCCGGTTCGGCCGGATCGAACTGCTGGCGTGCTCGGCCCCGACCCGAAGGGTGCTGCGCGGGCGCGGACCGTCCCCCGGCGGTTCCCCCCAACGGGTGAATCCACCGCCCCGCTGCGGGGAGTACCGGCGGGCGGCGGGGGACGGTCGGCATCGTGGCCCGGGTCGTCGTCCGCCCCACCCGCAGGAGGAACCATGCTCGGCACCGGCTTCCGTACCGGATCACCCAACTGGCTCGACCTCGGCAGTCCCGACACCGACGCCGCCGCCCGCTTCTACGGCGCAGTGTTCGGCTGGAGCTTCGTCTCCGCCGGGCCCGAGGCGGGCGGGTACGGCTTCTTCCAGCTGGACGGGAAGACCGTCGCCGCGCTGGGTCCGCTCACCGACGAGGGGGCGGCGTCCGCGTGGATGGTCCACTTCATGAGCCCCGACATCCAGGCCACCGCCCAGGCCGTCAAGGACGGCGGCGGGCGGGTGCGGATGGAGCCCATGGACGTCATGGGCGAGGGCTGGCTGGCGCAGTTCACCGACCCGCAGGGAGCCGAGTTCGCTTCCTGGCAGCCCGGCAGGACCGCAGGGCTGGAGCTGACCTCCGCCGAGAACTCCCTGGTGTGGGTGGAGCTGCACGTCCCGGACCCGGTCGCCGCCCTCTCCTTCTACTCCGGGCCGTTCGGGTGGCGCCACGAGGAGATGGAGACGCCCGGGATGACGTACCGGGTGCTGAGCCTCACCGAGGGCGACAAGCAGCAGACGTCCTTCGGCGGGATCGCGCCGCAGGGCGAGGGTGCGGGCGGCGGGTCGGCCATGGTGCCGCGCTGGGTGCCGTACTTCCACGTGTCCGACGTGGACGCCACCGTCTCGGCGGTCGAGGGCAACGGCGGTGCGGTGCTCATGCCCGCGGCGGACGTGCCGGACGTCGGCCGCATCGCGTGGGCCTCGGACCCGGCGGGCGCCGTGTTCGCGCTGCTCAAGCCCAACCCGCAGATGTAGCCGGCCGGAGCGCGCTCGGCCGGCCCGCCGGGGCGCGCTCAGCGGCCGAGGAACGTGGGCGTGCGGCGCTCCACGAAGCCGGCGACGCCCTCGCCCGCGTCGGCCGTGGTCATGTTGAGCTCCTGGGCGGTGGCCTCGGCGGCCAGTGCGGCCGCCCGGTCACTGTCCAGGGAGGCGTTGACCAGCTGCTTCGTCATGGCGAGGGCCCGGGTGGGGCCCTGGGCGAGGCGCTCGGCCCACGCGCGGGCGGTGGCCTCCAGCTCCTCGGCCGGGACCACCTTGTTGACCAGGCCGAGGCGCTCGGCCTCGACCGCCGGGACGGCGTCGCCGAAGAACATCAGCTCCTTCGCCTTCTGCGGGCCGACCAGGCGGGGCAGCAGGTACGCCCCGCCGCCGTCGGGCACCAGGCCGCGGCGGACGAACACCTCGATGAAGCGGGCCGGTTCGGCGGCGATGACGAGGTCGCAGGCGAGCGCGAGGTGGGCGCCGATACCGGCGGCCGTGCCGTTGACGGCGGCGACGACGGGCTTCTCGCAGTCGAGGACCGCGGTGATCAGGCGCTGCGCGCCGAGGCGGATCATGCGGGCGACGTCGCCGACGACGCGGTCCCCGGCGGCGCGGTCCCCGGCGGCGGGGCCGCCCCGGAGATCGGCGCCCGCGCAGAAGCCCCTGCCGGTGGCGGTGATGACGACGGCGCGGACGCCGGGATCGGCGGAGGCGTCGGCGAGCAGCGCGATGACGCGCTCGCGCTGGTCCCAGGTGACGGCGTTCATGGCGTCTGGCCGGTTCAGGGTGATCCAGGAGACGCCGTTGTCCAGGCGGTGGAGGATCTCGTCCGTCATGGATTGAACTCCCGTTCGGGGGTGGGTGGGCGAAGCCGTGGGCCGGGCGCGGCACCGCTGCCGGGGGCCGGCCCCCGGCCACCGGCCCCGCGCCTCACACGCCGACGGGGCCGGAACGCGGCGATGCCGTTCTCCGTCCCACATGCCGGCCGGGCAGGCGCCCCGCCCGGCCGGCATGTGGGACGCGGGGTCCGGGCGCGGCCCCGGCAGGGCCGCGCAGGGTCAGCGGCAGATGGCGAGGGCGTCCAGGGCCACCGCGCCCTGCCCGCGGGGGAGGACCATCAGGGGATTGATGTCCAGCTCGGAGAGTTGGCCGCCCAGTTCCAGCGCCATCCGCTGGATCCGCAGGATGACCTCCACCAGGGCGTCGACGTCGGCCGGCGGCGCTCCCCGTACCCCCTCCAGCAGCCCGTGCCCGCGCAGTTCCGTGAGCATCCGGCGGGCCTGGTCCTCACCGAACGGCGGCACGCGGACCGCCGCGTCGTGCAGGACCTCCACAAGGACCCCGCCGAGGCCGACGGTGACCGTGGGACCGAAGAGGTCGTCCTGGGTGACGCCGACGACCATCTCGACGCCCCGCTCGACCATTTGGCAGACCAGGATGCCGTCCAGCGGGACGCCCTCGTAACGCGCTATGTCGGTGAGCTCGCGGTACGCGTCGCGGATCTGGCTGGCGGAGGTCAGGCCGATCTTGACCAGGCCCAGCTCGGTCTTGTGGCCGAGCTGGGGGCCCGAGGCCTTCATGACGACCGGGTAGCCGACGAGACCGGCCGCGCGGACGGCCGCCGCCGCGCTGGTCACCAGCTGCTCGCGGGGGACCCGTATCCCGTACGCCCGCAGCAGCTGCTTCGCCGCGTGCTCGCTGAGCTGCTGGCCCGGGCGCATCAGGGCCTGCGCCTTGCGGTACGAGGGGGAGGGCGTGCGGGGGGCATCGTCGAAGGGGGAACGGTACGCCGCGGTGAAGCGGTGGTGGCCGATGTAGGCGCGTACCGCGGTGATGCAGTTGCCGAAGGTGCGGAAGGTGGCCACGCGGGAGGAGCCGAGCAGGGTGGTCCGGTAGGCCTCCTCGGTGCCGACCGGGGAGCCCCAGATCACGCAGACGAGCTTGTCCGTGGCCTCGGCGGCGTCCACCAGGTCCTGGGCGAGCCTGTCGCTCATCGGCGGGAAGGGGCCGGTGATCGGGCAGATCAGCACGCCGACGGACGGGTCGGCGAGGATCGCGTCGATGATCTTGCGGCCGCGCCAGTCGCCGACGGGGTGGCCGCCGTTGTCGACGGGATTGGCGACGTTCAGGTACTCCGGGATCCACTGGTGGAGCTCGTCCTGCTTGGCCCGGGAGAGGGTGGGCAGGGTCAGGCCCGCCTCGGAGGCCAGGTCGGAGAAGTGGGCACCGGTGCCGCCGGAGATGGAGTAGACCACGACGCCGTCCGCCCGGGGCTTGCGGGCCCGGGCGAGCAGCGCGGCCGTGTCCTGGAGTTCGTCCAGGCCGTCGACCCGGATCACGCCGAACTGGCGCATGGCGGCGTCCACGACGGTGTCCGCGCCGGTCAGCTTCCCGGTGTGGGAGGCGGCCGTCCTGGCCCCGGTCTCGGTGCGGCCGACTTTGACGGCGACCACCGGGACCCCGTTGCGGGCCGCCCGGTCGGCGGCGAGCAGGAAGGACCGGCCGTCCTTGAGGCCTTCGACGTAGCAGGCGATGGCCCCGACCTCGGGCTGCTCGGCGAAGTAGGAGATGAAGTCGGAGGTCTCCAGGTCGGCCTCGTTGCCGGTCGGCGCCCAGTGGGAGAGGCGGATGCCCAGCTCCTGGAGGGTGTAGACGGGCCGCCCCTGGTGCCCGGACTGGGTGATGAGGGCGATGGCCGGCCCGTCGAGGTCGTCGCGGAACTCCTCGAAGGCGTTGAGGTTCGTGTTGGGGCCCAGCAGACGCAGGCCGGAGCGGCCGACGGCCGCCGCGAGCCGGGCCTGGGCGGCGGCGCCCGCGTCGCCGGTCTCGGCGAAACCGGAGGCGAAGGCCACGGCGAACTTCACCTTGGTCTCGGCGAGTTCCTCGATCACGGGGAGCGGGTCGGCGACGAGCAGGACGGCGAGGTCCACCTGCTCGGGCAGCGCCGCGACCGAGGGCGCGCAGGGCAGCCCGAAGACGCTCCCGCGGGTCGGGTGCACGGGGTGGATCCGGGCGCCGACGCGCTGCGCCCAGGCGATGAGCTGGCGGGTGATGCCGGTGTTCGGTCTGCCCTCGGCGTCGGAGGCGCCGACGACGGCGACCGATTCGGGCCGGAAGAACCGGTCCAGGTCGGGGACGTCGGAGTGCAGGGGCCGTCCGCTGACGTCCACGGGGACCGCGTCCTCGGCGGTCGGGGCCGCGGTCGAATGGACGGCCGTCCTGGGGGACTCCCCGCAGGCCTCGACACGTGCGCGGAAGTCGGTGGTGAGGGTGCCGTGAGTAGATCCAAGCATCGTTCCGCCCGCTCCTGCTCGATGAACCTCGATGGAACCTCAATAACTGACGTGTAGTCAGATTACTTAACTGACGTGACGTCAGGAACAGGGCTGCGCAGGAAAGCTGGTGGAGGTGATGTGTAAAACGGTGGCAGATCTCCCGCGATCGGGTCCAGAGTGCCGTTCAGGCCGTGGCGCGCAGGTGCCGCTGTACGGCCCGGGCGATCTTCCCGGCGTCCAGGGCCAGCTCCCGCAGCATCCCGCTGATGGGGTTCGTGAAGCCGGTGAAGTACAGGCCGGGGGCCTGCGCGGGGCTGTCGGCGCCGTGCGCGCGGGGCCGCCCGCGCTCGTCGAGTACGCCGTCGAGGTGGCCCACCAGGCCCTCCAGCGCACGGCGGTATCCGGTCGCCGCCACCACCGCGTCCGGGGTGATGCGCGAGCCGTCCGCGAGCACGACCTCGGCGCCGTCGAAGGCGTCGACGGCCGCGACCGGCTCGACCCGCCCGGCGCGGACCGCGTCGATCAGGCCGACGTCCTGGACCGGGATCGCCCCTTCCCTGACCCTGCTGTACAGGCCGGGGCCGGGGCGCGGGAGCCCGTATGCCGACAGGTCGGGGACGGAGGCCTTGGCGACGGGCACGCACAGCCGGTCCACGAGCCGCACGGGCAGTCTGCGTACGAGGATCCCCGTGCGCTGGGCCGGCCAGCCGGCGGTGGAGCGGCGCACGATGTGCGGTGCGGTGCGCACGGCGAGCCGCACCCGGGCGGCACCGCCCTCGGTGAGGTCGACGGCTATCTCGGCGCCGGTGTTGCCGACGCCGACGACGAGCACGTCCTGGCCGGCGTAGGGCTGGGGGTTGCGGTAGTCGGCGGCGTGCAGCAGCCGCCCGGTGTACGTGTCCCGTCCCGGCCAGTCGGGCAGCGCGGGCGTGTGGTTGAACCCGGTGGCGACGACCACGGCCCCGGCGCTGAGCACCCGCCCGCCGCTGGCGTGCAGGGTCCAGCCGCCGTCCGCCCCGGGCTCGATCCGGGTCACCTCGACGCCGGTGACGATCTCCAGCTCGTGGAACTCCGCGTACTTCTCCAGGTACCGCACCACGTTGTCGCGCGCGACCCACCGGCCGAAGCGGCGCGGCATGGCCAGGCCCGGCAGGGCCGAGAGCCGGCGCGTGGTGTGCAGGTGGAGGCGGTCGTAGTGGCGCCGCCAGGAGGCGCCGACCTCGTCGGACTTCTCGACGACCACCGCGCGGACCCCGCGGGCGCGCAGCGCGGCGGCGGCGGCGAGGCCGCCGGGACCGCCGCCGATGACGTACACGGGGCGGGGCTGGGTGGTCATGTCGGGTGCTGTGGGGACTCCTGGCATGAGGTGTGATCGTATCGCCACGCTGGGTTGATGGGTCTCGGACAAGGAGGGAATCGATTGCGGATCGGTCACGGACCCCGGCGTGACGCGGCGCCGGACGCCCGACCCGGGCCGGGCCCTTGCGTGATCGCCTCCGATCCGCTGAACTGACGTACCGTCAGATCGATTGGGTGGGTGAGGGTGGGATGCAGACCATCTGGCTCAGTGGGGCCGAGTGGCTCGCCGTACTGCGGATAGGCCTCGGCCTGTGGTGGCTGGAGAGCTGGCGGCACAAGGACAAGAAGGGCTGGTTCGAGCGCGGCACCGGCATCGCCTGGGCCGCCGACGTCGCGGGCAAGCACCGCTGGACCTTCGTCAAGGGCGGCTTCGAGCTGGTCGTGGGGCCGCGGCCGAAGGTGATGGCGTACCTCGTCGTCTACGCGGAACTCGCCCTCGGGCTGGGCCTGGTGTTCGGCTTCCTGACCCCGGTCGCGCTGGTCGGCGGGCTGCTGCTGAACCTGCTCTACCTCGTCCTGATGATCCACGACTGGGCCGAGCAGGGCCAGAACGCCATGATGGCGCTCATCTCGCTCGTCGCGCTCTTCGCGATGGCCTGGCAGACCTGGTCCCTCGACGCGGCGATCGGACTCTTCCGGTGAACGCACCCGTGAGCGCCGTACGGTACGACCTCCCCGAGGCGGACGAGTTCACCCGCCCCTACTGGGACGCGGCGGCCGAGGGCCGGCTCCTGCTGCGCCGCTGCGCGGACTGCGGGCGGGCGCACCACTACCCGCGGGAGTTCTGCCCGTTCTGCTGGGCGGGCGAGGACCGGGTGACGTGGGAGGCGGCGGGCGGCCGCGCGACCCTCTACACCTGGTCGGTGATCCACCGCAACGACCTCCCGCCGTTCGGCGCGCGCGTTCCGTACACGGCGGCGGTCGTCGACCTGGCCGAGGGCCCGCGGATGATGACGGAGGTCGTCGGCTGCGAGGCGGCGGACCTGCGCATCGGCATGCCGCTCGCGGTCACCTTCCGCGAGGCGGCGGACGGGGTGTGGGTGGCGGTCTTCCGCCCGGCGGCCTGACCCGGCGGCCTGACCCCGGGGGCCTGACCCGGCCGGCGGCCTGACCCCGGGGGCGGCGGCCCCGCAAGGCCCGCCGGGGGCCGCGCTCCGCCCCGGGCGGCGGCCGCGACCGGCCGAAGCGGTCGCTGCCGGTCCGCCAGGGGCTCCCGGGGTCCGGAGACCGGCCGGGACCGCGGCGGCGGATGTCCGCGCTCACCCGGGCGGGGTCAGGGCCAGAGCAGTTCGCGCAGCCAGGAGCCGTCGGCGGCGCGGCGGTAGCGCAGCCGGACGTGGCGGCGGGCGGCGTCGCCCTGGAAGAACTCGACCTCCACGGGGTCGAGCACGTACCGCGTCCAGGTCGGGGCCGGGGCGTCCGGCTCGGCCGCCGCCCGCTCCCAGGCGGCCGCCGAGACCCGCGCCAGTTCTTCGGCGGAGCCGAGGACCTCGCTCTGGCGGCCCGTGAGCGCGGCGGCCAGCGCCCCGCGCGACCGCACGGCCAGGTCGGCCCGGCTCTCCTCGGGCCCGCAGGCGGTCACCCGCCCCCGGATCCGCACCTGCCGGGCCACGGCCGGCCAGTAGAACCCGAGCGCGGCATCCGGCCGCCCGGCCAGCTGCCTGCCCTTGGCGCTGGTGGCGTGCGAGGCGAAGTGCCAGCCCCGCGCGTCGGCGTCGTGCAGCATCAGGGTCCGCACGTCGGGCCGCCCCTCGCCGTCCACGGTCGCCAGGCTCATGGTGTGCGGCTCGGCCTGCCCCGCCTTCGCGGCGTGCGTGAACCACTCCCGGAACAGCGCCAACGGCTCCTCGGGCGCCTGTCCGGCATCGAAGCCGGGAAGCGGGCCGTCCCACACCCGCAGGGAGTGCAGGGTCTCGCGGAACTCGTCACTGCTGGTCTCACCGGTCATTCCGCCTATGGAACACCACGAGGCGGGCCAAACGGGCCGACCGTGCACAGCGTGAAGCGGCGACGTCGGCACATTCGAATGAGCCGCACCATCACCCCGGGCCGAGGAGTAGCGTCGTTTGCACACCGGGTGAGGGCCCTGTCCTTGCCCCAGACCGATTGGTGTCCGCGTCCATGACGACTCACCCACTTTCCCCCGTTGCCCCACCCGCCCCGCCGCCCATGCGCACGCTCGGAGAGGTCCGCGCAGCCCTCGCAGCCGGTCTCGGGTTCCCCGGCGATCTGGCGGGCATGGAGGCCGAGCTCGCCGCGACTCTGGAGCGCGTCGACTACACCGACCTGAGTGAGGTGTCCGAGATTATCGCCGCCTACCGAGGTCACGTACTGACGCGCTGCGACCCGGGGTTCGAGGACGCCCTCGCCGAGGGGATCGCGCTTGTGCAGTCCCTGAAGGACGAGGCCCGTTGAGCGATCAGGGGGAGCCGGTGGTCGTGGAAATCACCCACGCCGCCGCCAAACGTGTCGCCGATCTGGGGGATGAGGCTTCGACCGCAGTCGAGGAGCTGCGCAAGGAGCTCTCGGCGACACCGCGCCTGGGGCGCCTCGTACAGGTCAGGCCCGGCGGTGTCCAGGTCTGGACGACTCGGATCGAGCAGCGGGCAACGATGCCCGCACTGTCCGTGACGTACGTGCTCGTGCCCGATCCCCGTCCGCCGGCCGCCGCCATCGTCTCGGTGGTTCCGGACGACACCAGCGCCGACGGCTGACGTCCGCCGCATGACGAAGGCCCCTGCCGATCGAAGCGGCGGGGGCCTTCTGCAAGCCAGGGTATTCGAGCCCGCCCCTGCCCGGCGCACGAGCGGAGGCCCCCTCACCCCCGTCCCAGGAGCACCGTGCCCGACGAGCAGAACCAGCCGCCCGTGCCCGAGGCCAGGGCTATCTCCGGGAGCCGGCCGCCGGGCTTGGCGACCTGGCCCGGGCCGGCCTCGCCGCGGAGCTGGCGGACCGCCTCGACCAGCAGGAACAGGCCCCGCATGCCCGGGTGGCAGGCCGAGAGGCCGCCGCCGTCCGTGTTGACCGGGAGTTCCCCCTCGCGCAGCAGGCGGCCCTTCTCCACGAAGGCCCCGCCCTCGCCCTTCGCGCAGAAGCCGAGGTCCTCCAGGGTCACCAGGGTCATGTACGTGAAGGCGTCGTAGACCTCCGCCACATCCACGTCCGCCGGGGTCAGGCCCGCCCGCTCGAAGGCGATCCGGCCCGAGACCGCCGCCGGGGACACCGTGAAGTCCTGCCACTGGGACATGGCGGTGTGGGACACCGAGGTCCCCGCCCCCAGGATCCAGACCGGGGCCTTCGCCGTGTCCGGTACGTAGTCCTCCGCTGCCAGCAGCACCGCGCAGCCGCCGTCCGAGCGGATGCAGCAGTGCAGTTTCGTGAACGGGTCGGCGATCATCTCGCCGGACAGGACCTCGTCCACCGTGATCGGGTCGCGGAACATCGCGTCCGGGTTCGTGGCCGCGTTCGCGCGGGCCTGCACGGCCACCGACGCGAGCTGCTCCAGGGTCGTCCCGTACTCGTGCATGTGGCGGCGGGCGGCCATCGCGTACTTGGAGATCAGCGTGTGGCCGTACGGGACCTCGAACTGCAGCGGTCCCCGCGCCCCGAACGAGAGGTTCGAGGTCCGCCGCCGGGCCTTGATGTCCGCGCGGGCCGTGGATCCGTAGACCAGCAGGACCGCGTTGGCGTGCCCCGCGGCGATCGCGTCCGCCGCGTGGGCGGCCATGACCTCCCAGGTGGAGCCGCCCACCGAGGTGGAGTCGACCCAAGTGGGGCGCAGGCCCAGGTACTCGGCGACCTCGGCCGGCGCGAGCGTGCCGAGGCCGGCCGAGGCGAAGCCGTCGACGACGGAGCGGTCGAGGCCCGAGTCGGCCAGGGCGCGGCGGGCGGCCTGTGCGTGCAGGGCGTACGGGGTGGGTCCGTCCACCCGGCCGCAGTCCGAGAGCGAGACGCCGACCACCGCGACCCTCCGGCGCGGGCGGGGCGCACGACCGGATACGGGTCCGGGTGCGGGTCCGGAAAGGGGTCCGGGTGTGAGTCCAGGCATGAGGGGACGGTACATCTGACGCACCGTCAGAAGCTAGCCCGCGACGGGATGGGTGCCCGTTGCTCCCGCCCCCTGTGCATCTGCTTCCGCCCGCCCTAACATGACGGCCCGTCAGATACCTCCCGGCCGCCGCTGGGAGGTGCGCCCAGGAGGAGCCCGCCGATGGATGCCGCCTTCACCGCGGAGCAGGACGAGATGCGCCGTACCCTGCGCGAGATCCTGGGCAGACGCTGCGGCCCGGACGAGGTCAAAGCCGCCGTCCGCACCGCCGCCGGACACGACCGCGAGCTGTGGCAGCAGCTCTCCCAGCGGCTCGGACTGCCGGGCCTCGCCGTCGCGGAGGAGTACGGGGGCGTCGGATGCGCGCCCGCCGACCTGGCCCTGGCCTGCGAGGAGACCGGGCGGGCGCTGCTGCCCTCGCCGCTGTTCGCCACCGCCGCGCTCTGCGTGCCGCTGATCACCGCCCTCGGCACCGCCGCCCAGCGCTCGGCGCTGCTCCCGCCGCTGGCCTCCGGCGGGCTGACCGCCGCCCTCGCCGTTCCCGGCCCGGCACTGGCCACCGCCCTCGGGCTGACCGGCGACAACACCGCCGGCCCGTGGTCCGGCGGCGGCCGCGCGGGCGGGGTCCAGGCCCGCCCCGACGCGGACGGCGACGGCTGGCGGCTGTACGGGGAGGCCGCCCAGGTGCTCGACGGGCACAGCGCCTCGCTGCTGCTGGTCGCCGCGCACACGGGCGGTTTCGCGCGCAGCCGTACGCTGCTGTTCCTCGTGCGGGAGGACGCGCCCGGCCTCGTCCGGCAGAGGCAGGCCACCTTGGACGAGACCCGCCCCCAGGCCCGGATCGAGCTGAGGGACTCCCCGGCCGAACTGCTCGGCGGGGCGGGTGCCGGGGCGGGTGCCGGGGCGGCCGCCGGACCGGCCGCCGGCACCGACGTGCTGGGCGCCCTCGCCGCCACCGGCGCCACCGCCTGCGCCGTGCTCGCCGCCGAGGCGGTCGGCGCGGCCGCCCGGGCACTCGACCGCACCGTGGAGTACGTCCGGCAGCGCGAACAGTTCGGCCGGGCGATCGGCTCCTTCCAGGCGGTCAAGCACCGCCTCGCCGACCTCTACGTACAGGTGCAGGCGGCCCGCTCGGCGGCCTACTACGCCGCCTGGGACCCGCGGCAGGGCGGCCTCGCCCTCGCCCAGGCCCTGGAGGCCCTGCGGGTGACCGCGGGCGAGGCGATCCAGCTGCACGGGGGCATCGGCTTCACCTGGGAGCACGACGCGCACCTCTACTTCAAGCGGGCGGCGGCCGACGAGCTGCTGTTCGGCCCGGTCCACCGGCTGCGGGCGCACGCCGCCGACCGCGCGGGCCTGTTCGCGATCCCGGCCGCACATGTGAAGGCGGCCGTCTGATGGCCCGCGCGGACCGGGTGGCGCCCGGCGTCCGGCTGATGCAGAAGGTCTCCTCGACCGTGCTGTTCGCCAAGATCGCACCGCACTTCATCCCCGCCATGGACAAGGCGGTGCACAAACTGACCCGCGGCAAGGTCCTGCTCAGCGCCCAGATGCTGCCGGGCGTGATCCTCACCGCCAAGGGCGCCAAGACCGGCGAACCCCGCATCACTCCGCTCGCCTGCATGCCCGAGGGCGACGGGGCGAGCTGGCTGCTGATCGGGTCCAACTTCGGGCGGCCCGGGCACCCGGCGTGGACCGGGAACCTGCTCAGGCACCCGGACGCGTCCGTGAACTGGGAGGGCCGGGACATCGCCGTACGGGCCCGGCTGCTGGCAGGTGAGGAGCGCGCAGCGGCGTGGCAGGCCGTGCTGAGGTTCTGGCCGCCGTACGCGACGTACCAGGCGCGCATCGAGCGCGAGATCCGGCTGTTCCGCCTGGAGCGTCGCTGATCGCAGGGGAACGGAAGCACTGCCCGGGCGGCGGACCCTGGAAGGGGCCCGCCGCTACCTGGTGGGCTTCTTGCCCGTGATGCCGAGGTGGACGAGCAGCGCCAGGTTCGGCTTGAGCTCGGCCTGCTTGACACCCCAGGTCTGGAAGCCCTTCTGGTGCGAGGCGACCGCGGCCAGCATCGCGACCAGCGAACCGGCCATCGCCGCCGGGCTGATGTCCTTGTCGACCTTGCCCTTGGACTGGAGCTCCTTCACCGACTCCGTGAGGGAGTTGGTGACCGAGTTCAGGATCTTCATGCGGATCTTGTAGAAGCGCTTGTCGCCCTCGGCCGCGCCGAGGTCGACGACCCGCAGGATCGCGTCGTTGCGCCGCCAGAACTCCAGGAAACCCTCGACGAGTTCCTCGGCGGCGGCCCAGCCGGCCTTGCCGACCCAGTTCCGGCCCTCGACCAGCGCCGTCAACTGGGCACCCTCGGTGGCCATTTGCTCGGCGATCTCCAGGACGGCGCCTTCGACGTCCGGGAAGTACTGGTAGAAGGTCGCGGGGGAGGTGCCGGCCTTGCGTGCGACGTCGATCACCTTGACGTCGCGGTACGGCGAGGAGCTGAGCATCTCGCCGAGGCAGTCGAGCAGCTTCTGCCGCGTCGCCTGGCCGCGCCGGCCGGCGACACGCCCGTCGACGGTGCGTACTTGTCCTGTCATGCCGTCAGCTTACCGAGGGGTGATGGGCGCGCTATTCGGCCGCCTGCAAATGGGGTTACCGGGCCCCTGGCCTGGGCGGAAGCCGGTCTCGTGGGGCCGCTGCGGCGAAATCCGGCCGCGATCCGGCCGCGATCCGTCCGAAGCCAGGCCGAAGCCCGGCCGCGGGGCCCGGTCCGGGCGTGTCGCCCCGTTCCTCAGCGTTTCCCCCGAATAGTCTTATCAACAGGCTGTGGACAAGTTTTCGGGCGGATCATGGCTGGGAGGGGTGAGAGGGTACACACCCCCGCACAACGGAAGGAACCGGGCCCATGGCCGCATTCGCGGAAGGCGCACCCTGCTGGGTGGACGCCTCCCTCCCGGACGTCGAGGCGGGCAAGCGCTTCTACGGCGAGCTCTTCGGGTGGACCTTCTCCGAGGGTGCGGGTGCCGAGTACGGCCACTACACGCAGGCGTACAGCCGCGGCCGCAACGTCGCCGCCCTCGCCCCCAAGCCCGACGGCCGCATGCCCACCGTATGGGGGATCTACCTGTACACCCGCGACGCCTACGCCTGCGCCCAGCGCATCCGCGCCGCCGGCGGCCAGATGGTGATGGACCCGATGCCGGTCGGCCCGTACGGGACCGCCGCCATGGCCGCCGACCCCGGCGGGGCCGTCTTCGGTCTGTGGCAGCCCGGCACCCACCACGGCTTCGAGGCCCAGCAGGAGCCGTACACGTACTGCTGGACCGAGGTCTACACGCGCGCCCGTGACGCCGTGGACGTCTTCTACGCGAAGGTCTTCGGCTACGTCCCGCAGGACCAGGACGACGCGGGCGTGGAGTACCGCGTCTGGTCCCCGCCCGGCAGCGCGCCCGGCACCGGCACCGCCGTCATGGGCCGCAGCCTGATCACCGACGCCTTCCCGGAGATCATGCCGGCCCACTTCCTCGCGTACTTCGCCGTCCCGGACTGCGACCGGTCGGTTGCCGTGGTGCAGCGGCTCGGCGGCCGGGTCACGGCCGATCCCTTCGACACCCCGTACGGGAGGATCGCGGTCGTCTCCGACGATCAGGGGGCGGTCTTCGGGCTGCTGTCGCCACCCCGCGCCGAGCCGGCGGACCGCACCTGAGCCACCTCCGGAGCGGCACCCGGGCCACGTCCCGCCGGCGCCCGGCCCGGGCGTGACATAGACGACAGCACCCGGCGTCCGCCGTGCCGGGGCCGGTCCGGGCGCGGGCCTGACAGAATCGGGGTTGCGCGACCCGGGCGGCGTCCGGGGGTGAGACGCTGCACGGGGCACGACCAGGGCCCCGTACCGGCGCGCGTGCTGGTGGAAGCGGGCCCGGCGAGGGCCCGTACGGGGAGGTGTGGAGGCGAGTGGTGGAGCAGCTGACGCAGCACGACCCGAGACGGATCGGCCCCTTCGAGGTGCTGGGACGGCTCGGCGCCGGCGGCATGGGGCTGGTCTATCTCGCGCGGTCCGCGTCCGGACGGCGGGTCGCGATCAAGACGGTGCGCACCGAGCTCGCCGAGGACCAGCTGTTCCGGGTCCGCTTCACCCGCGAGGTGGAGGCGGCCCGCGCCGTGTCCGGCTTCTACACCGCGGCCGTGGTCGACGCCGACCCGCGCGCCGCCGTGCCGTGGCTGGCCACCGCCTACGTCCCGGCGCCCTCCCTGGAGGAGATCGTCAACGAGTGCGGGCCCATGCCCGCCCAGGCCGTACGGTGGCTCGCGGCCGGGATCGCCGAGGCGCTGCAGTCCATCCACGGCGCGGGCCTGGTCCACCGCGACCTGAAGCCGTCCAACGTCCTCGTCGTCGAGGACGGGCCGCGCGTGATCGACTTCGGCATCGCGAGCGGGGTCTCCAACACCCGCCTGACCATGACGAACGTCGCCGTCGGCACCCCCGCCTACATGTCGCCCGAGCAGGCCAAGGACTCGCGCAGCGTCAAGGGCGCCAGCGACGTCTTCTCGCTCGGATCGACGCTGGTCTTCGCCGCGACGGGGCATCCGCCGTACCACGGGGCCAACCCGGTGGAGACGGTCTTCATGCTGCTGCGCGAGGGACCCAACCTGGAGGGGCTGCCCGAGGAGCTGCGGCCGCTGATCGACTCCTGCATGCAGATGGACGCCACGCTGCGGCCGACCCCGGCCGACCTGCAGGCGCAGCTCGCCCCGCACCTGTTCGACGGCGGCGACGACAGCGGGACCGCCTCGGCGTGGCTGCCCGGGCGGGCCGTCGCGATGATCGAGGCCCGGCGGGCGGGCAACCGTACGCCCGCCGCGGCCGTGCCCGTGCCCGCGCCCGGCCACGGCCGGGACGGCGGGGGCGGCGCCGCCGCGTCCCGCGGGCCGGCCTCCGGGGCCGCCACGCACCGCCGCCAGCGCGGCGCCGAGGCGTGGGTGGACCCGCGCACCGGCCAGGCCGTTCCGCAGCGGCCGCACCACCCGCCGATGTCCCCGGTGCCCTCGGGCGAGCCCGTCCGGCTGGGCGGCTCCCCGGTGCCGATCGGCCCCGGGCCGCGCGCGACGGCCGCGGCGCCCGCCGCGCACGCCTCGGCCGACTCGGCGACCGGCTGGGTCCGCCCGCCGGGCGGCGCGGCGGCCGCCACCGCGTCCGGCTCCGCCGCGACGTCCGTACCGGGTCCCGGCCCGGCCCCGGACAGCGGCCGCTGGCGCCCGTGGCGCTTCCGCATGTCCAACGAGGTCTGGGGCACCCCGACCGTCGCCGGCGACCTGCTCTACGTCACCTCCTTCGAGGTCCACGCCCTGGACGTGGCGAGCGGCCGCCGCCAGTTCAAGACCCGGGACGTCGCCTGGTCCATGGCCGTCGCCGACGGCCGCATCCACGCCTCCGACGGCCCCTCCCTCTACGCGCTCGACGCCTCCGACGGCTCCGAGCGGTGGCGGCTGGCCTCCGACGCCTGGGTGTACGCCCTGCGCGCGGAACGCGGCACGGTCGTCACCGCCACCCGCGGTGGCGGCGTACAGGGCTGGGAGGCCTCCAACGGCCAGAAGCTGTGGGAGCTGACCGGCGCGCAGACCGACTTCGAGACCCCGGAGGCGGCCCCCGTCCTGCACGACGGCACGGTGTACGTGTGGGCGGACGCCCGGCTGCGCGCGCTCGACGCACGCAGCGGCCGCGAGTCCTGGTCGTACCCCGTCGGCGACGCGGCCTCCTGCGGGAACGTCCCCGTGCGGGTCACCCCGGCGCCGGACGGCAACGTCTACGTCGCGGCCGGCACCCGGGTGCTGTCCGTGGACCGGGCCTCGGGGCGGGTCCGCT
This sequence comes from Streptomyces sp. NPDC056224, assembly GCF_042267665.1. Classification (NCBI taxonomy): domain Bacteria; kingdom Bacillati; phylum Actinomycetota; class Actinomycetes; order Kitasatosporales; family Streptomycetaceae; genus Streptomyces; species Streptomyces sp. NPDC056224. The sequence continues at coordinate 164,571 of NZ_JBHJTK010000006.1, forward strand.
GGCACTTCGAGGCCCCCGCGGTCTTCCTGGCGCCGCCGGCCTTCGCGCCGGGCGCCGCCGTCACGGGCGGCGGGGTCTACCTCGCCGACTACCTGGGCACCGTGTACGCGCTGGACGCGGCCACCGGGCAGGACCGCTGGCGGATCGCGACCGAGGCGCGCTCGTCCGCGGACCCGGTGCTGGTGGCGAACGGCAACGTCCACCTGGGGGCGGGCAGCGCGCTGTACACGCTCGACGCGGTCACCGGCACGCCGAAGTGGCGGTTCGCGGCGGGCGGCGAGATCACCGGCCTGCCGGCGGTCGCGGACGGCCGGGTGCACTTCGGCTCGGCCGACCACTGCCTGTACACGCTGGACGCGGCGGGCGGCCAGCTGCGCTGGAAGCTGGCCACGGGCGGCGAGATCACGGGTGCCCCGGTCGCCGAGGCGGGCGTGGTCTACGCCTGCAGCAAGGACCGCTGCGTGTACGCGCTGGACGCGGCCAAGGGCACGGGCACCCGTACGAGCGGCTGACCTGTCCGGGGCGGGGCTGCGGCCCCGCCGCGCAGCGCACCGGACGGGGAGTGACAGGATGGACCCCATGAGCAACGTCTACTTCGACATCAACATCAACGGCGAGGCCGCGGGCCGCATCGTCTTCACCCTCTTCGACGACGTCGTCCCGAAGACCGCCCAGAACTTCCGCGAGCTGGCCACCGGCGTCCACGGCTTCGGCTACGCGGGCTCGCCGTTCCACCGCGTCATCCCGGAGTTCATGCTCCAGGGCGGCGACTTCACCAACCAGAACGGCACCGGCGGCAAGAGCATCTACGGCGAGAAGTTCGCCGACGAGAACTTCCAGCTGAAGCACGACCGCCCGTTCCTGCTGTCGATGGCGAACGCCGGCCGCAACACCAACGGCTCGCAGTTCTTCATCACGACCATCCCGACCCCGTGGCTCGACGGCAAGCACGTCGTCTTCGGCGAGGTCGTCGAGGGTTCGGACCTGGTCAAGAAGATCGAGTCCCTGGGGTCCCAGTCCGGCGCCACCCGCGCCAAGATCGAGATCGCGGCCTCGGGCGTCGTCGACGCCGCCTGATCACCTCTCCGCCAGTACGGCCGGTCGGCCCCGCCCCCCCCCCGGGGGCCGGGGCCGCCGCCGTTTCCGGGGTACGGCCCGGCCCGCGTCCGTGGGACGGCCGTCGTGCAGGGCACGGAAGGGGCTCGGACGGCGGCCGCCGCTGTGCTGAGACCCCTCGGCGGGCCGGGTCCGGCGCGGACGTGCCCGGTCCCGCGAGGTGCGGGCCTCGCTCCCGACGCTACGCCCGGGCTCCGGCCCGCGCACGCGGGCGGCGCACACACGGCCGGCGCGCACGCGGGCGCCGTCATCTCGCCGCCGCCCTGACCGGTCCGGCTCCGCACGACGCCTGGTAGCGTGGCGCGCCGTCTGTCCAACGGGGAGGGGTTCGGGCCATGGTGGCTGGACGTCGTATCAGATTCGCCGCGGTGCTCGTCGCCGTCGTGTTCGCGCTGACCGGGTTCTCGTCGCACGGCGGCAGCAGCAGCGGCGGGAGCAGCGGCAAGAGCAAGAGCAGCAGCGGGGGCGGCTGCTCCAGCTCCAAGACGAAGAAGAAGTCCCACGGCAACGGCAGCGGCAGCTCCAGCAGCCCGACGCCCTCGCCCAGCAACACCGCCCCGCCCGCGCACGCCGAGGTGGTCAGCTGCGCCGGCGCCGGCAAGAAGGAAGCCACCCTCAAGGTCACCTCCGACATGAACACGGAGCGCGCCGTGGAGGTGCCGGTGGTGTTCGAGGGGGCGAGCGGCGCCGCGGTCGACCAGAACACCATCCGCGTCACGCTCAAGGCCAACGAGACGCGGATCGTCACCGTCTCGATGACCCAGGCGGACAAGGCGGCCGAGGTCAAGAACTGCCGGCTCGGCCGGATCACCCGCTCCTGAGGGCTGCGACCGGCACGGTCCACCGGGTCACGGGCCCCGGCCCGGCCCGGGCGGCCGGCCCGGGCCCGGCCCGGCTCTCACCGCACCCGCGGCTCCGGCGCCCGCCGCCGCCCAGCGAACAGGTCCGCCTGCCGCTCCGGCGCCAGGTTCCCCAGTGCGATCAGCGCCGGAGCCTGCGCCAGCGCCTGCTGCAGCGCGGCCTGCTTCGCCGCCCACAGGGCCCGTACGGTGCCCTGCACGGCCTCCGTCGGGAAGCCGGCCAGTGTCCGCGCCGCGCGCAGTGCCGCCGGGAGCAGGTCCCCGGGGCCGGTCAGCTCCGACACCAGGCCGATGTCGTAGGCCCGCTGCGCGGAGAGCCGTTCCGCCGTGCCCATCAGGGACATCCGGGCGGCCTCCCCGAAGGGCATCCGCTGCGCCATGTAGACGGCCTCGTAGGCGCTGACCATCCCGTACGAGGTGTGCGGGTCGAAGTACGTGGCGGACGTGGACGAGATGATGAACTCCGCCTCGCCCAGCAGGTAGAAGGCCCCGCCGCACGCCATGCCGTTCACGGCGGCGATCACCGGCTTCCACAGGTCGCCCGACTTCGGGCCGATGGAGAGCAGCGGATCGTCGGCCGAGTAGGGGGAGCCGGGCTGGGGGACGTCCACCGCGCGGTCGATGCCCGTGCAGAAGGCGGCCGTCCCGGCGCCCGTCAGCACCACCGCCCGTACGTCCTCGGCGAAGCGGAAATCCCGCCACACCTGGCTCAGTTCGGCCGCGGTCTCCAGGTCGACGGCATTGTGCCGGTGCTCCCGGTCCAGGGTGACGACCGCGACCCCGGACGCCCCGTCCCGCTCCACCCGCAGGGTCATGACCGCTCCAGGATCCAGCGCGGCACGGCCGTCCCGCCCGTCTCGGTGAAGACCACCTGCACCCGCGCGCCGATGCGCAGCCGGGCCGGGTCCACGGAGTTCAGCGGGGCGTCGGCCGAGGCCACCAGGTTCCCGGCCAGCCGGATGTGCGGGGCGTCGGCGAGCTCCACGAGGATCACGTTGTACGGGGCCTGCGCGGCGTACGCGGGCAGCAGCGGCGGGTGCGGCAGCACGTAGGACCAGATCCGGCCGCGGCCGGACATGAGGCGCCACGCGGAGTCGAAGGACCGGCAGTGCGGGCAGCAGGGGCGCGGCGGGAAGCGGAGCCTGCCGCAGGCGGCGCAGGCCTGGACGCGGAGTTCGCCCCGGGCGGCGTACTCCCAGAAGGGGGCGCCGTCCTCGTCGGGGACCGGGAGCAACAGATCGTCGGTGGTGGGCGCGGTCATCGGTCGGCTCCTCAGGCTCGCAGCAGGATCGCGGACGTCGGGACTCCCTCGCCCGCCGTCACCAGGCAGGTGGCGGCGCCCTGCACCTGGGCGGTGGAGACGCCGCGCAGCTGCTTGACGCCCTCGTTGATCAGGTTGAAGCCGTGCACGTAGGCCTCGCTGAGGCCGCCGCCGCCCGTGTTGACGGGGAGCCGGCCGCCCATCTCCAGGGCCCCGCCCTCGGTGAAGGCGGCGCCCTCGCCGCGCCCGCAGAAGCCGTAGCCCTCCAGGGAGAGCGGGATCAGCGGCGTGAAGGCGTCGTAGATCTGCGCGACGTCCACGTCCTGGGGCCCGAAGTCGGCCTGCTTCCACAGGTGCCGGGCGGCGGTCCAGGCGGGCCCGGAGAGCGGGTCGTCGTTCCAGTAGTTGACCATTCCGTGGTGCTGGGCGGGCAGGCCCTGGGCGACGGAGTGCACGTACACGGGCCTGTGGCGGCAGTCCCGGGCCCGCTCGGCGGAGACGATCACGCAGGCCAGTGCGCCGTCGGTCTCCAGGCAGTTGTCGAAGAGGCAGAGCGGGTCGCTGATCATGCGGGAGTTCATGTACATCTCGCGGGTCAGCGGGCGCTCGTACATCATCGCGGCCGGGTTCTCGTTGGCCCGGTTGCGGCAGGCCATCGCCACGTTGAAGAGGTGGTCGCGGGTGGCGCCGTACTCGTGCATGTAGCGGCGGGCCAGCATGCCGATCTCGTCGGCGGGGCGCAACAGGCCGAAGGGGCGGGTCCACTGGCCGGGGGTGGGCAGCTGGACGGCGGTGTTCTTCCAGGGGCGGGGGCCCGAGCCGCGCTTGCGGGAGCGCCAGGCGACGCCGACGGTGGCCTGGCCGGTGGCGACGGCCGAGGCGAGGTGGCCGACCGTGGCGCAGGAACCGCCGCCGCCGTAGCCGACCTTGGAGAAGAAGGTGACGTCGCCGGCGCCGATGGCCTTGGCGACCTCGACCTCGTCGGTCTCCTCCATGGTGTAGGAGGCGAAGGCGTCGACCTCGGAGGGTTCGATGCCCGCGTCGGCGAGGGCCGCCAGGATGGACCGGCAGGCCAGTTCCTTCTCGGACTGGGGCAGCTGTCTGGCAAAGGCGGTCTGGCCGATGCCGACTATCGCCGTAGCGTCCTTGAGCGTTGCCGCCATCGCCACCTCCGGGGTGCGCCAGTACTGACAGCCGCGAAGGCTACAGCTAATCTGACGGATAGTCAGCTATTGGCACCGGGGAGGGGCGGACGATGGGCGAGGACGCACACGGCGACGCGGTCGGGGACCGGCGCGCGGACGAGGGCGACGACCCCCGCGGGGACCTGCGCTGGGGCAGCATCGCCGGACTGGTCCGGGCGGCGGCGGCACGGTACGCCGACCGGGAGGCCGTCGTCGACGGCCGCGTCCGGATCAGTTACGCGCAGCTCGGCGAGCGCGTCGAGCGCGCCGCGGCCGCCTGCCTCGCCGCCGGGGTCGGGCCCGGCGACCGGGTCGCCGTCTGGGCGCCCAACACCCCGGAGTGGATCGTCTCCGCACTCGGCGCCGTCTGCGCGGGTGCGGTCCTCGTCCCCCTCAACACCCGTTTCAAGGGCACCGAAGCCGCCTACGTCCTGCGGCGCAGCCGGGCCAGGCTCCTCTTCGTCACCGGCACCTTCCTCGGCACCTCGTACGTGGCCTCCCTGCGCCGCGCCGCGGCCGAGGGCCCCGGCACCGGGCCGCTGCCCGGGCTGCCGCACCTGGAGCAGGTCGTCGTCCTCGCCGAGGACGCCCCCGAGTCCTTCCGCAGCTGGAAGGACTTCCTCGCGGGCGGGGACCGCGTACCGGCGCGAGCGGTCCGGGAGCGGGCCGAAGCGATCCGGCCCGACGATCCCTCCGACATCATCTTCACCTCCGGTACCACCGGCAGCCCCAAGGGCGCCGTCATCACCCACGCCCAGTCCCTGCGCTGCTACGCCGTCTGGAGCGAGCTCGCCGGACTGCGCGAGGGCGACCGCTACCTGATCGTGAACCCCTTCTTCCACACCTTCGGCTACAAGGCCGGGATCATCGCCTGCCTGATGCGCGGCGCGACGATGGTCCCCCAGCCCGTCTTCAACGTGGACACCGTCCTCGCCAACATCGCCGCCGAGCGGATCTCCGTACTCCCCGGGCCGCCCACCCTCCACCAGTCCCTCCTCGACCACCCCCGGCGCGACCGCCACGACCTCTCCGCCCTGCGCCTGGTCGTCACCGGCGCGGCCGTGGTCCCGCTCCGGCTCGTCGAACGGCTCCGCGGCGAGCTGCACATCGCCACCGTGCTCACCGCGTACGGGCTCTCCGAGGCCGGCGGCATCGTCACCATGTGCCGCCGCGGTGACCCGGCGGAGGTCATCGCCGCCACCTCGGGGCGGCCCATCCCCGGCACCGAGGTCCGCATCGCCGGACCCGACGGCGGCGCCCTGCCCGCCGGCACGGCCGGCGAGGTGTGGGTCCGCGGCCACCACGTCATGCGGGGCTACTTCGAGGACCCGGCCGAGACCGCCGCGGCCGTCACCCCCGGGGGCTGGCTGCGCACCGGCGACGTCGGCGTGCTCGACGCGGGCGGCAACCTGCGCATCACCGACCGGATCAAGGACATGTTCATCGTCGGCGGGTTCAACGCCTACCCCGCGGAGATCGAGCAGCTCATCGGCCTCCACCCCGACATCGCGGACGTGGCCGTGGTCGGCGTCCCGGACCCGCGGCTCGGCGAGGTCGGCAAGGCGTACGCGGTCCGCCGCCCGGGCTCCACCCTCACCGCCGACGACCTGATCGCCTGGTCCCGGCGGGAGATGGCCAACTACAAAGTGCCGCGCGCGGTGGAGTTCGTCACCGAACTGCCGCGGAACGCCAGCGGCAAGGTCCTCAAGCGGGAGCTCCGCGGAACGCGGTAGGCCCGCGCCGGGCCAGGACCAGACGCCAGCGGGGCGCGCCCTGGGGGGTGCGGCCGAAGTGCTCCAGCGGCACGGTCTCCACGGTGAAGCCGGCCGCCCGCAGGTCGGCGCGGACCCCGCCCAGCGGGAAGGTCCGGTAGTACATGACGAACGGCGGCCGCCACACCGCGTTGCGCACCCGCATCGCCGCGTCGAACCCGGCCACCGCCCACCACAGCGGTGAACCCGGCGGGATCGGGGCGCCGATCGGGAAGGCGAAGACGCCGCCCTCGCGCAGTGCGGAGTGGACCCCGGAGAAGAGGGCGGGCCGCTCGGCCGGCAGGAAGTGGCCGAAGGCCCCGAAGCTGACGGCCAGGTCGTAGGAGTCCGCGAGCGCGGGCGGCAGGGCCCGCGCGTCGGCCCGTACGAAGTCCACGCGCTCGTCCCCGCACGCCCGCGCGGCCTCGGCCAGCATGCCCGCGCTCAGGTCCACCCCGGTGACGCGCTCCCGGCACAGCCGCCGCAGCATCCCGATCGCGGCTCCCGTGCCGCAGCACACGTCCAGCCCGGCGCCGAAGGAGCCCTCCCGCTGGGCGAGGGTCTCCTCGACGGCGTCGAGCATCCGGTCCGGGGTGCGGAACGGCGTGTGGTCGAACTTCGGTGCCAGCAGGTCGTAGCCCCGCTCGACGGAGGAGAGGCCCTGCACGGCGAGTTCTCGGACGCTCGGCCCGTGGGTGGTGAACACACACCCAGCGTATGGGCACGCGGACGCACGCGTGGGGCGGCCGCGGTGGCTCCCCCTCCGGGCCACCGCGGCCGCCGTTCCCCCGTGCTTCCCCCGTGTTCCCCCGTACGTCCCCCGTACGTCCTGCTGTGTACGTCTCAGGGGCGCGGGCCGGACGCGTGGTTGTCCAGCGTCTGGATCTCCTCGCCCGAGGCGTGGTTGTCGAGCGGCTTGATCTCGATGCCCGACGCGTGGTTGTCCAGGGTCTCGATCTCGACGCCCGAGGCGTGGTTGTCGAGCGGCTTGATGTCGCCGTCGGTCGGCAGGATGTTCTCGTTCGTCGTCATCGGATCTCCTGATGGATGGGTCGGGCCCGTTCGGCGATTCCCCCGAGGATCGCCGAACGGGTAGTCCTCCAACCGACCCGGATGCCCCCCGACGCGCCGGGTCGATGAACCAATACTGTCGTGAGGCGATAAACGAACGATGAACGCCGCGTTCATCGGCGGTCGGCCGGCTGCGCCGCAGGTCAGCGCCCGGCGGAGCGGGCGAGGCGGAAGCCCACGTCGTCGACCCGGAAGGTCGGGTGGCTACGGCGCCGGGCCGAGGCCCGGCAGCTCCAGTGCTCGTCGAACCAGCCGCCGCCGCGCAGCACCCGGTAGGTGCCGTACACCTCGGGGTCGTAGACGTCCCAGCACCAGTCCCAGACGTTGCCGAGCATGTCGTGGAAGCCCCACGCGTTGGGCCGCCGGCCGCCCACCTCGTGCACGCGCTCCTGCGAGGTGGCCCGGTACCAGGCGATCTCGTCGAGCGGCCCGTAGTGCGGTCCGGTCGTACCGGCGCGGCAGGCGTGCTCCCACTCGGCTTCGGTCGGCAGCCGGTAACCGTCGGCGGACGCGTCCCACCGGGCGCCGTCGCCCTCCGCGTCCAGCCGGTAGGCCGGCGTGAACCCCTCCCGCCGGGACAGGGCGTTGCAGAACCGGACCGCGTCCCACCAGGAAACGCTTTCGACGGGCAGCCGGTCCCCCTGCGCGCTGCCCGGCCGCTCCCCGGTGACCTGCGCGTACAACGCCTGGGTGACCGGGAACGCCGCCAGCCGGTACGGCGCGACCTCGACCGTCCAGCTCCGCTGTGTCCGCCGGTCCGACAGCGTCACCCGCCCCGGCGGGACGGCGATCATCTCGGTCATCTCGGCCATCTCGTTCATCGTGCCCGTGCCCGTGCCCGGGGTCAGGCCGCGATCTCCGAGGCCAGCAGGGCCTGCACCTCGGCCAGTTCGGCCGATCCCAACTGCCTGAACACCGTCTCCGCCTCCCGCCAGCACGCCCGCGCCCGGTCCGTCTGGTCCAGTTGCCGCAGGGCCCTGCCCAGCACCGTCAGCACCGTCGCCCGCCGCCACTCGCCGCCGATCCCGCGCAGCGCGATGGCCTGCTCGGCGTGCGAGGCGGCCAGCGTCGGCCGGCGCGCGGCCAGGTGGGCCTCGGCGAGCCGGAAGTGGGTCACGCCCTCCCACAGGGGCTGGCGGTTGACGTGGAACAGCGACAGCGCCTCGGTGAGCTGAGACAGCGCCTCGCCGAGCCGGCCCGCCTGGGTGAGGGCGATGCCGAGCGCGTAGCGGCCGTTGGCCAGGCGCAGGGTCAGGCCCATCCGGTCGTAGACGGCGATGCCCTGCTGGGCGAGGTCTATCGCGCTGGCGAGGCGGCCCAGCTCCACGTGGATGCGGGAGAGGTTGCACAGCGCGCTGGCCTCGCCGACGTTGTTGCCGTCGGCGCGGAAGTTCTCGATGGCCTCCAGCAGGTACCGCTCGCCGTCCGTGTGCCGGCCCTGGTAGAGGGCGATGATCCCGCGGTCGTTGGGCGCCCAGCAGCTGGGCAGCGGGTCGCCGGCCTCGCGGGCCAGAGCCGTGGCCTGGCGGGCCTCGTCATCGGCCTCGGCGAAACGGCCGGTGAAGAGGTGGACCATGGTGAGGGTGGTACGGGCCCGGCCCTCGGAGCGCGGGTCCCCGGCGGCGCGTGCGGCGTCGCGCAGGGCCATGGCGGCCGACTCGTACTGCTTGGAGTTGGCGCCGGACTCCGCGAGGTCCTTGGCCGCCCACAGCAGGTCCACGGCGCGGCGCAGCACCTCTGTCTCGTCGGCGCGCGCGGCGGCCTGCCGAACGCACGCCAGCAGCGGGTCGGCCTCGGCGTACAGCCAGTCCAGGGCCGTGCGCGGCTCGCCGAAGACCAGACCGGGGTAGTTGGTGTCGGACAGGTGCGCGGGCAGGCGGTCGCCGGGGCGTTCCAGGGCGTAGACCCCGGAGGCGGTGGCCAGGTAGAAGTCCAGCAGCCGGTCCAGGGCGGCGTCGCGCCCGCCCGGCGGCTGCTCGTCGCGTTCGGCGCACGCACGCGCGTAGAGGCGTACGAGGTCGTGGAAGCGGTAGCGGCCGGGCGCGGCGGATTCGAGGAGGGAGCAGTCGACTAAAGCCTCCAGGAGGTCCTCGGTGTCGTACTCCGGCAGGTCGAGGACGGCGGCCGCCGCCGACAGGGAGATGTCGGGGCCGTCGGCGAGGCCGAGGAGGCGGAAGGCGCGCTGCTGGGCCGGTTCCAGCTGGCCGTAGCCCAGCTCGAAGGTGGCCTTGACGGCGAGGTCGCCGGTCTGGAGCTCGTCGAGGCGGCGGCGTCCGTCGGCCAGCTTGGCGGCGAGGACGGACACGGTCCAGGTGCGGCGGGCGGCGAGGCGGGAGGCGGCGATGCGGATGGCGAGCGGCAGGAAGCCGCAGGCGCCGACGACGTCGAGGGCGGCCTGGCGCTCGGCGCGTACGCGTTCCTCGCCGACGATCCGGGTGAAGAGCTGGAGGGCCTCCTCGGGGCTCATCACATCGAGGTCGACGAGATGGGCCCCGGCGAGGCCCGCCATGCGGACGCGGCTGGTGACCAGCGCTGCGCAGCCCGCGGTGCCGGGCAGCAGCGGGCGGACCTGGGCGGCGTCGCGGGCGTTGTCGAGCAGGACCAGGACGCGGCGGCCGTCGAGGGTGGAGCGGTAGAGCGCGGCGCGGTCGGCGGGGGAGTCGGGGATCGCGGTGTCGGGGGTGCCCAGCGCGCGCAGGAACGAGCCGAGGACGGCCTCCGGTTCGGCGGGGCGGGCCTCGGTGCCCTGGAGGTCGACGTAGAGCTGGCCGTCCGGGAAGTGCGGGCGGGCGGCGTGCGCGACGTGCACGGCGAGGGTGGTCTTGCCGACGCCCCCGATCCCGGCGAGCGCGGAGACGGCCATGACCTGGCCTTCGGCGCCGCCGGAGAGGATGGCGCCGAGTTCGTCGACGAAGCTGGCGCGGCCCGTGAAGTCGGGCACGGTGGCGGGCAGCTGGGCCGGCCTCACGTGGACGGCGGCCGCCGGGGCCGGGTCCTCGGCGCGGGCCAGGTCGGCGTCGGCGTTCAGGATGCGCTGCTGGAGGGCGGCGAGTTCGGGGCGCGGGTCGACGCCGAGTTCGTCGGCGAGGAGCCGTCGGGTGTCGGCGTAGACGGCGAGGGCCTCGGCCTGCCGGCCGCTGCGGTAGAGGGCGAGCATGAGCAGCTCGCGCAGGCGCTCGCGCAGCGGGTGGGCGGCGGTGAGCGCGGTCAGCTCGGAGACGGCTTCGGCGTGGTGGCCGACCTCCAGGTCGAGGTCGAGGCGGGTCTCCAGCAGTTGCAGGTGCCATTCGGCGAGGCGGGTGCGTTCGGTGGCGGCGGCGGGGCCGGGGACTCCGGCGAGGGGTTCGCCGTCCCACAGGTCCAGGGCGCGCGTCAGCAGCGTACGGGCGAGGGCGCGGTCACCGGCTTCGCGGGCCGTCTCGGCGTCGGCCGCGAGGCTGCGGGCGACGCCGAGGTCGAGGGTGGCGGTGGAGCGCAGCCGGATGGCGTACCCGCCGGACTCGGTGACGAGCAGCCCGGGGTCGAGGACCTTGCGCAGGCGGGAGGCGTACGTCCGGATGGTGGCGAGGGCCTGCTGCGGCGGGTCCTCGCCCCAGATGGCGTCGATGAGCTCGGGCGCGGTGGCGGTGCGGCCGTCGCGCAGCAGGAGGGTGGCGAGCAGGGCGCGCTGCTGGGGGGTGCCGGAGGGCAGGGCCTCGGCGCCGCGCCAGGCGCGGATGGGGCCGAGCACGGCGAAGCGGCACCCGGCGGGGGCGGGGGCCGCGGCAGGGCCGTCGGGGGCCGCGGCGGCCGGTTTCACGAGGGCGGCCGGGTCCGCGGTGGCGGCCGGTTTTCTGGGTGCGGCCGGTTTCGCCGGGGCGGCCGCGCGTGCGGGGGCCACGCTCTTGCGGGTGGTCCGGGATGCCTCGGGGTGGTTCCGCGGGTTCCGCGGGTGCGGGATGGCCGGTACGCCGTCCATCTGTCGTCCCCCCTGCCTTCCGTCGGTGTAATGGTCAGTCTGCCCTGTCTCGCGCGTACACGTCAGCCCGTCCCGGGCCGATCGGCCCGCAAGTAGCTGACGGTTCGTCAGATCAGCGCTACCGTATGGGTCATGGAGACCTTCCCGAAGATCATCTCGGTGGACGACCACACGGTTGAGCCCCCCCACGTCTGGCGGGACCGGCTCCCGTCCAAGTACAAGGACACCGGCCCGCGGGTCGTCCGCGCCCCCTTGAAGGAAATGACCTTCCTCGGCGGCAGGTTCGCACCGGTCATGGGGGCCAAGGGCGACGACGGCCCGATCGGCGACTGGTGGGTGTACGAGGACCTGCACCGGCCGCTCACCCGCCTCGACACCGCCGTCGGGTACGACCGCGACGAGATCAAACTGGAAGTCATCACCTACGAGCAGATGCGCCCCGGGTCCTTCTCGGTTCCCGACCGCCTCGCGGACATGGACGTCAACCACGTCCAGTCGGCGCTCTGTTTCCCCACCTTCCCGCGCTTTTGCGGTCAGACCTTCACCGAGGCCGCCGACCGTGAGCTCGGGCTGCTGGGCGTACGGGCGTACAACGACTGGATGGTGGAGGAGTGGTGCGGCCCGGACGCCCGGGGCCGGCTGATCCCGCTGACCCTCATCCCCCTGTGGGACGCCGGCCTCGCCGCGGCCGAGGTCCGCCGCAACGCGGCGCGCGGCGTCCGGGCGGTCGCCTTCTCGGAGATACCCCCGCACCTGGGCCTCCCGTCCATTCACACGGACGAGTGGGACCCCTTCCTCCAGGCGTGCGACGAGACCGGCACGGTCATCGCCATGCACATCGGCTCCTCGTCCCGCATGCCGTCCACCTCGGCGGACGCCCCGCCGGCGGTCGGCTCCACCATCACCTTCGCCAACTGCTGCTTCTCCATGGTCGACTGGCTGATGAGCGGCAAGTTCGAGCGCTTCCCCAACCTGAAGATCATGTACGCGGAGGGCCAGATCGGCTGGATCCCGTACATCCTGGAGCGCGCGAACGTGGTCTGGGAGGAGAACCGCGGCTGGGGCGGCGTGGCGGACAAGGTGCACCGCCCGCCGTCGGAGCTCTTCGCGGAGCACGTCTTCGGCTGCTTCTTCGACGACGCCTTCGGCCTGAAGAACCTGGACTCGATCGGCGTCGCCAACGTCCTCTACGAGACGGACTACCCGCACTCGGACTCGACCTGGCCGAAGTCCCGCGAGGTCGGGGAGGCCCAGATGGGCCACCTGCCCGCGGACGTGATCGACCGCATCGTGCGCGGCAACGCGATCGACCTGCTGGGCCTGACGCCGCAGGGCCTGTGGGCGGGGCCGGGGGCCTAGGAGGTGTCCGGCGGGGCGGGCGGGGCGCCTGGCCGGGCAGCGGGCGGGGGCGGGCAGGGGAAGGCCTGAGGCGGCCGGGCGGACCTCGCGGGGGCGCGGGCTCCGGGGATCCCGACCGGGGACGGCGACCCGCCGGGGCCGCCGGCCGGCATCCCCCACGCCGGCCGGCGGACGTCCGGCCCCGACGCCCGGCCCCGCCCCAACCCCCGCCCCAACCCCCGCCCCTTGCAACCGCACCCGCGTCCGGGGCATGCTGCGCCGGGGCAAAGCGGAAGGATCATCATGTCGGTGGACAAGCGGACGCTGGTGACAGCGGTGCTGTGTGCTGTGGCGGCCCTGGGCGCCTCCGCCGCGGTGGCCGAGCTGGTGCCGCCGCCCGAGGGGGCTCCGTCCGTGCGGGCGAAGGCCGGGCCGACGGGTTCGCCGACCGCTCCGTCGCGTTCGCAAGCGGCGAAGCCTCAGCTGTCCACCCCGCCCGGGGGTTCGCTGCCGCCTGCCGTCACCCCCCAGCCCGGGGGGCCCGCGGCCTTCACCGGGGCCCTCTTCACGAACGGTCTGGACAGCGACCACTTCTGCACCGCCACCGTGGTGCACAGCCCGGGCAAGAACCTGATCATCACCGCCGGGCACTGTCTGCTCGAAGGACAGCAGGGGTCCGGCACCGCCGTCTTCGCACCCGCGTACGCGAACGGGCAGGCCCCGTACGGCACGTGGAAGCTGGAGGAAGTCTTCGAGGACGACCGATGGGCCGAAGGCACGGACGACGACTACGACCTCGCCTTCGCCCGGGTGGCCCCCGACGCCAAGGGCCGCACCATCGAGAGCGTGACCGGCGCGGCCGTGCTGGACACCAGCGGCCGGGCGGGCGAGGAGGTCACCGTCACCGGTTACCCCGCCGACCGCAAGGTGCCCCGTACGTGCACGGCGGTCGCCGTCCGCGAGAGTGCGACCGAACAGCGCTTCGACTGCGCGGACTTCCCGGGCGGCACCAGCGGCAGCGCCTGGATCGCCCCTGACGGAAAGATCATCGGCATCCTGACGGGCGGCGACACCGACGACGTGTCGACCAGCACCGTCCTCGGGGACTACGCGGCCGCGCTGTACGCCAAGGCCACCGCCGCCAAGCGCTGACCCCACGCACCGGCTCCGGCCGACTCGGCAGACTGGTCCCCGTGCAGAAGACGATCGAAGACATGGCCCGCCGCCTGGTCGAGGTGCCCGGGGTCGTCGCCGTCCTGCTCGGCGGCAGCCGGTCGCGCGGCGAGCACCGGCCGGACTCCGACTGGGATCTCGGCGTCTACTACCGCGGCGCGCTGGACCTCGCCGCGCTGGGCGCGCTCGCCGGCCCCGGGGTGGAGGTGGCCGGACCGGGCGGCTGGGGCCCGTGGGTCGACGGCGGCGCGTGGCTGACGGTCGACGGCGTGGCGGTGGACTGGATCCTGCGGGACGCGGACCGGGTCGGGCGGATCTGGGAGGACTGCCGCGACGGCCGGTACGAGGTGGGCGTGCAGGCGGGGCACCCGCTCGGGTTCTGGTCGCCCTGCTACGCGGGCGAGGTGGCGCTCGGCCGGGTACTGGCCGACCCGAGCGGTGAGCTGACGGACCTCCGGCGGCGGACGGCGGACTACCCCGAGGCGCTGCGGCGGGCGCTGACGGCGGGTGCCTGGGAGGCGGAGTTCCTGGTCGCCGCGGCGGTGAAGGGGGCGGCCCGGGCGGACGTGCTCCACGTCTCGCTCTGCCTGTCCCGGGCGGTGGGCGTGCTGGCGCAGGCGCTGTACGCCGAGGACCGGCGCTGGTGCCTCAACGAGAAGGGCGCGCTGGCCGTCGCCGGAACCCTGCCGGCCGCGCCGCCCGGCTTCGACCCACGGGTCCGCGCCCTGCTGGGGGCGCCCGGCGCGACGGCCGAGCGGCTGGGGGCGACGGTGGCCGAGGCGCGGCTCCTGGTGGAGGAGACCGTCGCCGCACTACGGGCCCGCACGGACCCCGCGGTCACCCCCGCGGTCGACCCCGCGGCGTCCACCTCAGCGACCCCCTGATCCGGCCGCTACGCGAGCAGCCCCAAGTGGACCGGTTCCGCCGGGGCGTTCGCCAGGAGGTCCGGCAGGCGCGGTGGCCACAGCGGTTCGCCGAGGGTGGCCAGGTGCTCCTGGGGCAGCCACTGCCAGTGGATGCCGGGGTACTCCAGCACCGGCTCGCGGCGCGGGCCCGTCGTGAGGTAGATGTGCTCGTGCTGGCGGACCGGGATCCCCTGGTGCGTGAAGTCGTGCTCCCAGGTGCACAGCAGCCGCCCGGGCTCCAGGTCGGTCCAGCCCGTCTCCTCGCGCAGTTCGCGCCGTACGCACTCCTCGGGGCTCTCGCCGGGGTCCATCCCGCCGCCCGGCGGCAGCCAGTGGATGCCGACCTCCACGTTGTCCTCGCGGAAGAGGAACACCGACCCGGCGGGGGACAGGATGACAACACGCGCTGCGTGACGTGGAGTTCGCATCGACCCAGCGTACGCCGGTGATCCCGGCCAGGGGCAGGTGCTGCGCCGCGGCCGGGGACGGGGCCGGGGACCGGGGCCGGCGCCGGGCGGGCCGCGCGCGCCGCCGGGCAGCAGCCGGCCGGGGTGCCGATCACCGGAGTGGACGCGAAGCCGCCGATCCCCGACCGGAGGGGGTCACCCGGGCGGGGCCTGCGGCCCGGGCGCGAACCGTGGTGGCCCAGGCCGATGGCGCTCCCCACCCCGGCGGGGAGCGGGAGCGCTCCTTGACGTCCGGCGAATCGGCGCCTTCCGTGCACGCCGACAGCCCTCGGCACCAGGCCTGACCGCGGTACGCACCGGCTCCGGACGGCGGCCCGACGGTACGGGTCCCCTTCCCGACGGCAGACCGACGACGGCAGGGCAGCGTTCAGCCGCGCCGACGACCGGCTGCTGTACGGTCGGTTCAATGAGCAAGCACCGCCGAGCCCGCTCCCGCTCCCGTACCCGCACGCCCGCCCGACCCCGTAAGACGTCGGGCACGTCCCGCCGGGTGGCCCTCGCCGCCACCCTCGGCCTGGTGACCTTCGCGGCGGGCTGGGTGTACGCCCTCGACCAGAAGGCCGCGGGCAGCGCGCCGCCGGCGCGGGCGGACCACCGGCCGCCGGCGGCGGACCGCGCGGCGCGCGACGCCCACCGCGACGCCCGCGGCGACGCCGTCCGGGACCCCCTCCAGGGCCTGTCCGGCATCAGTGAGCAGACGCGGGCGCAGATCCCGGCCGAGTCCCGTCAGCTCATCCTGGTCACCGGCCAGGCCCCGGACTCCTCGGAGGCCACCGCCACGCTCTACACGCGCCCCGCAGCCGGCTCCGACTGGGCGCGCGCCGAGAGCTGGCCGGCCCGCAACGGCGCGAAGGGCTGGTCCACGGCCGCTGAGCGCACGTACGGCGACCTGACCTCACCGCAGGGCGTGTTCGCGCTGACCGACGCGGGCGGCCTGCTGGCGCCGCCGCCCGGCACCCGGCTGCCGTACGACAAGGACCGTGCCTTCGTCGCCTCGGGGCGCGGGGTGAACGGCGAGTCGCTGGCGGGGTCCTTCGACTACGTCGTCGCCATCGACTTCAACCGCCGGCCGGGCCGCTCGCCGCTGGATCCGGTCAAGCCGCAGGGCGAGGAGAGGGGCGGCAACATCTGGCTCCACGTGGACCACGACGGTCCCTCCCAGGGCTGCGTCGGCATCCCGAAGGAGGCGATGAAGAAGGTGCTGGAGACCCTCGATCCGGCGGCGAAGCCGGTCATCGTGATGGGTCCGGAAGGCTTCTGACCGGATCGGCGGCCGGAGCCGCGGCCCCTGCCCCTGCCCCTGCTCCTGCCCAGGCCGGGCGGCGGCGGTCCCGGAGCAGCAGCCCGATGTAGACCAGGTCGAAGACGCCGCACATGAGACCGAGCCCGAGGATGAAGGGCGAGTCCTCCAGCACGCCGAACAGCAGGGTCGGGGCCAGCGTGCCCAGCCACTTGGCGACGGCGATGGTCGGGGACTGCCCGCGCGGCCCCTGCCGGGCGGCGTAGAGGCCGATGAACAGGCCCGACATCAGCAGGTTCTGCAGGAACGCCGAGTAGCGGGAGGCGTCGTGCGCGCCGAAGTGGGCGAGGAACAGCCCCTGCACGGCGAACCCGGCGGCGAACACCAGCACCGACCAGGCGGCGAAGAGCGGCCGGGTCACGAACCGCGGCAGCTCGGCCCGACCGAACCGCAGGTAGGTGGAGATGATCATGATGTCGGCGGCCGCCCACACCACGTTCACCACACCCTGGGGGGAGACCCCGGTCGCGAAGTCGCGGACGGCGTAGACCGACTCCCAGGCGAAGTTCAGCGCTAGCGCGGCGAGGGGCATCGCGTACGTCCGGTCGCGCAGCCCGACGCGGATCGCCTCCACGTACACGACGGTCCAGGCGATCCCGCTGACCAGCGTGAGTATGAGATCCATCCGCCGCACCCTAAGCGGTCTCGTAGCTCTCGAACCAGTGGGTGTCGAAGTACCGGGCCGTCGAGAAGGGGTGCTGCCGGTCGGTGAGCAGACGGTGGACGAACTCGGCGGTCGTCCCGTCGAACCGCCGCCACGAGTCCGGGACGTCCTCCTTCACGAGGATGGGCCACCGGTCGGGGTCCGGGCCCTCGGTGAGCCAGAAGAACTGGTCGGCCTGTTCGGAGCTCGCCCACTCCAGCAGCCCGCCGGGGACCGGGTACACCTCGTACGGCTCCCACAGGCCGCTGTCGTGCGCCCTGGCCCACTCGCCCAGCCGCGCGGTGTGCAGGACGATGTCGTCACTCTCGAACTCGGCTCCGGGCACGCGGAGCTGGAGGTAGCCGTCGAAGGCGCCGTGCCCGAACAGCTCGGCGAGCCGCTTGTAGTCGCCGGGCAGTGCGCTCCCGATCCGGGCTTCGACCGCCTCCCAGTCGACCGTGCGGGCGCGGGTCGTGTCCCATCCCGTGACGGCGACGACTCCGTCCACCCAGGACGTCACCTCCGCCGGGTCCGCCGCCGGGACCTTCCGCTCAGCGACCAGCGCCACGAGCCGTACGCCGTCGTCGAAACGGGCGGCGCCGCAGCCGATCCACCGGCCCGCGTGCGCCCACGCGCGCATCTCCACGATCCGCGCGCCGAACGGGGCCAGCAGCGGCAGGCCGGTCCGCACGCTCGCGGTCGGATCGGCGTACCCGCCCGTGGCGAGGTCGCGCGGCTGTCCGTACCGCCCGCTGAGCGCCTCCTGGATCGAGTCGAGGTCGTTCTCGTCCGAGAGCGGCAGGCACACGTGTCCCGCCGGGTGTCCCGCCTCGTCGCACACCAGATCGCCCGTTCCCGGCCAGGTCAGGTGGTGGACGGCCGAGAGGAGTTCTTCCTGTTCGTTCATGACGGGCATTGAAGCGGACGGCACTGACACCGGCGCCGGCACCGGCACTGACACCGCCGCCGGCAGGGCCGGACCGGTCGACCCCCTTGCCTGACGGACCGTCAGCTACGACGATGGCCCGGCACCGATATGACGAAACCGGCGGACGCGGCAGCCGAAGCCGACGGAGCAGACGACTAGTCGAAGGCGAGGCGGGTCCGCCATGGCGCGCGTGTTTCCGGAAGGTCGGCTGGTCTACGGGATGCAGCTCCCGGTCCAGTCGCAGAGCACCATCTACGCCGAGCCCTGGGAGGCGTCGGCCACCGCCGCCGATCTCGCCGAGGTGGCGCGGGCGGCCGACCGGGCGGGCTTCGGGTACGTCGCCACCTGCGACCACGTCGCCATCCCGCGCCGCCTCGCCGGACCCATGAGCACCGTCTGGTACGACCCGGTGGCCACGTTGTCCTTCCTCGCGGGCATCACCGAGCACGTGCGCCTGCTCAGCCACGTCGCGATCCTCGGCCTGCGCCACCCGCTGATCAGCGCCAAGCAGTACGCCACCCTCGATCACCTGTCCGGCGGGCGGCTGATCCTCGGTGTCGGCGCCGGGCACGTGCAGGAGGAGTTCGAGATCCTCGGCGTGGACTTCGCCCGCCGCGGAGCCGTCCTCGACGAGACCCTCGACGCGCTGCGGGCGGCGCTGGGGCCCGAGGAGTACCCGCGGTTCGAGGGCGAGCTGTTCGCCTTCAAGGACCTCGGCCAGCTGCCGCGGCCCGCCCAGGAGCGGATCCCCGTCTGGGTGGGCGGCTCCTCGCCCGCAGCCGTGCGGCGGGCCGCCGTCCGCGGCGACGGCTGGCTCCCGCAGGGCGATCCGCGCGACAGGCTCCCGGCCCAGATCGCCCGCATCAGGGAACTCCGGGAGGCGGCCGGGATCGCCGGGCCCATCGAGTTCGGCGCGATCACCGAGCCGCTGTACGTCGGCGAGCCCGGCTGGGACACCGGCCGCCGCACCCTCACCGGGAAGGCGGAGGCGCTCGCCGAGTCCCTCCGGGAGTACAAGGCGCTCGGCGTCGACCAGATCCAGGTCCGGTTCCGCAATCGCGACCGCGCCGAACTCGTGGACCAGATCACCGCTTTCGGGGCCGAGGTGGCCCCGCTCCTCAACGACTGGGAGTCGTGACCATGGGCAAGCTGGACGGGCGCGTCGTGATCATCACCGGCGCCGCACGCGGGCAGGGCGAGCAGGAGGCCCGTCTCTTCGCCGCCGAGGGGGCCAAGGTGCTGCTCGGCGACGTGCTGGACGAGCAGGGCGCGGCCGTGGCCAAGGAGATCGGCGAGGACCGGGCCCGGTACGTACGCCTCGACGTGAGCCGCGAGGAGGACTGGGCCGGTGCGATCGCCGCCGCCAAGGAGGCGTTCGGCCCGGTCGACGGCCTGGTCAACAACGCGGGCATCCTGCGCTTCAACGAGCTGACCGCGACCCCGCTGGAGGAGTTCCAGCAGGTGGTCCAGGTCAACCAGGTGGGCGCCTTCCTCGGCATCAAGTCGGTCGCCCCCGAGATCGAGGCGGCCGGTGGCGGCACGATCGTCAACACCTCCTCGTACACGGGTCTCACGGGCATGGCCTACGTCGGCACGTACGCCGCGACCAAGGCGGCCATCCTCGGCCTGACCCGGGTGGCCGCGCTGGAGCTGGCGGGCAAGGGGATCCGGGTCAACGCGATGTGTCCGGGCGCCGTGGACACCCCGATGGCCAACCCCGGCCTGCTGGACCCGGCGAACATGACCGACGAGGCCAGGGACGCGATGGCGGAGCTGTACAAGCGGGTCGTGCCGATGGGGCGGGTGGGGCGGCCGGAGGAGATCGCGAAGCTCGCCCTCTTCCTGACCGGCGAGGACTCCTCGTACATCACCGGCCAGCCGTTCGTGATCGACGGCGGCTGGATGGCCGGCGTCAGCATCCTCTAGACACCCTCAGCTCGGTCATATCTGATGGAGCGTCAGCTATTGACGCTCGGCCCCCGCCGATGGAACAGTCGAGGCATCGAATCTGACGCAACGTCAGAAATCAAAGGACGGTGAACCCCCTTGGAATTCGGGCTCTTCGTGCAGGGATACGTGGCCGAGTCACGGTCCAAGGTCGACCCCGAGGCAGAGCACAAGGCGCTGATCGAGGAGACCGAGTACGTCATCCAGGCAGACAAGTCGGGCTTCAAGTACGCCTGGGCCTCCGAGCACCACTTCCTGGAGGAGTATTCGCACCTCTCGGCGAACGAGGTCTTCCTCGGGTACCTGGCGCACGCCACCGAGCGGATCCACCTCGGCTCCGGCATCTTCAACCCGCTCGCCCCGGTGAACCACCCGGTGAAGGTGGCCGAGAAGGTCGCCATGCTCGACCACCTCTCCAAGGGCCGCTTCGAGTTCGGCACCGGCCGCGGCGCGGGCAGCCACGAGATCCTCGGGTTCCTGCCCGGCATCGAGGACATGAACGGCACGAAGGAGATCTGGGAGGAGACCATCGCGGAGTTCCCCAAGATGTTCCTCCAGGAGGAGTACGAGGGGTTCCAGGGCAAGCACTGGTCGCTGCCGCCGCGGAAGATCTTCCCCAAGCCGTACGGCAAGGCGCACCCGGCCATGTGGTACGCCGCCGGGTCCCCGTCCTCGTACGCGATGGCGGCGAAGAAGGGCCTCGGGGTCCTCGGCTTCAGCGTCCAGAAGGTCTCGGACATGGAGTGGGTGCTGGAGCAGTACAAGACGGCGATCCAGGAGGCGAAGGCCATCGGCGCCTTCGTCAACGACAACGTCATGGTCACCTCGACCGCGATCTGCGCCGAGACCCACGACAAGGCCGTCGAGATCGCCGTCAACGCCCACATGAACCGCTTCCAGTCGCTGGTCTTCCGCTACCACGACACCTTCCCGCGGCCGGAGGCCATCCCGCAGTGGCCGGAGCTGCTGCCGGAGTACAACGCGGAGATCATCGAGCTGCTGATCGCCGAGGAGCTGCTGATCTGCGGCGACCCGTCGGAGGTCCTCCAGCAGTGCAAGCGGTGGGAGCGGGCGGGCGCGGACCAGCTGTCCTTCGGCCTGCCGACCGGGGTGTCGTACGAGGACACGATGACCACGATCAAGCTCATCGGCGAGCACGTGATCCCGGCGATCGACACGGACCCGGTCCACCGCACCACGCGCTTCCGCCAGGCCGTTTAGGCCCTGTCGCGCCGTGACCGGCAGGATCCACCGGGTCGCGGCCCCCGGCACCGCACCTCGCCGCGCTGTCGGACCGCGTCGGCACGTCCCGCGCGGGCCGCGGCCCTCCGCCTTGCGGTGCACCGCGCTTGGGCACCTCCCGGCGTCAGCCGGGGGAACGCCGCGACCCGGCACACCCCTCCGGCCACGGCACCGGCACGTGGCTCCGGCAGGGGGGCGGGGCCCGCGGAGCCCGGGCCCGGCCCCGGGGCCCCAGTACGGGGGCGGCGTCTTCCCGGACCGCCGTCCCGCACCCGCCCCGGCCGGGCGGCCACCGGCCGGGGCGCGGGGGCTCCGCCCTGCGGGGCGCGGGGGCGCTGCGGGGCGGAGCCCCCGAACCCCCGCGCCTCGAACCCCCGCGGGGTCCGGGGCGCAGCCCCGGCAGCGGCGGCGCACCTGCCACCGCGTAGCGCAACGCAACGGAGAAGGGACGTCATGCTCGACCACCTGATCAGGGGCGCCACCGTCGTGGACGGCACCGGCGCCCCCGCCCGCGTCGCGGACATCGGCCTGCGCGACGGCCGGATCGCCGTCATCGCCGCGCCCGGCACCGTCACCGAAGAGGCCCGCACCAGTGAGGACGCCACCGGCCTCGTCCTCACCCCCGGCTTCATCGACCCCCACACGCACTACGACGCCCAGCTGTTCTGGGACCCGTACGCCACCCCCTCCATGAACCACGGCGTCACCACCGTCGCCGGCGGGAACTGCGGCTTCACCCTGGCCCCCCTCAACCCGGCCCGCCCGGAAGACGCCGACTACACCCGCCGCATGATGAGCAAGGTCGAGGGCATGGCCCTCAAGGCCCTGGAGGAGGGCGTCGACTGGACCTGGTCCACCTTCGGCGAGTACCTCGACGCCCTGGAGGGCCGGATCGCCGTCAACGCCGGCTTCATGGTCGGCCACTGCGCCCTGCGCCGCCACGTCATGGGCGAGGCCGCCGTGGGCGGGCAGCCCACGCCCGGGCAGCTCCGGCAGATGGTCGACCTCTTCCACGACGCCATGAACGCCGGCGCCTGGGGCCTGTCCACCACCCAGTCCTCCACGCACTCCGACGGCGCCGGCGCCCCCGTCGCCTCCCGGTACGCCGGGCGCGACGAACTCCTGGCCCTCTCCGAGGCCGTCGCCGCACACGAGGGCACCCAGCTGGAGGCGATCGTCGCGGGCTGCCTCGACCAGTTCTCCGACGAGGAGATCGACCTCTTCGTCGAGATGAGCGCCGCCGCCGGACGCCCCCTGAACTGGAACGTCCTCACCATCGACGCCTCCGTCCCCGAGCGCGTACCGCGCCAGCTGATCCCGAGCGAACGCGCCCGCAAGGCCGGCGGCCGCATCGTCGCGCTGACGATGCCGATCCTCACCCCCATGAACATGTCGCTCGGCACCTTCTGCGCTCTCAACCTCATCCCCGGCTGGGGCGAGATCCTCGCCCTGCCCGTCCCCGAGCGGATCGCGAAGCTGCGCGAGGCGGACGTACGGGCGCAGATGCTGCGCCGCGCCGACAGCAAGGAGGCCGGCGTCTTCCGCCGCCTCGCCAACTTCGGCCGCTACGTCGTCGGCGACACGTACAGCAAGGAGAACGAGGGCCTCTCCGGCCGGGTCGTGGGCGACATCGCGGCCGAGCGCGGCCAGGACCCCTTCCACTGCCTGGTGGAGATCTGCGCCAACGACGACCTCCGTACGGTCCTGTGGCCGATGCCGACCGACAACGACCCCGCCAGCTGGGCGCTGCGCGCCGAGACCTGGCAGCACGAGGACGTCATGCTCGGCGGCTCCGACGCGGGCGCGCACCTGGACCGGATGTGCGGGGCCCCCTACACGACCCGCTTCCTCGGCGACTGCCTGCGCGGCCGCAGGCTGGTGCCGCTGGAGCAGGCGGTACGGATGCTCACCGACGACCCGGCCCGGCTGTTCGGGCTGCGCGAGCGCGGCCGCATAGCCGAGGGCTACCACGCGGACCTGGTGCTGTTCGACCCGGAGCGCATCGAGGCCGGTCCGGCGACGCTGGTCCACGACCTGCCCGGGGACAGCCCGCGGCTGGACGCGCGGGCCATCGGGATCGTCTCGGTACGGGTCAACGGCGTGGAGACCATCCGCGACGACGAGGTGACGGGCGCGGTTCCGGGCATCGTGCTCCGGTCGGGCCGGGACACGAGGACGGTGAGCACGCGGTGACCGGAGCGCAGAGCACCGGAGCGCAGAGGCTCTTCATCGGCGGCGAGTGGGTGGAACCCGACGGCGGCCACTACGAGGTGGTCGACCCGGCGGACGAGTCGGTGGCCGGGCTCGCGCCCGAGGCCTCGCGCGCCCAGGTCGAGGAGGCGGCGCGGGCCGCGGCCGAGGCCTTCGGCCCGTGGTCCCGTACGAGTCCGCAGGAGCGGGCGGCGATCCTCGACCGGGCCGCGGACATCATCCAGCGGGAGTTCGAGCCGTGGGCCGCCTTGGCCCGGGCGGAGACGGGCGCGCCCACGGGCATCGCGCGCGGGATGCAGGTCGGCGTCGGGGTGGCGCGCTTCCGGCGCTACGCGAAGGGCGCTCTGGAACCGGTGGAGCGGGGTCTTCCGCCGCAGGTCACCGAGGCCGGGCCGATGGGGAAGGCGAGCGTCCTCGGGGCCTTGGAGGTACGTCAGCCGGTCGGTGTGGTCACCTGCATCACCTCGTACAACAACCCGTGGGCCAACCCGGCGGGGAAGGTCGCCCCGGCCCTGGCCATGGGCAACACGGTGGTGGTCAAGCCGGCCCCGCAGGACCCGCTGTCGGTGTTCAAGATGGCCGGGGCGCTCGCGGAGGCGGGGGTCCCGGCGGGCGTGGTCAACGTCGTGGGCGGGCAGGCGGTGGAGATCGGCGAGGCCGCCGTGGACTCCCCGTACGTGGACATGGTGTCCTTCACCGGCTCCACCGGCGTCGGCCAGCGCATCGCGGAGGTCTGCGGCCGGACGATGAAGCGGCAGCTGATGGAGCTGGGCGGGAAGGGCGCGGCCGTCGTCCTGGAGGACGCCGACCTGGACGCGGCCGTGATGGGGATCGGGACGACCTTCTCCTTCTACTCCGGACAGATCTGCACGGCTCCGACGCGGGTGATCGTGCACCGCTCGGTCTACGGGCAGTTGGTCGAGAAGCTGACCGGCTACCTGGCCTTCATGAAGGTGGGCGACCCGAGGGCGCGGGGCACGGTGGTGGGCCCGGTGATCTCGGCGGCGCACCGGGACCGCGTGGAGTCGTACGTCGAGCTGGGCCGCAAGGAGGGGGCGCGGATCGCGTACGGCGGCGAGCGCCCGGTCGTCGGGGACGGCCGCGGTTTCTACGTGGCGCCGACGCTGCTGGTGGACTGCACGAACGACATGCGTGTGGTCCGGGAGGAGATCTTCGGCCCGGTCGTCGTGGTCGTGCCCTTCGACGGGGGCGAGGACGAGGCCGTCGAGCTGGCCAACGACAGCGACTTCGGCCTGATCAGCTACGTGTGGTCCGGGGATCCGGCACGCGCGTTCCGCGTGGCGCGGCGGCTGCGGGCGGGCGGGGTCGGCGTGAACACCATCGGCCGCAACATGGAGGCGCCGTTCGGCGGCTTCAAGCGGTCGGGCGTGGGCCGGGACGTGGGCTCGTACGCCCTGCACGCGTACAGCGAGGTGCAGTCGATCGTCTGGCCGGGCTGAGGGCTGAGGGCTGAAGGGGGCGGGGAGGATTTTTCCCCCGCCCCACCTCTCAGTCCTTCTCTCAGTCCTTGTAGTAGTCGGTGAGGACGCAGCCCTTCACCAGGGCGGGTTCCTTGCGGTAGCCGCTCGGCGGGTTGAACCCCGCGTGGCAGTTCAGCATGAGCAGCCCGCTCTGCGGGGAGAGCAGGGCGCTCATGGCTTCCTCGCTCTCGGATCCGGTGGCGAAGTCCTGGCCGATGATGGGCCCGCTGTTGACGTTCTTGCCCTCTTCGCCCTTGTCGACCTCGGCCTTGTAGGCGGTCTGGAAGGCCTTGGCGTCCTTGATCATGAAGATCGAGGTGGCGTTGCGCCGTCCGCAGTAGCCGCGCTCGGTGACCGAGAAGGTCGCTCCGTACTTGGCGTCCGGGGCCTCGCTCGAGTTCTTCTCGGGGCTGACCTGGTCGCACTTGGTGAATCCGTTGATCAGGCGGGCGGCGCCGGCCATGGAGCCCGCCTTGGGCAGTCCCTTGAAGCCGGTGCCGCTCTTGGGGGCCGAACCGTCGACCCCGCCGTTCTTCTGCGGGACGCCCTCGTTGCCTCCGCTGATGCCGCCGAGAGCCGGGTTCTCGCTCCCGTCACCTCCGCAGGCGGTGAGGGTGAGGAGAGCCGTGACGGCCGTGACTGTGGTGACCAGTGACTTGATGCGCACGGCTGGGACTCTAGGGCGATGATCATGAGCACGGCAAGCCGCCGGGCGGGGAGTGGCGGCGGTCACACGGGAAAATTGAAAGGAGTGCAAAACGGACAAGGCTTCGGTTTCCGCATAACGGAACCCCGTGTTCGGCGACTGTCGAACCGAGGCTGGATCCTGGGGTGAACCTTGTAATGCGAGCTCGCGGGCGCCCTCGATCTCAGGATTCCAAGGCGCCCGGCGGCTTCCTGGTGCGGACTTATGTCCTCCAGATATGGAAAACGTAGCGTCTAACGTCCTGACCCATGACTCAGCTGGACGTTCGGCCTCAGGTCGCAGACACGGTTGGCGGCGTCGCCGAGGGCGAGGGCGACGTCCGCGGCAAGGGCCTCGGCAAGGGGTCCGTCGGACTGGTGGGAAGCGCCGTCATCGGCGTCTCCACCGTCGCCCCCGTCTACTGCCTGACCTCCACCCTCGGCTCCACGGCCGGCGAGGTCGGCGTCCAGATGCCGGCGGTGTTCCTGGCCGGCTTCCTCCCGATGCTGCTGGTCGCCTTCGCGTACCGCGAGCTCAACAAGGCCGTGCCGGACTGCGGCACCTCCTTCACCTGGACCGTCAAGGCCTTCGGCCCGCGGATCGGCTGGATGTGCGGCTGGGGGCTGGTGATCGCCACGATCATCGTGCTCTCCAACCTGGCCGGTGTGGCCACCTCCTACTTCTGGCTGCTGGCCGGCGAGATCACGAGCGATCCGTCGATCGCGGCCCTGGACGACGACAAGCTCGTCCACATCGCCACCTGCCTCACCCTGATCGCCGTCGCGACCGCCATCAGCTACCGGGGCATGACGGCCACCAAGGGCGTCCAGTACGCGCTCGTCGGCCTCCAGCTCCTCGTGCTCGCCGTATTCGTCGCGATGGCCTTCCAGAAGGCCTCGGCCGGCACCTTCGACACCGGCCTGGACTTCTCCTGGTCCTGGATGAACCCCTTCGCGGTCGAGTCCATGGCGGCCTTCACCGCCGGACTCTCGCTCTCGATCTTCATGTACTGGGGCTGGGACGCGTGCCTGGCGACCAACGAGGAGACCACCGGCTCCACCAAGACCCCGGGCCGGGCCTCCCTCATCGCGATGGTCGTCCTGGTCGGCTCCTACCTGGCCACCGGCATCGCCGCCCAGATGGCCGTGGGCGCCGGCGGCGAGGGCCTCGGCCTCGCCAACGAGGAGACCTCCGGCAACGTCTTCGCCGCCCTCGCCGGTCCCGTCATGGGCCCGGTGCTCGGCATCCTGCTCTTCGTCGCCGTCCTCGCCTCGGCCGCCGCCTCCCTGCAGACCACCTTCATCCCGGTGGCCCGTACGGTCCTCGCCATGTCCACGTACGAGGCACTGCCGGCCTCGTACGCCAAGGTCCACGAGCGCTTCAAAACCCCGGGCCGCGCCACGGTCGTGGCGGGCCTGGCCACCGGAGCCTTCTACACGGTGATGACCCTGGTCAGCGAGAACGTCCTGACCGACACGATCTTCGCGCTCGGCCTGATGATCTGCTTCTACTACTCGCTGACGGCCTTCGCCTGCGCCTGGTACTTCCGCGGCGATCTGCGCCGCTCCGCCCGCGACCTGTTCTTCAAGGGCGTCTTCCCGTTCCTGGGCGGTCTGCTGCTGGCCGCGGTCTTCTTCAAGACCCTGTACGACGCCTGGGACCCGGCCTACGGCTCCGGCTCCACCATCCCCGGCCTGGGCGTCGGCAACGTCTTCGTCATAGGCGTCGGCCTGCTGGCCCTGGGCCTGGCCATCATGTTCGTCACCGAACGCCGCAGCCCGGCCTTCTTCCGCGGCGAGGTCCTGACGAAGTCCACCCCGGCCCTGGTGGTCGAGGACTGACCCGGGACCGACCCCACTCGCCCCCGCCCCACTCATCCCCGCCCCACCCGCCGAGTCGTCCCCGCCGCGCCGCCGCCGTCCCGCTCCCACGCGGGGGAGCGGTGACCCGAGGTGCGGCGGAGTCGTTGGGCGGGGCATGAATGCCATGAAGCGCACCCTTTCCGCCCTGGTCCTCACCGGCGGCGCCGCCCTCGCACTCACCCCCGCCGCCGCCCACGCCGACGAGCCCGCCGTCCAGGCACCCCCGATCACCCAGCGCGTCGGCGAGATCGTCGACCACCCGGCCCAGACCGTCCAGGACGCGAAGACGGCGGTGGGCGTGACCGCCGCGGCGGCCGGTTCCGCCGCGGGCGCCACGGAGACCTCCCTCGCGGGCACCGGCACGGCCCTGTCCGGGCTCCCCAAAACCCCGAAGGTCGGCTGACCCCAGCCGGTGCGGGTGACCTGGACCAGCGGGCTCCCGCGGGGCGCCGCCGGGCGGTCGCCGGGAACGACCGGCCGGCGACCCGGAGGGTGAGCGCCGGGTCCCACGCCGCGCGGCGGCGCCCCGCCCGCACGGGCGCGCCGCCGTCCCGTACTCCCCCGGCTACCGCCGGGTGGGCCCCGGCCCCCGTCGCCGCGGGTGGCCGGGCCGACCGGCTTCAGCCTGCCGCCGACGGCGGCGCTGGACCGGCCCTTCGCGGGGGACCTGAGCGTGAGCCCGGCGCCGCACGAGGAGGCGGCCCAGTCGCGGTTCCGGGCGGCCGGGCGGCCGGGCGGCCGGGCGGCAGTGGAGCGGCCGCCCGTCAGCCCCCGGTGCGCGAGCAGAGCACGAGCCGGTAGCCGTCGGGATCCTCGACGGTGACCCCCCACTCGTCCCAGTGCGTGGACGTGCCTCCCCCTGCCAGCCCCGTGTAGTGGGCGGATAAGCTCCGCCTGCCCGTACATCCTGTGGTGGTCACAGGGCCGGGCCTGCTTGAACCTGGGGGGTTCATGAGATTGCTGCCATTGGGCGGACGAGTGCGCAAGAGACCGGGGCGGGGCAGGGCCGCACTTGCTTCCGGAGCCCTGCTGCTCGGCGTGCTGGCATCGTTCACCGGCCAGACCGGTGCCGTTGCCGCGGCGCAGCCGCCCGCGGCCACCGCTTCACCGCAGCCCGGCCCCGACGCGGGTGCCACCGCCGCCGCCGGGCCGCAGCCCGGGGCCGCGCCGACGGCGGACCCGACGGCCGCCCACGAGGCCGCCGTGCGTTCGCTCCAGCAGAGCGGTACGGCAGGTGCCTGCCCGGCGGCGCTCCAGCCGAGCACGGTGGTCAACTGCTCGGTGGAGGCGAACACGACGGGGTCCTTCCAGATCACGCTGTCGCGACCGGACGTGGTCGTGCTCCAGCTCGTCTCATCGCCCGGGATCATCCGGCCCAAGCTGATATCGCCCGGTGGCACCGCGGTGACGTGCGAGCACGTGCTGGGTGCCGGCGACTACGCGTTCGGAGCGGTCCGCTGCCCCGCCGCTCAGGCGGGCACCTACACGGTGAAGGCCGAGAACGGCACCGGCTCGCAGACCCAGATCTGGGTCTCCTACCTGCCGCTGCTCTCCTCCACCACCTGCAAGGCGGTCGCCCCCGCCGACCGCAGGCTCGGCGCCCCCACGGTCTTCCAGGGCTCGCTGCCGGGCGGCTCGGCGGGTGACTGCTACGCGCTGGACCTGGCCGCCAACGACGTGCTCCGCGGCTACACGTCCTCGAAGGACATGCTGCAGAGCGTCTACGACGCCACCGGCAAGCAGCTCTGCGTCACCACGCACGTGTGGCCGGACACCGAGAGCGTTCCGCTCGACTGCAAGCTCACCGGGACCGCGCCGTTCCGGGTGATGGCGGTGCGACCCGACGGCGCGAGCCAGGCCTACGACCTCACCCTGGCGCGGCTCTCCAGGCCGGAGGGCTGCGCGGTGGTGGAGCCGCTGGCGTTCGAGGTCTCCCCGGACCTGAGCTCCACGGTTCGCTGCCGCACGCTGCGGGCTTCCCAGGCCGCCTGGCACGCCTTCGGCCCGGTCGCCTCCGGTACGGCTCCCTCCGGGACGCTGTTCACGGCCGACGGCGCGGCGACCGCGCGCGACTGCGCGTACGGCGGCTGCGAGCTGACGGCAGGCGACCACACCTGGGCGGTCGATCCCAAGACCCCCGGCACCAGCGCGTACGGCATGGCCTTCCACTCCGCCAAGGAGACCCGGGGCTGCACCGCGACCCACGACAACGGCCTCGTGGCCGGCCCGGTGACCGGCACCTTCGGCGGACCCGGGCAGAAGCTGTGCCTGACGCTGCCGACCGCCACCGGGAAGGGCGTGTACCTGCTCAACCGGACGCCCGCCGCCGGCAAGAGCGTCGATGCCGTGGTGTACGACGCGTCCGGCGCCAAGCAGTGCGAGTACTCCGGGTACCACCCGGTCTGCAAGTTGACCGGTACCGCTCCGTTCCGGGCCGTCCTGACCGGGGCGCCGTCCCAGGCGTACGGGCTGGCGATCCACCGGACCGGCGAGGCCGCGGGGTGCGCCGCCTGGCCGCAGACCGGTTTCGACGGATCGGTGGGAGTGGAGGTGCCGCTGACCGCGGACAGGCTGCAGTCCTGCCTGAGCCTGCCGGCCGACAAGCACTCCGCCGCCGAGATGCTGCACTATTCCGCGCCCCTGAACCGGGAGTGGGCGACCTTCTACGTGGCCGACGCCGCGGGCAACGTCGCGTGCGCCGGCGGCTCGGTCCTCACGTGCTCCCTCACGCCCGGCGCCCCGTACACCGCCGTGCTGGTCGGGCAGGCCGCGGACACCCACAAGCTCGCCCGGCGTGACGTCTCGGGGACGGCGAACTGTCCCGCGTCGGCTTCGACGAAGGTCGGCGGCCAGTTCACGCCCTTCGACCTGACCTCGGCCCTCGACGCCCGCTGCCTGCGGGTGAGCGGCGCCGCCACGGACAAGTTCTGGCTGAGCGCCCGGACGGCCGGGGGGAAGGACGACCCCTCGGCGACGCTGCAGGTGGTCGACGCCAACGGCAAGCACATGTGCCGGCAGTACACCGTGTCCTGCCGGGTCACCGGCTCCACGTCGTACGTCGTGCTCGTGCACACCACGGGCTTCCAGGGCAAGCCGATCCACACCGATGTGGACACCTGGAAGGTCGGCACGTCCGCGGGCTGGGCGCAGGAGTGCACCGCGAACCGGATCTCGGTCGAGGGCTTCCCGTCGCGCAGCGGCGTGCTCACCGAGTCCTCCACCGCGTACTGCGCGGTGGTCGACATGAAGCCTTCGCAGAGCTTCGCCGTCAGCGGGCAGAGCATCTCCAATGACACCGGCAGCTACGCGACTCCTGAACTGAGCCTGCTGAGCGGCCGCAAGTGGGAGGGCTCCGGCTCCGAATCCGGCTACCAGTGCGACGGCGGCTTCGGCAGCCGTTGCTCCGCCGCCGGCGACGCCGAGGCGGGCCAGGCCGTCCTGATGCTGAGCGCCGGCAAGACGGTCGTGCCCGTCGAGTACACGATGCGGGGCTCCTGCGTCACGGGGTGCACCGGCCAGCAGCCGACCCCGTGGGTGTCCGGGATCAGCCCCGCGAGCGGCCCGGCCGGGACGTGGAACCAGGCCGTCATCCACGGGACGGGCCTGACCCTCGGCATGGAGCTGATGCTCACGCCCGGTGATACCCCCTACGGCACGGGTCCGTTCATGAGGTCGCTCTCCGTGAGCCCCGACGGGACCTCGCTCAAGGTCCTGGTGGACACGACCGGCCTGGCGCCGGGCCAGTACGACGTGAGTCCCGTCGTCGGGCACAGGCTCCCCAAGGCGTACACGGTCACGGCGGCGGCCACCGCGGCGAAGAGCCGGTTCGTGCCGATCACGCCCTCGCGGTTCCTGGACACGCGTGAGGGCGTCGGTGCCACGAAGGCGCGGGTCGGTCCGGGCGGTGTGGTGACCCTCTCGGTGGCCGGTGTGAAGGGTGTTCCGGCGAGCGGGGTGACCGCGGTCGTGATGAACGTGACCGCCGTGTACCCGACCGAGGCCGGGCACGTGATGGTGTACCCGAACGGGCAGCCGAAGCCCTCGGTGTCGAACCTGAACTTCTCGGCCGGGCAGATCGTGCCGAACCTGGTGACCGTCCCGGTCGTCAACGGGAAGGTGGACCTGCGCAACAACGCCGGTTCGGTGGACCTGATCGCCGATGTCACCGGCTATTACACCGACAAGGCGGACACCGGTTCCGCTCTGACGCCGATCACTCCGGCCCGGTTCCTGGACACGCGTGACGGTGTCGGCGCCACGAAGGCGCGGGTCGGTCCGGGCGGTGTGGTCACCCTCGCGGTGGCCGGTGTGAAGGGCGTTCCGGCGAGCGGGGTGACCGCGGTGGTGATGAACGTGACCGCCGTGAACCCGACCGAGGCCGGGCACGTGACCGTCTATCCGAACGGGCAGGCGGCTCCCGGGGTGTCGAACCTCAACTTCACGGCCGGGCAGATCGTGCCGAACCTGGTGACCGTCCCGGTCGTCAACGGCAAGGTGGACCTGCGCAACAACTCGGGCTCGGTGGACCTGATCGCCGACGTGACGGGCTACTACTCGGCGAACGGGTCGACGTTCTCGGCGGGCCCGCCGGTGCGGCTGCTCGACACCCGTGACGGGACCGGCGCCCGTGCCGGTGCCGTGGGCCAGGGCGGGATCGTCAGCCTGCAGGTCGCCGGGGTCGAGGGCGTGCCCCTGACCGGGGTGACGGCGGTGGTCCTCAACGTCACCGTCACCAACCCGACCCAGGACAGCCACCTCATCGTCTACCCGCACGGGGCCGCGCGTCCCGGCGTCTCCAACCTCAACTACCGGGCGGGGCAGACCGTCTCCAACCTGGTGGTCGTGCCGGTGGTGGACGGCCGGGTGACGTTCTTCAACAACGCGGGGTCCGTCGATGTGATCGCCGATCTGAACGGCTACTTCACCTCCTGACGACGGGCAGGGATACGACGGGGGCCCGGCCGATCGTGAGATACGCCCGGCCCCCCGGCAATTACCCGGCGGGCGG
>NZ_JBHJTK010000006.1:196971-299342 GCF_042267665.1 Streptomyces sp. NPDC056224
ATAAACAACACCGGGGGGGTGCTGTTTCTTTCCCCCCCCTTTCCCCCCCAAAACACCCCCCGTCCCGGGGGGGCGTCACCGGGGGGGGCCCGCCCCTTGGGTGCGCCCCCCCGGGCCCCTCGTCATTTCCCGTGCGTGCGGATCCGGGCCCGCTCACATGGTCCGCTTCGAAGGCGGCCCGGACCGCCAGGGCGGGCCGTGCTTGCGGCGGTGTTCCTCCAGCAGGTCCCTGTCCGAGCGGCGACGCAGCCCGCCCGACAGCATGGCGCCGCCGACCAGCAGGAAGAGGCCTCCGCTGATGCCCAGGCCGAGGGGGGCGAGGGTACGGTCGCCGGTGGCCTCGATCCTCGGGTCGAGGATGCCGAGCGGGTCCTCGAAGAGGACGACGTGCTGGCCCCGCGTGAACGTGCCGTAGCAGTTCTGCTGTTGGCCGAGCTCCCGGACCCTGCCCGAGGGGTCGGCCACGCGGCAGAAGGACCGGGAATCCCCCTTGAGGTTGGTCCGCTCGCCGGTGTCGACCACCACCGCCTCGACCCGCTCGCCGAGCCGCATCGCGTACGCCTCGTACAGACTGGGGCCGGCGAAGATGCCGAGGGCCATGGTCCCGAAGCCGACGACCGTCGCCACTCCCGCCCGGTTCCAGCCCGAGCCCGCGACGCCCGCGCCGATACCGGCCGCCGCGAGCACGAGGAGCACACCGACCCAGAGCATGCCGTAGGGGTACTGGGCGAGGACGCCGCCGAGCGTCGCCGTCACCGGAATCAGCGCCGCCCAGAACAGGCTGTTCCGGGTCCGCGCCGGACCCGGCGGCAGGCCCTCGAAAGCCTGCCCCTTGCGCTCGGCAATCCGGGCTTCGTCCACCCCGGCCCCCTCCATCCACGTCATATGCCACTCGCCCCCACCCTATGCAGGCGCGGGGACGAAGACGCTGACGCGGTAGGTGGTCGGGTGCTGCAGGCGGCCGCAGAACTGGTCCAGCCGTACGAGGTTGGGGTCGGTGGCGAGGCCCTGTGCGTACATGCGGTGGACGAAGGTCCGGAACTCAGCGTGGTCCTCGGTGGAAAGGAGCGTCTCCCACCGGCCCGGTCCCTCCGGGAGGGAGCGCCGGTCCGTCTCCCGGAGACGTCGCTGCTTGCGTTTGCGCTGACCTGGCATGCCGACCATGGTCGGCGAGGCGGAGCCGCCGGTCGAGGGGATTTCGCGGCTCTGGGCGGCGGGCTCCTGACAGCTCCCTCACCGGCGGGCGGGAACTCCCCCTGGGCATCCCTGATGCCCAGGGGAGCGGTTGTCGCTTACCGCCGGGCTGCTGTGACGCCGCCGAGGAAGTCGCGCCAGGCCGTGGGGGTGACGGCCAGCTCGGGACCGGCCGTCACCTTGGAGTCCCGGACGTGGACGGCTTCCGTACAGGCTGCGACCTCGACGCAGCTGTCGCCTTCGCTGCCGCTGTACGTGGACTTGTGCCAGGAGAGGGCCACCTCGACGCAGTCGTCGCCCTGACTGCCGCTGTAGCTGCTCTTGAACCACCGCAACGGGGAGCTGTTCACAGGGATCCTCGCATTCGCATCAACAGGCCCGCGCTGTCCGCGGGATTGAGGGCCTGGATGCGAAGTTTGGCATACCGCTGGTGGAGGAGGCTGATGGCTTTCGGGTCCGAGATCACATGGCCGGACTCCTGTCCCTCGGTGTACCCCAGCCACTCGTGTTCATCGGTTTCGAGGAGTCGGAAGGGGCCGTCCGTGCCTGCGTGATCCGGGCTGATCGTCGGCATGATCTGGATGTCGACGTTGGGGAGTCTCCCGCACTCCAGCAGGCGGTCGATCAGCTCCCGTGTGACCTCCGGGCCGCCCGTCCGCCTCTCGATCAGAGACTGCTCGATGACAAAGCTGAAGAGGACGTACGGGGTGCGGAGCAGCAGCTTCTGTCGTTCCATGCGCACCGCCACACGGGCGTCGGCCTCCTCGGGCGTGGCCAGCGGCGGAACGTTGCCGATGAGGGCGCGGGCGTACGACTCGGTCTGAAGGAGTCCCGGAACCGAACGGCACTCGTACGTATTGAGGGTGACGGCCAACTCCTCCAGCTCTGCCCACCGCCGGAACCAGGACGCCAGCCCCCGCCTTCGCGCCAGCTGCCTCGCCGCGATGCCGATGACGCCGAAGGTGTCCAGTACCGCCTCGGTCTTGCTGATGAAGTTCCGGGACGGATGGCGGCGGCCCTGTTCGACCGAGCCGACGTACTGGACCGAGTACCTGATCAGCGGGGCCAGTTGTTCCTGGGTCAGGCCGGCCCGTTTGCGGGAGGCCTTCACCGTCTCGCCGAAGCTGCGCAGGGTGTCATCCGGTTCGACCTCGCCGTCACCGCTGTCGTCGGCACTCACCATGGCGGTCACCTCCCCGGGAGGAATGTTCACGCACGGTGACTCCCACCGTCCAGGGAATGAACTCGTACAGTTGGTTTGTACGAGTCCGCATGGTGTTGAACGAACCTGGTCGGCCGGGATGTTGGCACCATGACCGCACCTGCCGGACCCACCCCGGCCCTCGTACGCACGTTCACTCAGCGTTTCAGCTCCACCCGCCGCGGGGCCCGCCTCGCCCGCCTGCTGGCCCTCGTCGAGCTGCACGACTGGGGGATCCCCGAGTCCACCGCGCTCTCCGCCGACGTCGGGCTCCTCGTCGCGGAGCTCGCCGCCAACGCCGTCACGCACGGGCGCGTCCCCAGCCGGGACTTCGAGCTGCGGATGACCCTGCTGGAGGGCGTTCTGCGCGTCGAGGTCTCCGACTCCCGCCGCGACCGCCGCCCCGCCGTGCAGCCGCACGCCTTCCAGGCCGAAACCGGCTACGGCCTGCGCATCGTCGATGCCGTTGCCGCCGACTGGGGGGTCATGGACCGGGTGATCGGCAAGACGGTCTGGGCCGAGCTGGGGCGGTGAGGCGGAGCCGCGCGGTCGAGCGGGCTCTCAGAGGTACTGGGCGAAGTCGTCCAGGGCGCGCAGGATCTCCGCCTCCCGGGCCGAGGGGAGCTGCAGGACGACCTCCTCGATGCCGAGGTCGGCGTAGTGGGCGATCTTGCCGGGGCTGGGCTGGACGGCGTACGGGACCACCTGGAGGGTCTTCGGGTCGCGCCCGGCGGTCTCCCAGACCTGGCGCAGCACCGGCAGCGACTCGGTGAGGCCGCCGCCGCCGATGGGGAGCCAGCCGTCGGCGTGGTCGGCGACGGCGGCGAACAGCTTCGGGCCGGCCTGGCCGCCGATCAGCGTCCGGGGGCCGTGCAGGGGTACGCCGGGGCCGAGTTCGCGCGGGGCCTGGACCGGCTTCGGGTGGGCGTGGCTGGCCCGCACGCAGGAGTACTCGCCGACGTGCGCCGTCGGCTCGGGGGCCCACAGGGCGCGCATCAGCGCCATCCGGTCCCGTACGAGCTCACGGCGCGTGCGCCACTCGACTCCGTGGTCGGCGGCCTCTTCGACGTTCCACCCGTAGCCGACGCCGAGGGTGACGCGGCCGCCGGAGAGGTGGTCCAGGGTGGCGACCTGCTTGGCGAGGCCGATCGGGTCGTGCTGGGCGACGAGCGTGATGCCGGTACCGAGGTGCAGCCGCTCGGTCACGGCGGCGGCCTGCGCGAGGGCCACGAAGGGGTCGAGGGTGCGCCCGTACATCTCGGGGAGCTCACCGCCCATGGGCGCGGCGGTGTCCCGGGAGACGGGGATGTGGGTGTGCTCGGGCAGGTACAGCCCGGCGAACCCCCGCTCCTCCAGACTCCGTGCGAGACGCACGGGCGAGACGGTGCGGTCGGTGAGGAAGATGGTCGTGGCGATCCGCATGGCGTGTGGCACCTCCGAGACGTGGGACAGCCACGGTACGGCGTTACCCCTGCGCACGGCAGGGCGCGGCAACGTCGATGTCCTTGAGGTAGCGGTCGTACTCGTCCTTGGGGAGCGGTTCCGGCACGAGTGCGCAGAGGGCTGTCCGCCACGAGGCGAAGTCGATCGTGTGGCGGGTGAAGGTCCCGTCCTCCTTGAGGGAGAGGACCCTGCCTCCGGGGCCGGAGAGCAGCTGCACCGTGCTCGCGCTGTCGGTGCCCCAGGCCGGGACGGTCCAGCTGCCGACGGCGTCACCGGAGGCCGCGTCCCAGAACTGCAGAGCCCACTCGGCGCCGTTCTTGACGCGTTGTAGGAGGAGCCTGGCGTCGTTGCTGAAGACGGCGGAACGGTCCCCGTACTGGATTCCGGCCGAACTCTTGGTGAGCCGTCCATTGCTGACGTCGAGGATGGCGATTCGGTGATTTCCGTCAACGGCCGCCACCTTCTCGCCGTTGTGGCTGACGACAATGGTGATCCCCATGGTCGCTATGGAGCCCAGGGAGCTTTTGCGCGTCTGCTTGAGGCCGGTTTCGGCGTTCCACTTCCACACGGTCACGTCACTGCCGTCGAAGACGGCCAGGGCGCTTCCGTCCCCGCTGGTTTCCGCGTTGTCCGACGAGGTGTTGTACTCGCCGAGGTCCTGGCGGGTCTCAAGTGTCCGGGTGTCGAGCAGCAAGAGCCGGCTGGCCCCGGCCACGACGACATGTACACCGTCCGGCATGAAGAGGAGGGGACGATGGCCCGGGTTGGAGTATTGCTCGGGGAACGTCCGGGAAGCTCCCACCTGGGTTCCCTTGCGAGGATCCCAGAGCGTCAGTTCCGATCCCTCCACCAGGACGGCGAGGCTGCCATCGGTGTTCACGGCCACCACGGAATCGTTCGGGGAGATCTTCTTGGGGATGCGTCCCCGGCGCTGGATACCGGCGTCGCCATCGCTGATCGTCCACAGTTCAGTACTGTTCTCGCTCGACCGCAGCGCCATCCGGCCGGTCGAAGTGACCTCGCCGGGCTTGACCCGGTCCTCGTTCGGCAGGTTCTCGCCACCCTGCCCGGTCGTCGTGGCGAAGAGGGACACCGCCCCGTTCTCGGCTGCCGCGGCCACCCACTTCCCGTCGGCGGATGTGGCGACGGTGAGGACGGGCCACGTGAACGACCCGAGAGTCCGTCGCCGCCGCAGGGCGGAGTCGTAGGCCACCACCGACTGGCCGTCCGACATGGACATCAGCTGCCCGTTGTCGGCGGGCAGGGCGATGGCACGCGTGCCGGTCGAGTTCGTGGGCAGTGGCTGCCCATCCGTCAGTTCGGCGATGCGCTTGCCTGCGCTCAGGTCCCACAGTTCGTCCTTGCCGCCCTTCTTCGGAGCGAGTACGTACGCCCGCTCGCCGTGAGGGGTGAGGACGACGCCTCCGGTCTGGTCCCCAGTGGGTATCCCGGGTACCTGGCGCGGCGCGCTCCATGTGTTCGACTGCGGCGTGTAGTCCCGTACGGTGCCGGTGTCGCGGGCGAAGGTGACGAGCTGGTTCGAGCCGTCGAAGGCGAGGCTGAGCCCTTCGGATGTGGCAGGCCCTTCGGTGACTGCGTTACCGGTGTCGGTGTCCCAGACGCTGAGGTGTTCGACGTCCATGGCAGGGGTGTAGTAGGTCGCGGCCAGCCATTTCCCGTCGTCGGACAGGGCATGGCTTTGCAGCCTCTTGAAGGCGTTCGCCAGCTCTTTTCCGTCACTGGCGACGATGGTCCGCATCAGCTTGGTGCCGGGCACGTCCCACAGCTCGATCACGTTGTAGGTGGTCTCCACCATGAGCAGCCTGCCGTCGGCGCTGAACTGGAGGGCCCCTCCGTTCTGTGGCCCATGGGTGGGAAGCGGCGGCAGGGACTTGCCGGATCGAATGTCGTGGAGACGCACCTCGCTGAAGTCCAGGTAGTAGGCGAGGGTGCTGCCGTCGGGGCTGATCGAGACGTTGTTGTAGGGGGATCATCCCCGCACCGCGGGACTCGGACACCTGATCGCCTCCGGCCTCGAAGTGCCGCGCCACGCCTTCGTTGGCCGCCACCGCCCGGGCCATGGCCTGCGCGGACTCTCCGGTCGGCTGCACCGCTTCCGCGTACAGGGCGAGCTGGGCCGCCCTGCGCGGGTCGGTACCGGCTATCTCCAGGGCGCGGGCCGCGAGGGCCTGGGAGGCGGAACGCCGGGCACGGACGAGGGCTTCGCCCCGTTGCTGCCAGGCGAAGACGCCGGCGACGAGGGAGGTCACCAGAAGCAGGGAAAGGGCGGCTACGGAGCCGCGGAGCATGCGGGTGGCGATGCGGTGCTGGCGGAGGTCCTCGCTGTCGAGCGCGTCCTTGGTGCGGCCGTGGAGCGGGGCGGCAAGGGTGGCTACGACGTCGCGGAACTCCGCCTGGCGTAAGGAGAGTTTCTCGGATTCCCGGAAGCGGGTGAGGTCCACCCAAAGGGGTTCGGTGCCGAACTTGCCACGGAGGACCGCCGGCAGAGCGGTGGTGGCGTCCCAGTCGAAGTCACGAGTGTTGGTGTCCCAGGCGACCGTGCCACCGCTGACCGCGATGAGGAAGCGGTCCATGGGGCGGTTGTCGATCCAGAACTCGATCTCCTCACGTACCCAGCGCGATTGCGCCGCCTCCGGAGACGCCAGGTAGATGAAGTAGCGGGAGTGTTCCAGCTCCCTCTTGATGGATCCGCCGAGGTCGTTGTTGGCCGAGAGGCTGGTCGTGTCCCGGAAGACGTTGATCACTTGACGACGTGTCCAGGGCCGGGCGAGTCGGTGCAGGCCGCGCTGAAGCCCCTCGGCCAGGGCGGAATCCCGCTTGTGGCTGTATGAGATGAACGCGTCGCGTCCGTGGTCCATGGCTGCCCCCCAGCTCGCCGGCCCCTTGTGTGATCTCGTTCAACTCATAGGGTTACACGCGGGGTTCGTTGCACGGGAGGGGGCGGGGGAATGGTGTTGCGACGCAGGGGCAGGCGTGGCGGTGGAGGGTTCGGGCCGCAGGAGATCACGGTCAAGCTCGCCATTCCGTTCGTCGGGGAGATCAGCGGTGTCTGGGAGCCCGTGGACTCCGAGCGGGAGGCCGCCTGGGAGCTGTATGTGGAACTGGCGACCCGGATCTCCGTGGTGGAGCTGGGTGAGGACCAGGGCCTGCTGCGGGAGGCGCTGTCGTCGCTCTACACCGTCTTCGGCACCACGAGGGAGATCCTGCGCCGGTACGGGCCGGCGGTCGCCCCGCGCGTCGCGCCGGGGCACGTGACTTTCGGGGTCCTCGCGGTCAACGTGCTCAACCTCTCGATCAGGCCGCTGCTCAGCAAGTGGCACCCGCTGATCACCGCGCACGAGGCGACGCGCGGGGACCACGTCGACCCCGTTTCGCACGAACGGCGGTGGGCGCGGGCGGCGGAGCTGCGCGATGAGATCAACAGCGTGCGCGGGGTGTTGCTGTCGCTCGCGGCATCGCTCAACGAAGTGGCCGGCGT
Organism: Streptomyces sp. NPDC056224; assembly: GCF_042267665.1. Taxonomy (NCBI): domain Bacteria; kingdom Bacillati; phylum Actinomycetota; class Actinomycetes; order Kitasatosporales; family Streptomycetaceae; genus Streptomyces; species Streptomyces sp. NPDC056224. Next base: position 204,309 of record NZ_JBHJTK010000006.1, read on the forward strand.
CGGCGATTTGATCACCGCACGCGTGCCGAGGCAGGCGTCCGCGACCGATGCCGCCGCCACGGACGCGCCCGCGGCGGACGGGGTCTAGCCGCGCGGGTAGCGGGAAAGCCAGGCCGGGGAGGCGAGGGAGGGGCCGTGGAGGGCCGGGCCCTGGGTCATCTCCAGGGCGAAGTCGTCGGCGAGTTCCAGGACCGTGGCGCGTCCTTCCAGGTCGGCGAGCCACGCGGCCGGGAGGGCCGTCTCGCCGTGGAGGGCGCCGAGCAGAGCCCCGCACAGGGCCCCGGCGGCGGTGGAGTCCCCGCCGTGGTTGACGGCGAGGCGCAGGCCGTGGGCGATGTCCTCGGCGACCAGGGCGCTGTAGACGGCGATGGCCAGCGCGTCCTCGGCGCCGTCGCCGGCGCCGGTGGTGAGGGCTTCGACGACGTGGGGGCCCGGCACGCCCTGGGTGACCGCCGACAGCGCGTGCTGGAGGGCGTCGGTCACGGGCTGGTGGCCCGGGCGGGAGCCCAGCAGGCCGAGGGAGCGCTGGACGGCGGAGTCGAGGGAATCGCCGCGGGTAAGGCCGTGGACGATCACGGCGAAGGCCCCGGCCGAGAGGTAGGCGGTGGGGTGGCCGTGGCTCTGCGTCGCGCATTCGACGGCGAGCTGGAGGACCAGGGCGGGTTCCCAGCCGACCAGCAGCCCGAAGGGGGCCGAGCGGGCGGTGGCGGCGGCGTCCCGGGCGGTGGGGTTCTTCGGGTGGGCGAGGGTGCCGAGCAGACCGTCGGCGAAGCCCGTCATGCAGGCGCGGGCCGGGTCGCGGCGGGTGTAGAGCCACTCCTGACGCGCGAGCCAGCCGTTGTCCGCGCGGCGTTCGTCGGGGCCCCAGTCGTTCTGGGTGGCCGCCCAGCGGAGGTAGGCGCGGTGCACGTCGGTGGGCGGGTGCCAGGCGCCGGTGTCGCGGCGTACGTGGGCCCGTATCAGGCCGTCCACGGTGAAGAGGGTGAGCTGGGTGGCGGCGGTGACGGCGCCGCAGCGGCCGTGGACGGGCACGGGGTGGGTCAGGCCCCCGGGACCGTGGATCTCGCGGATCTTCTCGAGGGAGCGGCCGGCGAGGGGCGCGCCGAGGGTGTCGCCGAGGGCGGAGCCGAGCAGGGTGCCGCGGACCCGGCTGCGGAAGTCCTGCTGCTCGGCGCGGCCCCACAGGCCGGTGTTCGAGGAGGCGGTGCGCATGCCGCGGCCGTCCGTGGGCCCGGAAGGCCCCGCCTGGCTCATCTGCCCGGCGGGGGGCACCAGCTCCGCCCGGCGCATCTGCCCCGGCGGGCCCGTCCTCGCGAAGGCCGGTCCGCCGGGCGCGTCCGTACCGCCCACCGTGCCCTGGATGACCACCGCACCAGTCCTGATCGACTCGTCCACCGACCCCACCGTTCCCGCCCATGCGGGCCAACGGCCCCGCAACAGCACTGGCGGGCACTGTAGTGGACACCTTCCGCCGAGGCCGGAGGGAGTCCGTCAAGCGGCCCGTATGAGGGCGGAGAACGGCCGGAACCCGAACACTTCCGGCCGCCGCCCCGGCCGATGGCGCATTCTGTCAGTCGCGGCTCGCAGCTCGCGGCTCGCGGCTCGCGGGTCGCCGGTCGCCGGTCGCCTCCGCCACCGCCGGAACCTGCGGACCTGCGGACCTGCGCGTCGGCCGACCGGGCCCGACGCGGCGCAGGAGCCCGGCCGGAACGCCCCGGCCGGGCTCCTGCGCGTACCGCCCCGTCCCGTCAGTCCAGCACCGGCAGCAGCTCCGGCAGGTGCCCGTCCGAGGCGTGCGCCGCCTCCTGGCGCTCCCGCGGGACCTCCCCGTACAGCGTCGTACGGGCCTTCGCGGGCCGCCCCGCCGCCTCCGCGACGGCGATCAGGTCCTGCACCGACTTGTACGAGCCGTAAGCCGACCCGGCCATCCGCGAGATCGTCTCCTCCATCAGCGTCCCGCCGAGGTCGTTGGCCCCGGACCGGAGCATCTCGGCCGCGCCCTCCGCGCCGAGCTTGACCCAGCTGGTCTGGATGTTGGGGATGTGCGGGTGGAGCAGGATCCGGGCCATCGCCGTCACCGCCCGGTTGTCGCGGACCGTGGGGCCGGGCCGGGAGATGCCCGCCAGGTACACGGGTGCGTTGGTGTGGATGAACGGCAGCGTGACGAACTCCGTGAAGCCGCCGGTCTGTTGCTGGATCCGGGCCAGTGTGCGGAAGTGGCCGAGCCAGTGCCGGGGCTGGTCCACGTGCCCGTACATCATCGTGGACGAGGAGCGGATCCCCAGCTCGTGCGCCGTGGTGACGACCTCGATCCAGTCCGCCGTCGGGAGCTTGCCCTTGGTCAGGACCCAGCGGACCTCGTCGTCCAGGATCTCCGCCGCGGTGCCCGGGATGGAGTCCAGCCCGGCCTCCTTGGCCGCTGTCAGCCAGTCCCGTACGGACATCCCCGTACGCGTCGCGCCGTTGACGACCTCCATCGGGGAGAAGGCGTGGACGTGCATGCCGGGGACGCGTTCCTTCACCGCGCGCGCGATGTCGAAGTACGCCGTCCCGGGAAGGTCCGGGTGGATGCCGCCCTGCATGCAGACCTCGACCGCGCCGACGTCCCAGGCCTGCTCGGCGCGGTCGGCGACCTGGTCCAGGGAGAGCGTGTAGGCGTCGGCGTCCGTGCGGCGCTGCGCGAAGGCGCAGAACCGGCAGCCGGTGTAGCAGACGTTGGTGAAGTTGATGTTCCGCGTGACGATGTACGTGACCTCGTCGCCCACGACCGACTTGCGCAGGTCGTCCGCGATCCGGCACAGGGCGTCCAGCGCCGGGCCGTCCGCGTGCAGCAGGGCCAGCGCCTGCGCGTCCGTCAGCCTCGTCGGATCGTCGGCGGCCTGGGCGAGGGCGCCGCGCACGTCGGTGTCGATGCGCTCGGCGACCATCCCGGGCGCCGCGGCCTCCCGCAGGGCCTCCCAGTCGCCGTACACCTCGTCGAAGTCGTCGCGCCGGTCGCCGGTGCGGCCCTCGGTGTCGATGGTGGCGTGCAGGTCCGTGCGCCCGTACGCGGTGAAGCCCTCGTCCGGCTCCTGCCACGGCCTGCCCTCGACGGGTGCGCCCTCGTCGGCCAGCCCGGTCTGCGGATCGGCCAGCGCCCGTACGTGCGGCAGCAGGCGGGGGTCGAGCCAGGGCTCGCCGCGCTGCAGGAACTCCGGGTAGATGGTGAGGCGTTCGCGCAGCTCGAAACCGGCGGCGGCGGTCCGCTCGGCCAGCTCCTCGATGTGCGGCCAGGGGCGCTCGGGGTTGACGTGGTCGGGGGTGAGCGGGGAGACCCCGCCCCAGTCGTCGATGCCCGCGCCGATGAGCAGCGCGTACTCGGCGTCCACGAGGTTCGGCGGCGCCTGGATCCTGGCGCTCGGGCCCAGGACGTGCCGGGCGACGGCGATGGCCGCGGCCAGCTCCTCCAGCTCCGCGTCCGGCATGCCGCGCATGGCGGTGTCCGGCTTGGCGCGGAAGTTCTGGACGATGACCTCCTGGATGCCGTGGTAGGCGCGCTGGATGCGGCGCAGCTCGAAGAAGGCGTCGGCGCGCTCCTCGTAGGACTCGCCGATGCCGATGAGGACGCCGGTGGTGAAGGGGACGTTGGAGCGGCCGGCGTCCTCCAGCACCCGCAGCCGTACGGCCGGCTCCTTGTCGGGGGAGCCGTGGTGGGGGCCGCCCGGCTCCGACCACAGGCGGGTGGCGGTGGTCTCCAGCATCATGCCCATGGACGGGGCGACGGGCTTGAGGCGCTGGAGCTCGGACCAGGTCATGACGCCCGGGTTGAGGTGCGGCAGCAGGCCCGTCTCCTCCAGCACGCGGATGGCCATGGCGCGCACGTAGGCGAGGGTGTCGTCGTAGCCGTGCGCGTCGAGCCACTCGCGGGCCTCGGGCCAGCGGTCCTCGGGGCGGTCGCCGAGGGTGAAGAGGGCCTCCTTGCAGCCCATGGCCGCGCCCTGGCGGGCGATGTCGAGGACCTCGTCGGGGGAGAGGTACAGGCCGTGGCCGCTCTTGCGCAGCTTGCCGGGGACGGTGACGAAGGTGCAGTAGTGGCACTTGTCGCGGCAGAGGCGGGTGAGCGGGATGAAGACCTTGCGGGAGTAGGTGATGACACCGGGCCGCCCGGCGGCGGCGAGCCCGGCGTCCCTGACCCGCGCGGCGGAGGCGGCGAGGTCCCTCAGGGCCTCGCCGCGCGCCTGCAGGAGTACGGCCGCCTCGGTCGCGTCGAGCGCGACGCCGTCGCGGGCCCGCCGGAGCGCACGGCGCATCGCGTTTTCGGTCGGAGCGTCACTCGGAGTGGTCATGGGCCGAGCATACGATCCGATGTTCCCGGGGCGGGGTGGCCAGGGGGTGGCTCATCTCATCAGCTCACCGGCGTTGACCAGCAAGGACTGGCCGGTTATCGCCCGTGCGCGGTCGGAGGCGAAGAAGACGGCGGCGTCGGCGACGTCCCCGTCGGTGGCGAGGTCGGGCAGTGCCATGCGTCCGGTCAGGCGGGCGTGGACCTCGGCTTCGGGGACGCCCTCGGTGTGGGCGCAGAAGGTGACGAAGGCCTGCACGGGCGGGCCCCACATCCAGCCGGGCAGCACGGTGTTGACCCGGATCCGGTGGGGGCCGAGCTCGCGTGCCATGGAGTACATGGCGGAGGTCAGGGCCCCCTTGGAGGCGGCGTACGCGGCCTGCTGCACCTCGCTGGGCGCGGCCACGGCGGACTGCGTACCGATGATCACGACGGACCCGCCGCGTTCCTTGAGCGCGGGCAGGCAGGCCCGGGTCATGCGCAGGGTCCCGAGCAGGTTCACGTCGAGGATCTGCTGCCAGGTCCCGAAGTCGGCGTCGGCCAGGCCTCCGAAGTACGAGTCCCAGGCGGCGACGTGGACGACGGCGTCGATCCGGCCGAAGCGGGTCCGCGCCAGCTCGGCCAGGGCCTCGCACTGCCGCTCGTCGCCGATGTCGGTGACCAGGTGCGCGGTGCGCGTGCCCTCGGGGTCGATCTCGGCGGCGGACTTGACCAGATTGGCCTCGGTGCGCGCTCCGAGGACGGCGTTCCCGCCGTCGCGCACGACGGCGGCGGCCACTTGGTGCCCGAGCCCGGCCCCGACTCCGGAGACGATGACGGTCTTCCCTTGCAGCAGCATGACGAGCCTCCAGGCGGACGCACTGATCTGACGGCGCGTCAGATTACGGGGGCGGCGCGGTGATGTGAAGGGGAGGGGCGGCGGAACCCCGGGGAGGACGGGGCGGTCCCTCCATCCGGTTGACTGGCGGGCGGGTCGGCCTTCCGGGGCCGTGGACGGCTGGAAGCATGCGCCCATGGCATCCCGGGCAGGCACGGCTCAGAGCTCCGCGAAGGCACGAACGGTTCTGGTGACGCTCGCGTCCGGCCAGTTCCTGATGGCCCTCGACAGCTCCGTCATGAACGTCTCCATCGCGACGGTGGCCGAGGACGTGGGCACGACCGTGACGGGGATCCAGGGCGCGATCACCGCCTACACCCTCGTGATGGCGATGTTCATGATCCCCGGCGGCAAGGTCGGGGCGCTGATCGGCCGCAAACGCGCCTTCATGATCGGCTGCTGCATCTACGGGGCAGGCTCCTTCACCACGGCGATCGCACCGAGCCTTCCGGTGCTGCTGCTGGGCTGGTCGTTCCTGGAGGGAGTCGGAGCGGCGCTCATCCTGCCCGCGATCGTGGCGCTCGTCGCCAGCAACTTCGCCGTCGAGCGCCGTCCCACCGCCTATGGACTCGTCATGGCCGCCGGGGCCGTGGCGATCGCGGTCGGGCCGCTCATCGGCGGTATCGCGACGACGTACTTCTCCTGGCGGTGGGTGTTCGCCGGCGAGGTCCTGGTGGTGCTCGCCATCCTCGTGCTCGCCCGCCGCATCGCGGACGCCCCGCCCGGTGAGCGCCGCAGCATCGACTACACCGGCGCCGTCCTCTCCGCGATCGGGCTCGGTCTGTTCGTGTACGGCGTGCTCCGGTCCGACGAATGGGGCTGGTTCAAGCCGAAGCCCGACGCGCCCGCTTGGTTCGGGGTCTCCCTGACGGTGTGGCTGATGCTGGCGGGGCTGCTGCTCACCTGGGTCTTCCTGCGCTGGGAGGCCAGGGTCGTGGAGAAGGGGCGAGATCCCCTCATCGATCCCGCCATGCTGGGGAACAGGCAGCTCAGCGGCGGGCTGACGATGTTCTTCTTCCAGTACCTCGTGCAGATGGGCGTGTTCTTCGTCGTCCCGCTCTACCTGTCCGTCGCCCTGGGTCTGTCCGCACTGCAGACCGGAGCCCGCCTCCTGCCGCTCTCGGTGAGCCTGCTGGCCGCCGCGACCCTGATCCCGCGCTTCCTCCCGGACGTCTCGCCGCGGCGGGTGGTGCGGCTCGGGATCTTCGCGCTGCTGGCGGGCGCGGTGGTCCTGATGGCCGCGCTCGACCTGGACGCCGGCGCGGAGGTCGTCACCCTCCCCCTCCTGCTGATCGGGCTCGGCATGGGAGCGCTGGCGTCCCAGCTCGGGTCGGTCACCGTGTCCGCGGTGCCGCAGGCGCAGAGTGCGGAAGTCGGCGGCGTACAGAACGCCGTCACCAACCTCGGCGCCTCGATCGGTACGGCGCTCGCCGGATCCGTCATGATCGCCGCGCTCGCCACGTCCTTCCTGAACGGCATCGAGCAGAATCCGGCGGTCCCGGACAGCGTCACGAGCCAGGCGACCGTCAAGCTCCAGAGCGGCGCGCCGTTCCTGTCCGACGCCCAGCTCCGGACCGCCCTCGACGAAGCCGGTACGAGCGCGGCGGTCTCCGAGGCGGCACTGGACGCGAACGCCGAGGCCAGGCTCGACGGCCTGCGCGCGGCGCTGGCCATCCTCGCCCTCGCCGCGATCGTCGCCCTGTTCTTCGTGAACCGGATCCCGTCGGCCCAGCCGCGCTCGCCGGAGGCGTAGCCCGCCCCCGGCGGGACGTGCGGGGCCGCAGCGGGGCGCGCAGGATGGAGTCATGGCCGTACCGGCGCCCCGTACGTCCCACCGCCCGCTGCCCGGCCCGCCCCGGACGGCCCTCGTGGCTGCCGCGGTCTTCCTGGGGGCCGCGCTGGCCGCCGTGCCGGCCCGTCCCGCCCACGCCTTCACCGGCGACAACCACGAGGACATCACCCGGGCCGCACTGCCCTGGCAGCCCGTGACCCTGACCGCGATGGCCGACGCCCGCGACGGGGCGATCAACGCCAACGACCGCCGCCCCTACTTCGACGTCGGCCCCCTGCACTGCGACAACGCCGACTACCTCGCCCCGCGCCACGCCCCCGGCTACCCCCGCACCCGGGACGAGGCCACCACCGAACTCCTCGCGTGCGTCCGCACCTCCGTCGCCCGCTTCCGCAGCGCGGTCCGGGCCGCCGACGGCCTCGTCGACGCCGGCGGCACGGTGCGCGCCGACCAGAGCGACCTGTCCTCCCCCTGCGCGTGGGAGGAGAAGCCCGGGCGCGCCAAGTGCGTCCTCATCGAACAGCTCGGCCGCGGCTGGCACCAGATCGAGGACTTCTACGCGCACTCCAACTGGAGCGACCGGGCCGCCCCCGGTCCGGTGGGCCCCGCCAACCCGCCCGGCCTGGAGCGGACGGACGTGGCCCCGTTCCTCGACATCCGCCGCTACAGCGCGATGAAGGACGCCGACTGGACCCGGGAGGCGCGCGAGCGCGTTCCCGAAGACCTCGCCACCGGCTGCTACCCCGACTTCGATTCCACCGGCGTCAAACCCGCCGACTGCGACGGCCGCGTCTCCCACAACCGCGACCTGAACAAGGACACCGCCGAGTCCGCCCGATCCAGGACGGATGACGACTTCCGCCGCGCCACGGCCGGGGCCACCGCCGAGATCACGCGCCAGTGGAACGACTTCAAGGCCGAGCTGCTCGCGGCGTACCCCGATCACCGGCGCGGCGCGCAGATGATCTGCGCCCTCGTGCACGACGACCCGGCCGCGGCCTGCCCGTGACGGTGCGGGGAACGGTCCGCCGCCGCTGCCGCCCGCCGCCGCCCGCCGCCGGGCACCGCTACCACCGGCTCCCGTGCTCCGTCAGCGCCGCGCCCAGGCGGGCCACGCCCCGCGCGATCTCCTGCGGCGTGTGCGTCGTGAACGACAGGCGCAGGGTGCGGGGGTCCGGGGGGCCCGTGAAGAAGGAGGACCCCGGCACGAAGGCGACCTCGTGTGCGAGGGCCGTCTTCAGGAGGGCCGTCGCGTCGTGGCCCTCCGGGAGGCGGGCCCAGACGAACATGCCGCCCTCCGGGCGGTTCCACGCGGAGCCCGCCGGGAGGACACCGGCCAGGCCCGCCAACAGGGCGTCGCGCCGCGAACGGTAGGCGGCGCGGACTCCTGCGATGTGGGCGTCCAGATCCGCCGCGGCCAGGTAGTGGGCCGCGGCCAGCTGGTCCACCGTCGAGGTGTGCAGGTCGGCCGCCTGCTTCGCTATCACCGCGGCCCGGCGCAGGGCCGCCGGGGCCCGCAGCCAGCCCAGTCGCAGCCCCGGCGCCATGATCTTGGAGAAGCTGCCGAGCAGCGCCGTGCGGTCCTCGGCCCCCGGGTGGGCCGCCAGCCAGGGGACCTCCGCGCCCTCGTAGCGCAGGTCTCCGTACGGATCGTCCTCGACGAGCCACAGCCCGAGGCGGGCGGCCGTCGACGCCACCGCCGCCCGCCGGGTCCCCGGCAGGGTGCGCCCGGTCGGGTTCTGGAAGGTGGGGATCGTGTAGAGCAGCTTGGGGCGTTCCCGTACGACGGCCTCGGCCAGGGCCTCGGGGATCAGGCCCTCCTCGTCGCAGGGCACGGCCACCACCCTCGCCCCGGCCAGCGCGAAGCACTGGAGCGCCGCCAGGTAGGTGGGGTTCTCGACGAGGACCACGTCCCCGGGCTCGATCAGGGCGCTCGTGATGAGCGTGAGGGCCTGCTGGGAGCCCGAGGTGACGATCACGTCGTCCTCGCCCGTCGCCAGCCCCCGCGCCGTCGCCCGCCGCGCGACGGCTGCCCGCAGCTCCGGCGCCCCCTCGGTGGTCGAGTACTGCAGCGCCCGCCGCGCGGAGGCCGAGAAGGCGGCGTCGTACGCGGTCCGCAGCCCCTCGGTGTCGAAGAGCTCCGGGGCGGGGAGGCCGCCGGCGAAGGAGACGATCCCGGGGCGCCCGGTGAGCGCGAGGATCTCGCGTACGGGCGAACCCCCCACCGACGTGGCGCGCGCGGCGAACGCGGGGGGCGGCGACACGGTGACGGGGAGGGCGGCTTCAGCGGGCACGGGAGCTCCTCGGGGAGTCGGGTGGGCGCATCGTAGCCCCAGAAAGATGCAGACGGCACGCATGTGTCACATCGTGAACCGGCTCCGCCCCCTCCCCATCTGACGGCACATCAGCTAGACCGGTCCCATGACGACAGGAGAGCAGGGCCGCCCGCCCCAGGACCGGCGGCCGCAGCAGGACACCCGCGCCGAGGACTACGCCGCCCTCGCGGCCGTCGGCCCCTACGGCGTCCGCCCCGGCCATGCGCTGATCACCATGGTGGAGCCGCACCCGGGGCACGAGTACGCGTACAACCGCTGGTACGAGGACGACCACTACTACGCCGGTGCGATGGCCATGCCGTGGATGTACGCGGGCCGCCGCTGGGTGGCCACCCGCGAGCTCCAGGAGCTGCGCTACCCCGAGAAGTCGGCCGTCGCCCAGCCGGTCACCGCCGGCTGCTACCTGTCCACGTACTGGGTCACCGAGGGCCGCTACGACGAGCACATGAAGTGGACGGTCGGCATCAACAAGCGGCTGAACCGCGACGGCCGGGTGTACCGGGACCGCACCCACGTGTTCACGGCCTTCCAGGACCACGAGGCCACCGTCTACCGCGACGGCGCCGCGGGCCCGCGCGACTTCCACGCCCTCGACCATCCGTACGCGGGCCTCGTCGTGCAGGTCGTCGACGCCGACGGCCCGGAGCGGCGGGCCGAACTGCTGGAATGGCTGCGCGCACGCGCCCTGCCCGAGCGGCTGCACGGCTCTGCGGCCGCGATGGTGACGGTCTTCCGGCCCACGCCGCTGCCCGGCGACCGGATGACGTACGTCAAGCAGGTCGAGGGGGTCGACACCCGCCTCACGCTGCTGTGGTTCCTGGAGCAGGACCCCCGGGAGCCGGCCTGCTGGGCCCACTTCCAGGGGCTGGACGCCGAGGTCGCGGAGGCGGGACTCGGGCGGGTCGAGCTGGTGGCGCCATTCGTCCCCACGGTCCCGGGAACGGACCGGTACGTCGACCAGCTGAGGTGAGCAGCTGAGGTGACCAGCTGAGGTGACCGCACCCGGGAGCCCCCGGACACGGCCGAGCCCCCTCGGCCAGGACGGCGGCCAGTCGAGAGGGCTCTAGTCAGTGCTGCGGTAGCACGGATGGCCCGTGGTTCCGACGGCGCATCCGGGGTGGCTGGGTCGCATGCAGTGACGTTTAGGCGAGGCGTCCCAGCCGGCCCTCGGTGACACCGTCGACGAACGAGGACCAGGAGCCGGGGGCGAAGGTGAGGGACGGGCCGTCCTGCACCTTCGAGTCGCGGACCGCGATGGCTTCCATGACGGGGGACTTGACCTCGACACAGGCCCCGTTGGCGGAATAGGAGGACTTGGTCCAGTTGTCCGTGGCGCCCTGGCGAATAGCCATGTTTCTCTCCGGTTCAGCGAGTAGTTCTGCTGGCGTGTCGGCCACTGGTCCGGCCGACGTGATCGACGCTACCCGCAGCTCCTGATAGGTGAAGGAGCCGTTCACCCGACCGAGTGGCATATTCCAGTCAGGTCTTATGTGGCCGGGGAGTGACGGTGTACCGTGCCGACCCGCCCCGCCGCGCTCCCGGACTCGCCCTGCCTCCTGGTGATTTACTCGCCTTTGCCCGCGTAGCGGTCGATGATCCCCGAGATGAACTCCCGCGTCTGGTCGACGTTGAGGGCCTGGGCGCGCAGGTGTTCGTACATCACGCTGTACTTCTGCACGTCGTTGGCCTTCTCCAGGTACAGGTCGCTCGTCACGCCCTCGATGTAGACCACGGTCGAGTCGGAGGCGTCCGGGAATTCGAGGATGGCGTACTGGCCGTTGACGCCGGGGTGCGCCCCGAGCGAGAACGGCATCACCTGCACCGTGACGTGCGGCTGTTCCGACTGCTCTATCAAGTACTGGAGCTGGCGGACCATCAGTTGGTCGTCGCCCACGCGCCGGCGCAGTGCCGCCTCGTCGATGACCGCCCACAGCCGCAGCGGTCCGAGCTCCGGGTTGTTGTTGTCCGTCTCGGAGAGCCGCTTCTGGCGGTGCATCCGGACCTGGACGCGCTTCTCCACGTCCGCCGGAGCGGTCTCCGGCCACGCGCCGCGGACGAGGGCCTGCGCGTACTCCGTGGTCTGGAGCAGCCCCGGGATGACCAGCGGTTCGTACGTGCGCAGGCTCGCGGCGTCCGTCTCCAGGCCGATGTAGACGCTGTACGGGATGTCTCCGAAGGCGTGCCACCAGCCCTGCTGGCGGGAGTCCTTGGCCATCTGCATGAGCGAGTCCACCAGCCGGAGGTCCTCCACCTCGTACACCTCGCACAGGTCCCGTACGTCGCGCTGGCTGATGGAGCGGCGGCCGTTCTCCAGCCGGCTGATCTTGGACTGGGAGACGAGCAGGCGCTCGGCGACCTGCTCGGCCGTCATGCCCTTGTCCTCGCGGAGCTTGCGCAACTCCATGCCCAGTCGGCGGCGTCGGACGGTGGGATTGACATTGGACGCCACGTGAACGGCACCTCCGCCTTCTTCTGTAGCGGTCTCTCTGCGTGTCTGATGTCGAGCAGACTGCCACCGAAGCGGGCGTCACCGCTGGGGAACGGCCGGGAAAACAGACGCGCGGGGCGACGCGGCCGGTGTATCGGCCTCGTCACCCCGCGCGCTGGCGGCTCCCGAACCGGGTCTTTGCGGACGTCGGTCACGGCGATGGCATTGCGATGGAGCGGGTGGATCAGTGGGCGGCCGCGCGGGCCATCGCACCCGTCCGGCGCGGCTGCAGCGGGACGCTGCTCGCCGTGGCACGGGCCGGCGGTGCTGGTGCGCGGTCACGGCGCGGCTGTGCGGCCACACCGTTCTGGACGTCCATCACGGCGTGCGCCACGAGTCCGCCCATCGGGTCGTGCCGGATCAGGTCCCGCAGCCGGGACCTGGACGACCGCCCCTCGTTGCCGGGGTACAGGTGCTTGCCGAGCCCGACCGCGTGGGCCAGTGCGGCAAGCGCCGCGGTCCGCGGGTCCGGCGGTACGCCGGTGCGGATCGCACTGTCGAGCCGGGCACGGATCTCCCGGCTGATCGCCGTGTCCGTCGCCTGGTAGCGAGTTGTCGGCAGCACCCCGCACATCTGTCCCGCGACGGCGTGGACCATGCCGCAGCGCTCCAGGTGCGCGAGGTAAATCTGGCGGAGCCCCAGGCGGGGTCCACCGATCCAGTGGACGGCCCGTACCGGACTGCCGCGCCTGCGCAGCAGTTCCAGTGCGGAGTCCAGAGTCGGATCTCCTGTCGGCCGTGGCATCACCACGGCGATACGATCCCCGTCAGGGGCTATCCGTCCTGCCAGAGCCAGCTCCACTAGCTGTGCCCCGGCCAGGCCGAGGTCGAGCGACTGCGGCTGCGCCGTGGTACCCGTGGCCGGGTCCAAGGCGAGCAACAGAAGCTCCTCCGGAATTGTTCTGCGGCTCCTGCCCATCCATGCCTCCCCGCGTGGATGAGTGACAGGGTGACGCCTCTCACATTCATCTGTCGAGAGCGCGTGGCCGCTTTGTGGGGGAACCCGCAGCTATGTCGTTCTCGTCTAGCACGGGGGCGATGCCCCCTAGACGGGACACTGTTAGACATTCGGACAGCCGGACATGGCGACGACGGAGGAGGAACTGGTGGCGGGCGAGTCCCCCGACAAGTCGGTTGATGAAGGAACGCCGGGGGTGGCGTCGACCTCCGCGGAGGGTGACCCGAGGCTCTCGGTGTTCCGGCCGCGGGATTCCGAGGCCCCCGCCGCTGAGCGGGATGCGCTGCGGGACGTGGTGGCGGCGTGGGTCGCCACGGCCGACGAGGAGACCTCCGAGGAGGACCGGGCTCCGGAAGCGGCGAGTCGGGCAGCGGTGCCCGCGCCGGACCCCGGCGCCGCCGGGTCCTCCGAACGGGCGGAGCGGGCCTCAGGGTCGGGGTCGGGTTCGAGTGCCGGGGCTGAGGCCGAGGCCGAGGCGGCGGATCCGGCTGCCGTGCGGCCGCAGGCCGCTGGTTCCGCTTCGGGTCCGGCCGGGTCGAAGTCGGCTCCGGCTGACCGGTCTGTGGATTCCGCTTCGGCGGATCCGGAGGTCGAGAAGCCGGCTCCGGCCGACCGGCCCGCGGGCTCCGGTTCGGCTGCGCCGAAGGAGTCCCCGGTGGGGAAGCCGGCTCCGGCCGATCGGCCTGCCGATTCCGCTTCGGTGAAGTCGGAGGTGGTGTCGGAGGTCGAGAAGCCGGCTGCTGCCGGGCGGTCCGCGGGCTCCGGTTCGGCTGCGCCGAAGGAGTCCCCGGCGGGGAAGTCGGCTCCGGCCGATCGGCCTGCCGATTCCGCTTCCGTGGAGCCGAAGGCGGCTGCCGCCGATGGGCCGGCCGACAGCGAGCGCACCGCCGTCTTCCGCACCGGGAAGCCGGCCTCCGACGCACGGCCCGCTGGTTCCGCTTCGGCGGAGCCGAAGGCTGCTCCCGCCGGCGGATCGGCCGACAGTGAGCGCACCGCCGTGTTCCGGGCCGTGAAGCCTGCCGCTGCCGACTCCGCTTCAGCCGGGTCGAAGGAGACCCCGGCCGACCGGTCCGGCGGTTCCGCTTCGGCGGAGCCGAAGGCCGCTCCCGCCGGCGGATCGGCCGACAGTGAGCGCACCGCCGTGTTCCGGGCCGTCAAGCCGAAGGCTGACTCCGCCTCGGCGTCCGCGTCCCCCTCCGCGTCTCCCTCCACCTCCCCCTCCGATTCCGATTCCGATTCCGCGGGCGAGTCGGTCAAGGAGCCCGCTCCGCGAGAGCGGACCGGGGTGTTCCGGATTCCGAAGGTGGATTCCGAGGCGGAGTCCGCCGACAGCGAGCGCACCGCCGTGTTCCGTGCGGTGAAGCCGAAGCCGGCTGCGGATGCCGGTTCAGCGACGGAGTCGAAGGCCGAGTCGAAGGCCGAGTCGAAGGCCGCCGCTCAGGCGGAGGAGTCCGCCGACAGCGAGCGCACCGCCGTGTTCCGCGCGGTGAAGCCCGCCGCTGCCGAATCCGCCGCGGCGGCGCCGAAGGCCAGCACCTTCGTGCCGCTACGGACCGACGAGCCCGGGCAGCAGCCGAAGCCGAAGCCGAAGACGGCCGATGCCCCGGCTCAGAAGGCTCCGGCCCCGAAGGCTCCGGCCCCGAAGGTCCCGGCCCCCGCGCCGGCCCCCGCGCCCGCCGCCGCGACGGACCGCACCGAACGGACCACCCAGCAGCCCCTGCCGCCCAAGCCGCCGCTCGACATGCTGGCGGACCTCACGAACAACCCGCCGCCGCCGCCGAGCCCGCTCCGCACCGCGATCCGGCGGTTCAAGATCTACTTCCCGCTCGTCGTGCTCCTCGCGATCATCCTGGCCGTCGTGCAGCTGGTGCGCCCCCTGCCCCAGCCGAAGCTCGTGATGACCGCGAAGTCCTCGTACACCTTCGACGGCGCCAAGCCCGACCTGCCCTGGCCCAGCGAGGGCCAGGCCTACATGGCCGCCGCCGGCCTCGGCACCCTCGGGCAGTCCGGCGAGCAGAAGCCCGTGCCGATCGCGAGCGTCACCAAGTCGATGACGGCGTACATCATCCTGCGCGACCACCCCTTCAAGAAGGGTGAGCAGGGCCAGATGATCGACGTCGACAAGACGGCCGAGACCGAGGGCAAGAAGAACAACTCGACCGACAACGAGTCCACCCTCGACACGGTCAAGGAGGGCGACAAGATCTCGGAGCACGACGCGATCGCCGCCCTCATGATCCCGTCGGCCAACAACATCGCGCGGCTGCTCGCGCGCTGGGACTCGGGTTCCCAGGAGGCGTTCGTCAAGAAGATGAACGACACCGCCAAGGAACTCGGCATGACCAACACCACGTACACCGACCCCTCGGGTCTGGACGCGACGACGGTCAGCACCGCCGAGGACCAGGTGAAGCTGGGCCTGAAGCTCGTCGAGATGGACGCGCTGCTGGAGATCACCTCCAAGCCCAGCTGGGTCGACCCGTCGGGCAAGAGCTGGCGGAACTGGAACGGCCTGGTCCCGTACAACGACTCGCTCGGCATCAAGACCGGTACGACGACCAAGGCCGGCGGAAACCTCCTCTTCGCCGCCCAGAAGAAGGTCGGCAAGACCAACCAGCTGATCGTCGGAGCCGTCCTCGGCCAGCACAAGCCGCCGATCATCGACAGCGTGCTCGCCGCGAGCAAGCAGCTGATGATCGCCACCCAGAAGGCCCTCGAAGGCGCGCCCGTCGTGAAGAAGGGTGATGTCGTGGGACACGTGGACGACGGCCTCGGCGGCCGGACCCCGGTCGTGGCCACCGCCGACGTCCAGGCGGTCGGCTGGGCCGGCCTCACCGTGGACGTGAAGCTGGCCGACGGCGGCAGCAAGATCCCGCAGACCGCCAGGGCCGGCACCGAGATCGGCGTACTGACCGTCGGTGAGGGCGCGAGCCAGGTGAAGGTGCCGGTGGCCCTGCAGAGCGACCTCGCCGCGCCGGGCATTGGCAGCAAGCTGACGCGCGTCGGCTGACAGCAGGTGGGAGCGTGGATCCGGCGCCCCGGGCAACCCCGGGGCGCCGGAGCACGTCTCACGTCCCGGGACCCGGGACGTGTCCGCAGGTGTGGACCCGTGTGTTGATCCATGTGTGGGGGAGTGCGGGGAGTGCGGCAGTGACCACCGCTGAGCAGCAGGGACGCCCGCGGGCAGCCGCTTCGCCGATCGCCGACGGCGAGGGCGGCGCCGTGCTGCCCGCTCCCGCCGCGCCCGGCGGCATACCCCGTCGGCTCCTGCACCGGCTCCTGCACCGGCTCCGCCGCCACCCGGTCGCCGTATCGACGCTGCTCGCCGGGGTGCTGCACGTCGTCTGGTTCTTCAGCTTCGCCAACAGCGGGGGCGATCTCGCCGCGCAGGACGCCTGGGCGGAGTTCGTCGGCCGCCACCCCGACTCGGCGTACAACCTCGCCTGGTACGGGGGCATGCACCCGGTCTCGTACAGCGTGGTCTCGCCGTACCTCATGCACATGCTCGGCGTGCGGACCACGATGATGATCGCGGGCACCGTCTCGGCCGCGCTGCTCGCCCTGGTCCTGACCCGCTGCCGCGGCGCCGTGCGCGAGCCCCTGTGGCCCGCCCTGGCCGGGGTGTACGGGCTGTTCTGCAACGCCCTCTCGGGCCGCGTGACGTTCGGCCTCGGCGTGATGTTCGCGCTCGGCGCGGTCGCCGCCGTCTTCTGCTGGCCGCGCAAATGGGCGGAGCGGCGCTGGGCCAAGGCGGCCGTCGCGGCCCCGCTGGCCGGACTCGCGACCGCCGCCAGCCCGGTCGCCGGGCTCTTCCTCGGGGTGATCGCGGCCGCGCTGTTCCTGAGCAGGCGGCGCCCGGGCGCGTACGCGCTGGGGCTGGCGCCGGTGGCCGTGGTCGGGCTGTCGGCCTGGCTGTTCCCCTTCGCCGGGACGCAGCCGATGAAGCTGGGCTCGGCCGCGCCGCCGTTCGTGTTCGCCCTGGCGATCCTGTTCCTCGTGCCGAAGCGCTGGAAGACGGTCCGGATCGCCTCGGCCGTCTACACCTTCGGGGTCTACCTGACCTGGCAGATCGACTCCCAGGTCGGCTCGAACGTGACCCGGCTGGTCATGCTGTTCGGCGGGGCCGTGCTGCTCGCGGCGCTCCCGTACCCGGTCAGGCGCTCGCGGCACTGGTACGGGGTGCTGCTGGCCTTCGCCGGGCTGAACATCTGGATCACCACCAACAGCGTCATGGACATCGTGCGCACCACTCCGGTGGCCGCCTGGAACCGCGAGCTGGCCCCGCTCGTCGACCAGCTGCAGAAGGCGGGCGCGGACCGGGGCCGGGTCGAGGTGGTCCCGGCCAGCAGTCACCGGGAATCCTCCGCCTTCCCCTCGTACGTGAACCTCGCGCGCGGCTGGAACCGGCAGGCCGACCTGGAGCGGAACCCGCTCTTCTACGACGACACCCTCACCGCCGACAGCTACCGCGCCTGGCTGGAGCGCTGGGCCGTGCACTACGTGGTGCTGCCCGCCGACAAACCCGATTCGGGCGGGGAGGACGAGGCGAAGCTGGTGCGCCAGGGGCTCCCGTACCTCCAGCTGGTGTGGGGCGACGTGAACTGGCAGCTGTTCAAGGTGCACGAGCCGACCGATCTGGTGTCCGGGCCGGCGACGGTGGTGCGGGCGGGCGCCGACCGGCTCGTCATCGACGTGCAGCGGCCCGGGCGGGTGCTGGTGCGCATCCCGCACTCGCCGTGGCTGGGGCTGGTGGACACGGCCGGCAAGCCGGTGGCGCCGCCGGAGGAGACCTTCGCGTCGAAGGCGAAGGCGGCCGCTCCGAAGGAGTACGCGAACACGGCCGGATGCCTGTTCAAGGCCGCTCCGGACGATTCCGGCGACGTGTGGACGGAGCTGCTCGCGCCGACGGCGGGGGAGTACCGGGTGGCGGCGAAGTACCAGCTGCCGCGGGGCACGCCGTGCCCGGAGGAACTGGTCAACGGGTCGCTGGGGCTGCCGGAGCGGCCCGCTCCGCCCCGGCCTTGATCCGGGAGGCGATCGGCATCCGGAAACTTTGCGTCCGGTCCGGGTGCGTTGTCTCGTATATCTGCTTACGATCCCAGTAGTCCGATTGGGTGCTTCCCGAGGGAGTTGACGACGGGATGAGCAAAGAGCAGAAGCAGGACTTCCGAGCGGCTTTCCAGGCCCAGGAGCCGGATCGGCCGCCGCGTCCGGCAGGCCACGGCTTCGACGGCCTGGTGCGGAGCAAGGTGAAGGGCGGGGCGCACACGAAGGCGGACCTGAAGCGGGCCGGAACTCCGCAGGGCGACCGCATCGGCGAGCGCAGCAGAGGCCTGAGCTGACCTTTTCGTAACTACTCGGACGGCCCTTCCGGCTACGGCCGGGAGGGCTTCGTGCGTCGCGCCCGACCTTTCACGGCTTTGCGGGGGACGTGCAGGTGTCGGGCGATCGTCACGTCGCCGATGGACGGTGCGCACATCGCCCTCGCGGCGATCGGGACGGCCGTCAGGGCAAACCGGCTGACAGGGCGGTCGGCGGTCGGCCCGGCTCCGAGCCCGCCCTGCGCCGGCCCCCGCCCGGAGTACGCCATGCCCCCGCCCGGAGTACGCCATGCCCCCGCGCTGCCGCCGGTGCCTGCGCCCGGCGTGCCCGTGCCGCCGCGGGTGCCTGGGGCCCACGTGCCCGGGCCGCCGCGCGTGGCTGTGCCTGTGCCTCGCTTGTGCCCGCGCCGCCGCGCGGGTCGGCGCCCCGTGCGCACCCGCCCGCGCCCCGGACCCGCCCTCCTGTCGGACCCGCGCCGCCGCCGGTGCCTGCGCCCGGCGTGCCCGTGCCGCCGCGGGTGCCTGGGGCCCACGTGCCCGGGCCGCCGCGCGTGGCTGTGCCCGCGCCCCGCTTGTGCCCGCGCCGCCGCGCGGGTCGGCGCCCCGTGCGCACCCCGCCCGCGCCCCGGACCCGCCCTCCTGCCGGACCCGCGCCGCCGCCCGGACCCGCCTCCGCAGCCCCGTCCGGCTCGCAGGGGCGGTGACCGCCCTCGCGGTCACCGCCTGTGCCACCCGGTGTGCCACCCCTGCCGCGACGACGCCGTCTTCTGCGCCGACCTGGCGGCGTGATCCACCGCGATCCCTCCGCGATCCCTCCGCGATTCCCCGCGATTCCCACGCGATTCCCCTGTGATCCACCGCGATCCGGCTGATCCGGCGGGCCCCGACGTGATCTGGCCTGATCTGGCGTGATCTCGACCGGAGGCCGCCTGATGCCCGCTCAGGCGGGCGCATTACCGTGAGCTGACCGGGGAGCCCGGCGACGGACAAGTGAGGACGGACGGGTCCCAGGATCATGAGCGAGACCCAGCGCACGATCAGCCTCCGGCTGCCCGCCTGGACCTCCACCCTGACCTGGAAGGCCGCCCTCTTCATCACCTTCATGTGCTGCGGGCTCGCGGCCCTCCTCGGCGGCCTCGTGCACAACGCCATGACGCACCAGACCGTCGGCACGGCGCGCGAGAAGGCGCTCGCCAAGCTGGAGCGGACCGTCGCCGCGTACGAGGCCGGCTCGCGCATGGCGCGGGGCGAGGGCATAGACCCCGTCGGCCTGCCCGCGGAACTGCGCCGGCTGGCGGTCAGCGGCAAGCGCGGCACGGCCATCGGCGAACACCGCGGCCGGTCCGCCATGTGGGCGGCGGGCCCGGCCGACCACGACAGCGCCATAGCCGTCTCCATCGACTTCACCGCCGCCGAGCGGACCATCGCCGAACTGGACCGGGCCATCCTCGGCTCCTCGGTGCTCGCCATCGGCGGCACCCTCCTCATCGGCGCGCTCGGCGTCACCCGGATCTCCCGGCGGCTGCACCTGACCGCGCAGGTCGCGCGCCGGATCAGCGCCGGCGACCTGGACGCGAGGGTCGGCGACAGCCCGCGGAACAAGGACGAAGTGGCGGCCGTCTCCCGGGCCCTGGACACGATGGCCTCCACGCTCCAGCGCAAGCTGGAAGCCGAGCAGCGGTTCACGGCGGACGTCGCCCACGAGCTCCGCACCCCCCTGACCGGCCTGAACGCGGCCGCCGAGCTCCTGCCGCCGGGCCGCCCGGCCGAGCTCGTACGGGACCGCGTACGGGCCATGCGCGCGCTCACCGAGGACCTGCTGGAGATCTCCCGGCTGGACACGGGCACCGAGCGCGTGGACCTCGACTCCCACGACCTGGCCGACCTGGCGGCCCGTACGATCCGCGCCTCGGGGACGGACACGGCCCTGGAGGTGGTCTCGTCCCCCCGGGTGGAGACGGACCGGCGCCGCCTGGAGCGGATCCTGGGAAACCTCATCGCCAACGCCCACAAGCACGGCGCGGCCCCCGTCGCGGTCAGGGTGGACGGCCGGACCGTGACCGTGACGGACGCGGGCCCCGGCTACCCGGAGTACCTCCTGACCGCCGGCCCGCAGCGGTTCCGTACGGAGGGCATGAACAAGGGCCACGGCCTGGGCCTGACCATCGCCGCGGGCCAGGCCCGCACCCTCGGCGCCATCCTCGCCTTCCGCAACCCCGCCCCGGGCGGCGCCGAGGCCCGCCTCACCCTCCCCGCCCCACCGGCCACCGAGGGCGCGGAGTAACTCCCGCCCCGGCCCCGCCCGTTCCCGCACGACGACGAGGACCCCCGGCCGAGATCGGCTGGGGGTCCTCGATGTGTGCCCTCGGCAGGATTCGAACCTGCGACACCGGCTTTAGGAGAGCCGTGCTCTATCCCCTGAGCTACGAAGGCGGGGATCTGTCGGAAAACGTGTCTGAAAATCGGTCCAGGTGGACGCGACGATCCGGACGGGTTTCCCGGCAGGGTGCGGAGACCTGGCTGTGAGGCCTGGCCACCGCGGTCAGTGTAGCGGGTGGTGCATGATCCGTAAGCGGAGATACGTGTGTACTGGCTCAGGCCGCGAGGCCGTGGGTGATCTTGGCTCGGGCGACGGAGTCGCTGAGCCGGGCACGGCCGATGCAGATCAGCGGGGCCGCGTCGGTCCGTGGGCGGCCTCACCGCGCCAGACCGCCTCCCTCCTTGCCGCGCCGGGTGTCACCTGATGTGACGGGCACCCTTGCGTCGGTCCTGTGAGCGTGGGAGCGCATGGCGTCGACTGGGCGCACCCCCGACCGGGAACGGGAGTTGTGCCGGCCCACCCAAAGTGCCACCGACGAGATCGCAGCGAAGAAGCTCGGCATCGGTCTGCGCACCGCCCGCCGGATGATGTCGGAAATGACGGGCCGCCTCGGAGCACGTAGCCGCTTCGAGGCCGGCGTCCTGGCGACGGAGGCCGGGCCGATTGGACCGATCGACGTGGTGGGAGGAAGAAGATGGATTTTTCTGAGCACTTCGACGAGGCAACCGGGATGAGTTTGACCCGGGAGAACTTCAAACGCGGAACCGCCGCACAACGCAGGGATGAATGGCGGGTAGTCGGCACGGCTTCGCGCTCGATATCCAGCCCGCTCGGCTCGGGCCGGACCCCGCGCCCGGACGTCAGGAGCCTCGCGCCCTGATGGCGCCGCCGTGGCTCCTCGGAGCCGTCGTGGGGAGCCTGCTCTCCGCACGGTGGCCCGGGCACCGGGCGCCCGCACTGCTCGGCGTCACGGCGGCCCTCGTCAGCGGCTGGACGGCCGCGGTTCTCCCCCCGGGCGGCTGACGAAGAGGAGCGCCGGGGTACCGCGGCAGCCGGCGGCCGGACCTTCGCGGGCCGCGGGAGTGCGGGGCCGGGGAGGAAGCCGGTGACCGCGGTCAGTACGGACGCGGGGACATGACCTGGGGATCGGCTCCGGCGGCCTCGAGGAAGCAGCGCGGCACGCCCGGACCGGGTGTGGCGCGCACCGACACCGTGCTCGGTGGATCGGTCGGCAGTTCCACGGGCACGCTGACGGGATGGTCGTCGTGCGTCGTGGCGTGGCCCGTCTCCTTGCCGTCGACGAGCACCTCCACCTCCACTCGGCGGCCCGTCTGGACGGTGGCACTGACCGAGTGCCCGGCGTGATCGACGTGGAAGTGATGACGTCGTCTCATCGGTGCACCTCCCACCTCGTCATCACGGCTGGCTTCTTCCGCATCTCCAGCGTAACCACGAGCTACCAGGGCGGCATGCCCGCCGGGCCGCCGGCGCTTCCGGTCTCCTGGGGGTACGGGGGCCAGCGCTCGACGCCCGGCGCGGCGAGGTACGGGGCGGCGAGGTACGGGGCGGGTTCCGCGGCCTGATGCGGTTGAGGTTGTGGTTGTGGTCGTGAACGCGGCTGCGTCTCGGAGCCGGACCCGGCGGGGGCCTGGAGGCTTCCGTAGCGTTCCATCCGCTGCCAGCGCAGGCGGGATCCGGCGATCGCGGTGAAGACGGACTGGATGACGACCAGGTACATGAGCTGGCGGTAGACGAACTGCTGGAGCGGTAGGCTCCACAGCGCCCCGGGCCTCTCGTCGTCGAGGTGGAAGGCGTACAGGCCCATCAGGACCTGGAGGACGAGGAACGCGCTCCACAGGCCGACGATCCGCAGGGGGTCGAGGAAGACCAGGCCGAAGACGGCGATGATGTCCACGACCGGGGCGAGCAGCGGCAGCAGGACCTGGAACATCAGCAGGTAGAGCAGGCCACGACGGCCGAGCTTCCCGGCCTGGCCCCGCTGGGTGAGGGCGCCGCGGTGCTTCCACATGGCCTGCAGGGTGCCGTAGCACCAGCGGTAGCGCTGCTTCCACAGTGCGCCGAGTGATGCGGGGGCCTCGGTCCAGGCCTTGGCCCGTTCCTCGTAGACGACGCGCCAGCCGTCCCGGCACAGCGCCATGGTCAGATCGGTGTCCTCGGCGAGGGTGATGTCGCTGACGCCGCCGACGCGCAGGAGCGCCTCGCGGCGGAACGCGCCGATCGCACCGGGCACGGTGGGCATGCATTCCGCGAGGTCGAAGAGGCGACGGTCGAGGTTGAAGCCGACGACGTACTCGATGTGCTGCCAGCGGCCGAGCAGGCCGCCGCGGTTGACGACCTTGGCGTTGCCCGACACCGCGCCGACGCGCCGGTTGGCGAAGGGCTGGACGATCATGCGGACCGCGTCCGGCTCGAAGACGGTGTCGCCGTCGACCATGACCAGCAGGTTGCAGGACGCGGCGGCGATGCCGGTGTTGAGGGCCGCTGGCTTGCCGGCGTTGCGCTGGCGGATGACGTGCACACCGGGCAGGCGCAGGGCCTCGACGATGTCGGCGGTGCCGTCGGTGGAGCCGTCGTCGACCACGATGATCTCCACCTGGTGGTCCGATGCGACCAGGGAGCGGACGGCGGCCTCGATGCCGGCGCTCTCGTTGTAGGCGGGGACGATGACGCTGACGGGTTCGGTGACCGGGTTCCCCCAGGGCTTGCGGCGCATCCGCACGTGACGGCGGGCGGCGACGAACACCGCCACCGCGCGCAGCACGCTGATCGCACCGGCCGCCCACAGCAGCCAGGAGAGCACTTCGAGGACCCAGTCGCTCGTGCGCAGCGCCTGGCTCAGGGCGAGGCCCTGCCAGCGGTCGAGGGTCGTGGCCGGTCGTGTGGGTGCCGGGAGGCCGACCGCGTCGCTGACGGTGGCGAAGCGGAAGCCCGCCTCCTTGAGCCGGGGGACGAGCTGCTCAAGGGCCGCGACGGTCTGCGAGCGGTCGCCGCCCGCGTCGTGCATGAGGACGACCTGGCCGGCACTGCCCTTGGGAGTGGCGTTGGCGACGATCTGCCCGACGCCGGGGCGACGCCAGTCCTCGCTGTCCAGTGTGGTGAGGACCGTCAGGTAGCCCTCTCGTCCGGCCTGGGTGACGGTGGCCCAGCCGGCGTCGTCCAGCGCTCGGTTGGTCGACGAATAGGGCGGGCGCAGCAGCGGGGTGGTGACCCCGGTGGCGCCGGCGACGACCAGTTGGCTCTCGCGCAGTTCCAGGGAGCGCCGCCAGTCGGAGGCCGCGCCCAGATCGGTGTGGGTGAAGGTGTGGACGCCGAGCTGGTGGCCGTCCGCGACGATCTGCCGGGCCAGTTCCGGATGGGCCGCCACCTGGGCGCCGACGGTGAAGAACGTCGCGTGCACGCCGTTGCGGCGAAGGACGTCCAGGACCTTCGGCGTCCAGACCGGGTCGGGGCCGTCGTCGAAGGTCAGGGCGATGGTGCGGGGCGCGGCGCCGACCGTCCGGGCGGCTGCGCCGTCGATGACCGGGCCGCCCGACAGGATCTGCTCCGGCACGGCCGCGGCCGGACCCGCCGCGCGCGGTGCGCCGTCGGCCGTCGTGTCGAACATGTGCTTGCTGTAGCCCTGCAGCAGCAGCGCGGCCGAGAGGGTGAGGACGAGCGCGGTGAGCAGCAGCCAGTGGGTGCGCAGGGGGACGTTGCGCACGGTGCCGTGCCGGCCCCGGGGCAGGCGGCGGTTCTTCGACAAGGGGATGTGCTTCCTACCTGTGGTGGTCCGGGCGGGTCACGGGGCGGCTCACGGGTGAGCGGTGGGCTTCCCGCCCTGGCCGGGCGGGGACGTGGGCTTGCCGGAGCGGCCGGATCCGTTCCCCTGCGCCGGGCTGCTCCCCTGGGAGGCGGAGGGAGCCGGCCCGCTGGTGGTGCCGGGCCCGCCCCCGGTCGTCGGCTGGACTCCGGCGCGGGACGGGGAGGGGGACGGGCGGGGCGAGGTGTCGGGCGCACCGGTGCGGCGTACGGCGCCGGGTGAGGGGGAGCCCGGCTCGGCCACGGGAGGTCTGCTCTGGGTGTTCTCCGGGACACGCGGGGACGGCAGGAACGGGGACTGGAGCGTGGGTCCGCCGAACAGTGAGCTGATCAGGAGCACGATGTAAGCGGCGGCGGGGACGACGAGCAACCAGCCGAGGCGGCGTACCCGGCGCTGGCGCCGGCCGGAGGAGTCGACGAAGACAGGGCTCGGGGCGGGGGCGTCCGTCGCGACGTCGCAGATGCGGGGGAGCGGCATCGTGTCGTCGTCCCGGTAAGCCGGTTGTTGCATCGTGGGCAGCCTCTGCGGGTGGCGGGCGGGGAGCGGCGGGGTCACCCTGTGGGGCGACCGGTCGGTGTGTCCTTGCGGGGCGGGGACGGGGAGGGAGCCGGGTCGGTGGCCGGTGGGCCGGTCGGCCGGACGGCCGGCGCCCCCGGGCTCCGGGTCGGCCCCGGGCTGCCGGGGCGGGCGCCGGGTTCGTGCCGGCCGGTCTGCGCCGGTGACGCGGCGCCGTCGGCGATGTCCGTCGGCCGCGGAGCAGGTGAGCCGCTAACTGCTCCGCTCCCGCCGCCCACCGGGTCGGGGAGCGCCGTGGAGGGCGAGGCGGAGGGCGAGGCGGAGGGCGTGCCCGGGTTCCGCGCACCGGGGGCCCCGGCACCGGCCGATGGCGAGGGGGCCGGAACGCCGTCCTCGGGCCCACCGTCCAGGACGGCGGGCAGGTGGCCCGTACCGGCGGCGACGGCGACACCGCCGACGGCGGTGGCCAGCACGGCGGCCGCCACCCTCGCGGCGAGGACCACCGCGGGCGTGCGCACCGACCGCCTCCGGGATGTACGGGATGTACGGGATGTGCGGGACACGGCGGCAGCAGGGGCGAGGCGAGCCGCCCGGAACACGGCCACGGCCGCCTCCTCGCCGGGCAGTTCGCTGCTCGCCGCGGGGGCGGCGGCAGCGGCGAGCAGCCTCACGAGGGCGTCGTGTCCAGCACCGGCACCGGCACCGGTACCGGCCCGGGCACCGGCGAGCAGCCGCTCGGCGGTGTCGTGGTCGATCCGGTGGGTTCGGTGCGTGCTCATCTCTTGCTCTTCAGCGTCGAAGGCGCCGCCGATGTCACTCCCGTGGTGAAACCCCTCCGCCGCGGCTTCGGCCGGGCCGCCCCGTCCGCCCCCTCCGCGCGCCCTTGGCCCCCCGGCGGACCCGCCTCCTGCCGTGCGATGAGCCCGGCGAGCTCGCGCAGGCCGCGGTGTGCCGCCCTGCGCACCGCACCGGGCCTTTTGCCGAGGACGCGGGCGGCGCCCTCCGCGTCCAGGGCCATGACCACCCGCAGAAGCACGGCCTCCGCCTGATCGCGGGGCAGCCGGGATATCAGTGCCAGCGCGTCGGCCGTACCGGGTGCGGCCGCAGCGGACAGGGCCGTACCGGGCGCGGCCTGCGCGGCCCCTTCGGCATCCGGCCGGCGCCCCCGGCGGCGCAGCGGGTCCAGCGCGCGGTCGCGGCCGATCGCCGCGACCCAGCCGCGGAAGTCCCCGAAGTCCCCGCTGAACGAGCCCAGATCGCGGGCCGCCTGCAGCCAGGTCTCGGACGCCACGTCCTCGGCGTCCTCCCCGACCAGCACGGTCAGGTAGCGCAGCAGCCCCGGCTGCACCGCCCGGAACAGCGCCCTGAACGCCGCCTCGTCGCCGTGCCGTGCCGCTCTGATCTCGTCGGACATGGCGCCGGGATCCGGTATGCCACCGGGGACGCCTGCTTCGCTGTCGGCCGGGCCGAACTCCTCCGCACTGTGCACGCGGGACATGATGCGGCATGCGCCCGGGGCGGCTCAGCCGATGTGCTCAGTCGCGGTCGATGTGCACGCTGGTGGACTTCACGCGGGCGGTGGCCCGCATGCCGACCTCCAGCCCCAGTTCCTCGACGGCCTCGCGGGTCAGCAGCGACACCACCCGGTGCGGCCCGGCCTGGATCTCCACCTGCGCCGCGACATCGCCGAGCTTGATCCCGGTCACGATGCCGGGGAAGGCGTTGCGGGCCGAGGTGTACGGGGCGTCCGCCTCCTCCGAGCCTTCCTGGGCGGCTTCCACGCAGAAGGCCGCCAGGTCGGGCCCGTCGACCATGCGGCGCTTGCCGTCCCGGCGGGTCGGGAAGCGCGAGGCGTCCGCCCACCGCCGAGCGGTGTCGACGCTCACGCCCAGCAGCCGCGCCGCCTGTCCGATGGTGTAGGACTCCATGCGCCCACCCTAAGGCGCCGCCGGGAGCGGGCGGCTACGGCCGGATGATCCGCACCTGGTAGCTGCCGTTGCGCAGTTCGCCCACCACCGAGACGCTGATGCCCGCCTTCTCGTCGGTGAACGTCTCGCCCGGGCGGAACGGCGCGTCCGACAGTTCGGCGTGCACATTGGGCCGCCGGGTGCAGCCCCCGCTCGCGTTCGCGCTGTCCGACACCGTCACCGGGCCGCGTCCGGTGTCCACGTCCGAGTCCACCTTGTAGATGAGGACGCCGGGCTTGCACACGGCCTCGTCGTTGCCGGCCCGGGTCCGCACCTCCACCGCGTATCCGGTGCTCTCCGACAGCGGGACGAAGGCCAGCTTCGTGCCGCCCTCCAGCGCCAGCGGCGCCAGGACGTGGTCGCTGACGCCCGACTTCGACGCGCAGCTGATCTGTGTGCCGTCCAGCCAGCCCAGCTTCCACTTGTGCCAGCCCAGCAGGTCGTTGTTGGCGCCCCAGTCCTCGCTCATGATGTCCCAGTGCCCGACCGTTCCCCCGCCGTCGGAGGTGTAGAGGTCGGGCAGTCCGAAGACGTGCCCGTTCTCGTGCGGGAGCACCCGGTAGCCGGTCTCGCGGTGGGTGCCGGAGCCGTCGTCCTGCCGGCTGTAGACGAAGGACGTGTTGGCCAGGGGCACCCCGTCGGCCGTCGGGGCCTCTCCGTTGCCGGAGAAGGTCACCGACAGGACGGTGTCCAGGGCGGAGGGCCCGGCGTTGGGGGTGACCAGGATGTTGATCAGGTCGTACCGGCTGAAGTCCACCTCGGGGTCGGCGGCCTTGGCGATGTGTTCGACGAGCTGCCGGTAGCCCGGTTCGTACGCGGACCCGCGCTCGATCCCGTACGCCGCGAAGGGCATCGGCATCCGCAGCCAGGTCCCTATCGGCGCTTCGGCCCGGTAGCTGAGCCGCCCGTAGGAGCTGGTCCGGAACCAGTCGGAGGTCTGGGGGAAGAACTCCGCCAGCCGGTCCAGCGCCGATCCCTCGCCTTTGGCGTCGGGGAAGTCGATCATCAGGTTCAGTGCCCTGACCTCACCGGTCGAGCGCGAGTACCCCGGCGGGGTCGGCATGCCCTCGGACATCTGCACGCCCATCGTGCCGGTGATCCGGCACGGCGCGAGGGCCGATTCGGCGGTCGTGGCCACGGGCCCCGCCGCCGAACGGGTCCGGCTGGATATCCCCGTGCTCGCCGTCGCCGTGACGCCGAGCGCCAGCGCGGTCAGCGCGATGAACGCGCAGCTGCGGTGTGGTCTGCGTATCCGGTGGCGGGTCTGCGGCATGGAGATCGCCTTCGGGTCCGCGGCAGCCGGCCCTGCCCGGTCTGCGCTCTGTTCGCTCACCCTCCGACGGCTGCGGCGCGCCCGCGCGTCGGGAGAGGCCGAACGTGAAGCGGGTTGTGGCTCAGGTCACACGGAGGAGTGAAATAACCGGGGACGGGATCCCCGTTTGCATGTGAGTCCACCTAAGTGGGGACAGGCTCCCCGGTTGGCGGGGTCCGTGCGTGTCACCGAGTCGGGGAGGCCCCGGAATGAAGCGCTCCACCACCACCGCCCCGGCGGCCCCGTCCGTCCCGGCGGCCCAGTCCGCCCCGGACGCGGCCGTGGGCCCGGCGCCCGCGCCCGCCGGCCCGGCCTGCGCCCCGGCGGGCGGTGCGGCCGGTGCCGCCGGTGCGACCGGCACGGCTGCCCGGACCCGCGTCCCGCGCCCGCGCGCCGACGCGGTCCGCAACCGCGAGCGGATCCTGGCGGCGGCCCGCGAGGTGCTCGTCGAACACGGCTCCGGCGCCCCCTTCGACGAGGTCGCCCGCCGGGCCGGCATCGGCAACGCCACCCTCTACCGGCACTTCCCCGACCGCCCGACCCTCGTCCATCACGTCGTGCTCTACGTCATGGACCAGGTCACCGCCTCGGCCGAGGCCTCCCTCGCCGAGGAGCCCGACGCCTTCGCCGCGCTGTGCCGGTTCACGCACGCCGCCGCCGACGAGCGGATCGGTGCCCTGTGCCCGATGCTCGCGGACGGCTTCGACCGCGACCACCCCGAACTCCTCGCCGCGCGCGGCGCCTTGGAGGCTGCCGTGGACACCCTGCTGGCGGCCGGCCAGGACGCCGGACTCGTCCGTACGGACATCGGCGTCGGCGACCTGATGATCGCCCTCTCCCAGCTCAGCCGGCCCCTCCCCGGCATCGCCTGCCTGGACGCGGACCGCTTCGTCCACCGTCATCTCCAGCTGTTCCTCGACGGGTTGCGCGCCCCGGCGCCCTCCCCGCTGCCGGGCTCGGCCGCGACGCTGGAAGACCTGAGGCAGAAAACCATGTGACGCGCTCAAGCTTCTCGAAATAGCTCTTTTCGGTCATTCCGCACAGTGAAGTGGGTACCCCCATGCCAAAAACAGCCGCGACATCTCCGCCGGCCGCAGATCCCAGCCGCTGGAAGGCACTCGTCTTCATAGCCCTGGCCCAGCTGATGGTCGTCCTCGACGCGACCATCGTGAACATCGCCCTCCCCTCCGCCCAGAGCGACCTCGGCATCTCCGACGGCAACCGCCAGTGGGTCATCACCGCGTACGCGCTGGCCTTCGGCGGACTGCTCCTCTTCGGCGGCCGCATCGCCGACAAGTGGGGCCGCAAGAACGCCTTCGTCGTCGGCCTCGCCGGCTTCGCCCTGGCCTCCGCGCTCGGCGGCGCCGCGAACGGCGAGGGCATGATGCTCGGCGCCCGGGCCCTCCAGGGTGCCTTCGGCGCGCTGCTCGCCCCTGCGGCCCTCTCCCTCCTCGCGGTGATGTTCACCGACGCCAAGGAGCGCGCCAAGGCCTTCGGCATCTACGGTGCGATCGCGGGCGGCGGCGGCGCCGTGGGCCTGATCCTCGGCGGCTTCCTCACCGAATACCTCAACTGGCGCTGGACCTTCTTCGTCAACATCCCCTTCGCGATCGTCGCGGCCGCGGGTGCCTGGCTGGTCGTCCGCGAGCCCGCCGGCGGCCGCAACCGCGCGCCGCTCGACATCCCCGGCGTGGTCCTGTCCACGCTCGGTCTCGTCGCCCTGGTGTACGGCTTCACGCGCGCCGAGTCGGCCGGCTGGTCGGACGGGACGACCGTGGGCATGTTCGTCGCATCGGCGGCCTTGCTGGCGTCCTTCGTGTACACCGAGTCCAAGGTGAGGTCCCCGCTGCTGCCGCTGCGCGTCCTGCTGGAGCGCAACCGCGGCGGCGTCTACCTCTCGCTCGGCCTGGCCGTCATCGCCATGTTCGGCCTGTTCCTCTTCCTCACCTACTACCTCCAGGTCGTGAAGGGCTTCTCGCCCGTCAAGACCGGCTTCGCCTTCCTGCCGATGATCGCGGGCATGATCACGGGCTCCACCCAGATCGGTGCCCGCCTGATGACCCGGGTCGCGCCGCGCCTGCTGATGGGACCGGGCTTCCTGCTCGCCGCCACCGGCATGCTCCTGCTGACCCAGCTCGAAGTCGGGTCCTCGTACCCGGCGCTGATCCTGCCGGCGCAGCTGCTGCTCGGCCTCGGCATGGGTACGGCGTTCATGCCGGCCATGTCCCTGGCCACGCACGGGGTGAACGCGGCCGACGCCGGTGTCGCCTCCGCCATGGTCAACACCTCGCAGCAGGTCGGCGGCGCCATCGGCACCGCGCTGCTGAACACCATCGCCGCCTCGGCGACCACCGCGTACCTGACCGACCACGCGGCCGAGGCCGCGGCGGGCGGGGCCGCGGGCGGGCTCGTCCAGGCGCAGGCCATGGTCGAGGGCTACTCCTCCGCCATCTGGTGGGCGGTCGGCATCCTGGCCGCCAGCTCGGCCATCGCGCTGACCCTGATCAACACCGGCCGTCCCGGCGCGGGCGGCCCGGTGGCCTCCGGCGCGGGCACCGGCTCCGCCGAGGACGCCGGGCTCAAGGTTCCGGTGATCGCCCACTGACGGTGACCGCCCTCTGACGGGGCGCCCGCCCGGGAATGACTGACCGCCCCGCTTGGTTCAAATTTGAACCAAGCGGGGTTAGTCTTTTCGGGTGACCCCGTACCGACGACCGAGGAGCGTCACCGTGACCACCCCCGCCCAGACCCGCATGCCGGCGCTCTACCTCAGCCACGGCGCGCCGCCGCTCGCGGACGACCCCGTATGGCCGGGGGAACTGGCCGCCTGGTCCGCGGAACTGCCCCGCCCCACGGCGGTCCTGATGGTCTCGGCCCACTGGGAGGAGGCCCCGCTCGCCCTCGGCGCCACCACGCCGGCCCCGCTCGTCTACGACTTCTGGGGCTTCCCCGAGCACTACTACCGGGTCCGGTACGACGCCCCGGGGGCCCCGCGGCTCGCCGCCTCGGTGCGGAAGCTGCTGCAGGCTCCCGGCACTCCGGTCCAGGACATCCCGGACCGCGGCCTGGACCACGGCGCGTACGTCCCGCTGGTGGAGATGTTCCCGGAGGCCGACATGCCGGTCCTGCAGATCTCCATGCCGACGCTGGACCCGCGCCGCCTGATGGACATCGGCCGCAAGCTGGCACCCCTGCGCGACGAGGGCGTCCTGATCGTCGGCAGCGGCTTCTTCACCCACAACCTGGCCGCGCTGCGGCACACGGGTCCGGGCGTGCCGTCCTGGTCCGCCGAATTCGACGCCTGGGGCCACGAGGCCCTGGCCGCGGGCGACCTGGACTCCCTGCTCGACTTCGAGGCCAAGGCCCCGGCGGGCCGCCTGGCCCACCCCCGTACGGAACACTTCGCCCCGCTCTTCGTCACCCTCGGCGCGGCCGACGCGGCGGGCGACCTCACCGCCCGCCGCGACGCGGTGGACGGCTTCTGGATGGGCCTCTCGAAGCGTTCCCTCCAGTTCGGCTAGGACGTCCCGCAGCGCCCCCGTGACCGGCCCCCGCGACATGGTGCAGGCCGGTTTCATACGGAAAAGGAGGCTTGTCGCCTATCCAGCGATTCGATGGCCGGTCCAGGCAACCAGAAGGCGGTGGCGGCCGTCTTCAGGGTGGGAGTGCGGCCACGGGCGGCGCTGTTGCGGAGCGAAGACGGCCGTGCCGAAGGTGACGGCGGTCTCGCGGACGTGGTGGTCCCGCACCTCTGCGGGAACTGTCAGGTCAGCCTCCGTTCCGGGCCTGACCTGCACCTCTTCGTGTCCTTGCAGGGGCACTGCCCCCTCTCGCGGCGGGGCAGGATACTGCAAGATCTCGAAAACGAGAGGGCAACGTGGGAATTCTGTCCCGTTTCCAGTCGTTGTTTCCTTCGGATGCGGGCACTCGGGAGAGTGTCCGGGGACGCACACCGCACCACCGGTGCCGTCCGGCAGCCGCACCGCGACCGAACTCATCGCAAGGGAGCACGCATGGCAACCCGCGCCGTCGCCCGTCGTCAGTCCACGAGCAGCGCTCGCGCTGCGGGCGGGGAGATCGCAGACCGCGACCTGGTCGGCATGTACCTGGACGAGATCGCACGCACCCCGCTGCTCGACGCCGCCAGGGAAGTGGAGCTGTCCCAGATCATCGAGGCGGGCGTGTACGCCCAGCAGATCCTCGACGGCGTCATAGAGCGCGAGGGCGAGACGCCCGCGCGCGAGGAGCTGGAGGCGCTCGCCGCCGAAGGCGAGCGCGCCAAGGAAGTCTTCATCCGTTCCAACCTGCGCCTCGTCGTGGCCGTCGCCCGCCGCTACCCGCGCAGTGGTCTGCCCCTCCTCGACCTCATCCAGGAGGGCAACGCCGGTCTGGTCCGCGCGGTCGAGAAGTTCGACTACGCCAAGGGATTCAAGTTCTCCACGTATGCGACGTGGTGGATCCGCCAGGCCATCACCCGCTCCATCGCGGACCAGTCCCGCACCATCCGCCTCCCCGTCCACCTGGTCGAGGAGCTCGGCCGGATCCGCCGCATCCAGCGCGAGTTCAACCGTGAGAACGGCCGGGACCCGGAGCACGCCGAGATCGCCGCCGAGCTCGACTCGACGGAGAAGCGCGTGGGCGACGTACTGGACTGGGCGCGCGACCCGGTCAGCCTGAACATGTCGGTCGACGACCAGGGCGAGACGCAGTTCGGTGACCTCCTGGAGGACACCTCCGCGATCTCCCCCGAGCAGTCCGTGCTCTCGCTGCTGCGCAGCGAGGAGCTGGAGGACCTGCTCGGCAAGCTCGACCAGCGCACCGCTTCGATCATCAGGATGCGGTACGGCATCGTCGACGGCCGCGAGCGGACCCTGACGGAGGTCGGCAAGCAGCACGGCCTGACCCGTGAGCGGATCCGCCAGATCGAGAAGCACGCCCTGCTGGAACTGAAGCGCATGGCGCGCGACACCGGCTTCGACGCCGTGGCCTGACCCCCCCCGACGAGCCCCGGTACCTATCCCCCCCAGGTGCCGGGGCTCCCCCCTGCCCCGTGTCCCTCCCCGGAATCGGGGCCCCGCCCCGGCCCGCTACGCCCCGGCGCCCGCCAGCCGCGCTCCCAGCGCCCGCGCCGCCGCGGCCAGCGCGGCCGGAGCCTGCACCGTGAACGGCACTCCCGTCAGCGCCAGCCGCGCCACCAGCCACTCCGGGGCGTCCGCGGTCTCGAACCGGATCCGCGTCCGGCCGCCGCCGTCGCCGTCCCCGTCGCCCTCCCCGTCCGCACCCCCGGCCGCCGACTCCCGCAACCAGCCCGGCAGGGCCGCCGCGTCCGCCGCGAAGGTGACCTCGACCGCGTACGTCGTGTCCCCGCCCCGCAGCCCCCGGCGCACGAACTCCTCCGCATCCATCGGCAGCTGCCGCGCCACGAACCGGGCCCCCGTCGCGAACGCCTCGCCCACCCGGTCCACCCGGAAGGTCCGCCAGTCCTCGCGCTCCAGGTCATAGGCGACCAGGTACCAGCGGCTCCCCGTGCTCACCAGCCGGTACGGCTCCACCAGCCGCCGCGACCGGGCCCCGTCCCCCGCCCGGTACGCGAACCGCAGCCGCTCCGGCCCCGCCACCGCCGACGCCATCGTCGTCAGCGTCCCCGGGTCCACGCTCGGCCCGTCCCCCCGGGTCAGCGCGGTCGTGGCCGACTGCAGCACGCTCACCCGGCGCCGCAGCCGTGACGGAAGCACCTGCTCAAGCTTGGCCAGAGCCCGGACGGAGGCCTCCTCGACCCCCTCGATCGCATGCCCGGCGCCCGCCCGCAGCCCCACCGCGATCGCCACCGCCTCCTCGTCGTCGAGGAGCAGTGGCGGCATGGCCGCTCCCGCCACCAGCCGGTAACCGCCCTCCGCCCCGAGCGTGGCCTCCACCGGGTAGCCGAGGTCCCGCAGCCGCTCGATGTCGCGGCGGATCGTCCGCGAGCTCACCCGCAGCCGCTGCGCCAGCTCGCTCCCCGGCCATTCGCGCGGGGTCTGGAGGAGGGACAGCAGGGAGAGCAGCCGTGCCGGGGTGTCGGTCATGGCATCCAGGTTGCCAGCGAAATAGGACACCGACTGACCTACATCCCGTCTAGGTTTCTCTCCATGAGCACCGAGACGTCCAAGACATCGCCCGGAAGAGAGAACGGGCCCGTACGAGAAGAGCGGACCGAGACAGCCCCCGCATCCACGAACGGCTCACCCACCGACGGCTCGACCGCCGACCGCCGCCGCTGGCTGGCGCTCGCCATCGTGATGACCGCGGCCTTCATGGACCTGGTCGACGTCACCATCGTCAACATAGCCATACCCAGCATGCGCCAGGACCTGAACGCCTCCACCAGCGCGATCCAGTGGATCACCGCCGGGTACGCGCTCGCCTTCGCCGCCGGCCTGATCACCGGTGGCCGCCTCGGTGACATCTACGGCCGCAAGCGGCTCTTCCTCATCGGCATCGCGGGCTTCACCACCGCCTCGCTGCTCTGCGGCATCGCCGCCGACCCGGGCATCCTCGTCGCCTCGCGCATCCTCCAGGGCGCAATGGCCGCCTTGATGGTGCCGCAGGTGCTGTCGATCATCCACGTCACCTTCCCGCCGCACGAGCGCGGCAAGGTCTTCGGCATGTTCGGTGCGATCGTGGGCCTCGGCGCCGTCTCGGGTCCGATGCTCGGCGCGCTGCTCACCCAATGGAACCTGTTCGGTCTCGAATGGCGCCCGATCTTCCTGATCAACCTGCCCGTCGGCATCGCCGGCGTGATCCTGGGCCGCAAGTTCATCACCGAGTCCAAGGCCCCGAACGCGCTGCGCCTGGACCTGGTCGGTGTCGTCCTGGCGACCGCCGCCATGGTCATGCTGATCTACCCGCTCACCCAGGGCCGGGAGAACGACTGGCCGCTGTGGGGCTTCGTCTGCATGGGCGCGGTGCCCCTCGTGATCGTCGCCTTCATCGCCTACGAGAAGCACAAGATCAGGAAGGACGGTTCCCCACTCGTCGAACTCTCCCTCTTCAAGGTCAGGAGCTTCGCCGGCGGTATCGCCGTCCAGCTCACCTTCGGCCTCGCGACCGGCATCTTCTTCCTGGTGTGGACGCTCATGATGCAGATGGGCCTCGGCTGGAGCGCGCTGCGCGCCGGCACCACCGGCATCCCCTTCTCCATCGCGGTCTCGGTCGCCGCCGGCATGTCCGTCCAGAAGCTCGTGCCGCGCTTCGGCCGCAAGGTGCTCCAGGCGGGCGCACTCACCATGGCCGCGGGCCTGCTCCTCTACATCTGGGAGTCCGCGCACTACGGCATGGAGATCGCCTCCTGGCAGATGGCCGCGCCGCTGATCGTCATGGGCCTCGGCATGGGCCTGATCGTGGCCCCGCTCACCGACGCCGTGCTGTCCGAGGTGCCGCGCGAGCACGCCGGCTCCGCCTCCGGGCTGATCAACTCGACCATGCAGATGGGCAATGCCCTCGGCCTCGCCCTCACCTCCGTCGTGTACTTCGGCGTGATCGAGAACGAGACGGTCTTCGGCGCCCCCTACGTCGATGCGTTCCGCAACGCGCTGTGGTGGGTCGTCGCCATCCTCGTCGTGATCTGGGCGGTGATGTTCATGCTGCCGCGCACCTCGCTCCCGATGGAGCAGCGCGAGGGCGGTTCCGAGCACCAGGCCCCGGAAGGGGCCCCGGCCCCGGACAAGGTCCCGGCCGTCTGACGCAGGCCGACTCCCGCCACGGACGTGCCCGCCCTCAGGGGTGGGCACGTCCGTTCCGTTCATGGGTCACCGGCTGCGGGAGGCGGCGCCAGGCGGCGGTCCGCGTCACCGTACCCGCGCGCGAAGCTCCATGGCTCCACGCGCTGCGGCCTCGCTCTCGTACACCTCGCACATGTGCCGCCCGTCCGGCGTCGCCGTGTGCTCGACCTCCCACAGGCTCACCTCGCTGCCGTCCAGCAGGACGAAGGCGTGCTCGTACAGGCTGAAGACCACGTCCCGCGCGCCCGGCAGGCACGGGCCGCCGCCGAACGACTGCGTGATCTGGTGGGCGTACGCCGACCGCAGGCGCTCCGCCACCGGCTTGCCGGGCCGGTCCGTGTTCTCCGCGCGGCGCAGCACCCGCCGGGCGTGGTCGGCGGACTGCTCCACCGCGTACTCCCGGTGCCGGTGCGCCGACGCACCGGCCGCGAACAGCGCGGTCAGCGCGGCCACGTCGTCGTAGGGCTCCTCGTCGCCCGGGAGTAACGCCGGGTCCAGGGTGGCCTGGGCGGGGACCTCACCGAACAGCCGGGCCACGGCCAGGCAGGTCTCCGCCTTGCTCACGAAGATCTCGTGCCGGACCGTCCGGTCGCCCTCCTGCCGGTACGCCAGCTCCCACAGCGCCACCGAACCGCCGTCGGTCAGCAGGTAGGTGTGCCGGTGGGTCTCCCGCCAGACGCCCGTCGCCGGGCTGTGGTGGGTGCTGTACAGCGAAGAGCTGTGCGCGAGCGCCGTGCCGAGGCGCTCTACCAACCTGTCGGGCAGGTCGAAGGAGTTCAGGGCGCGGCCGAGGAGCCGGTCGAGGTGCGCCTCGGTTGTCTCGTACGGATCGCTCACGGTGGGTCTCCAGGCCGTCGCAGCTTGTCACTTCGCGGAAGCTCAACGTAGCCCCTGGCTCTGACATCACGTCCGGGGTTCGGTAAAACGTCCGGGAACCATCAGGGGTTCCCGCCACCCCTTCAGGTCAACTTGCGTATGGATGAGCATGGTTAGGCCCGCTCTGTGGCGGAGCGCGGGACTATGGGCCACATGGCAACGAATACAGTGGACGTTCCCCGCCAGCAGGGGCAGTCCCGCGCCCGGCGCGAGAGCGAACGGCCGGCCCCACCCGCCACAGGACGGGGTACGGCCTGGCTGCTGGCACTGACCGGAGCGGCCGGGCTGCTGGCCTCCTGGGTGATCACCCTCGACAAGTTCCTCCTGCTGGAGGACCCGGACTTCAAGCCCGCCTGCAGTCTCAACCCGGTGGTCTCCTGCGGCAGCGTGATGCAGAGCGAGCAGGCGCAGGCCTTCGGCTTCCCCAACCCCATGCTGGGACTGCTGGGTTACGCCGTCGTGGTGTGCGCCGGCGCGGGCCTGCTGGCCGGCGCCCGCTACCGTGGCTGGTTCTGGCTGGGTCTGAACGCTGGGATGCTCTTCGGCGTCGGCTTCTGCTCCTGGCTGATGGTCCAGTCGCTCTACGAGATCAACGCACTCTGCCTGTGGTGCTGCCTGGCCTGGGTGGCCACGCTGCTGATGTTCTGGGCGGTCACCGCGCACAACGCCCGTACGGGCGTGTTCCCCGCCCCCGGCCCGCTGCGGGGCTTCTTCACCGAGTTCGGCTGGGCGCCGCCCGCCCTGCACACCGGAGTGATCGGCATGCTCATCCTCACCCGGTGGTGGGACTTCTGGACCGGCTGACGGCGGAGCGCACGCACGAGGGCCCCGGCAGCTGGACGCCGCCGGGGCCCTCTACGCGTCACGCGTCGCTCCTCGGGCACGGGGCCCGGAGATCAGCTGCCGACGGAGGCGTTGCCCGAGAGGACCGGGATGTTGCTCAGGATGTGCGAGAGCGGCTCGTCACCCTTGGCCTGGGTGGAGTTCTCGGTGCACTGCTGGTTCTGCGGGTTCGACAGGACGTTGATGTCCTGGACGCCGATGTTGAGCGCGGCGATGAGCGACTGGGCGTTGACCTTGGCCGGCAGACCGATGCAGGGCTTGTTCAGGGTGCCCTGGACCAGGCTGAGCTGCGGGCTCATGTCGCCGTGGGTCTTCTGGTTGCCGTAGATCTGCTGGGAACCGTTGCCGTTGACGGTGTTGACCCCGTTGTCGTTGCCGATGGCCATGGCCGGGGCCGCGGCGGCAGCGCCCGCGCCGACCGCAACGGCGGTGACCGCGGCGGCGGTCATGAACTTCTTGAACATCTTGTTCCTTCTGTCGCACGAGTGCCCGCTGATGGAGCGCCCTGGTCAACTGCCCTGCCAGCGGGTTGGTTCCGCTGCTTCACTCAAACGGCCTGCGGGCGGCGAGGTTTTCCCCGTCCCGGGTGAGCGGCCCCCGGACGCCTGCGCGAAGCCCGTACGAAGCGAGCAGCCACCGGATCTCCGGTTGCGCTCCGTGTCGGGTGTTCGCACGGTGGGTGAGGAAGCGGACCGCTCAGGGTCCGGCATCCCCGCGACCACGAGTAAGGAACATCCATGCGCTCCACGAAGCCGTCCCGCGCCCGCCGCGCCCGCCTTCTTGTCCCGTCGGCCCTCGCGGTCGCCATACTCTCCGGTGCGGCGGCTCCCGCGGGCGCCGTGGAGAGCGACCACCAGGCCGCTCACACCCGGGCGGCGGCGGCCGGTCCCGTCGACGACCTGGTGAAGGGCATCCTCGACGCCATCAGGGGCCTCCTGCCGCCCGGCGTCAGCCTGCCGGACATCAAGATCCCGGAGATCAAGTTCCCGGAGATCAAAATCCCGGAGATCAAGCTGCCGGAGATCCCGGGCGTCGAGCTCCCGAAGATCCCGGGCGTGGAGATCCCCGGGATCCCGGGTCTCGAACCGCCCACGCTGCCGGATCCGGGGGCGCCGGTCGAGATCGTGCCGGAGCTCCCCGGCGTCGAGATCCCGGAGATCCCGGAGATCCCGGAGATCCCGGACCCGCTGGGCAACCTTCCGTAACGGTCCTGACGGCGCTGCGGTTACGACTATTGAGCCGAACAGGTCTGATCGCGGACACAGCCGTGTCATCCGGGTTGATGGACCGTTTCGCTCGGTGTGAGCCCCGGCATCGGGGCAGAACATCGAACAGAAGGTGCACTTCCCATGAACTCTGCCAAGAAGGCCGCCCTGGTCCTGGCCACCGCTGGTCTCGCTGCGGCCGGTGCCGCCGGCTCCGCTATGGCCGACTCGTCGGCCGAGGGCGCGGCCGTGGGTTCCCCCGGTGTCCTCTCGGGCAACCTGCTCCAGGTCCCGGTCCACGTTCCGGTCAACGTCTGCGGTAACTCCGTGAGCGTCATCGGCGCGCTGAACCCGGCGTTCGGCAACGTCTGCGTCAACGACTGACGTCGGCTGTACGACCGACCGTGGGCGCCCCGGCCTCGCCGGTGGCGCCCACAGTCGTGTCCGCGTCGCTCAGTGGGCGCCGCCGTTGAGCTTCACGCCGCCGAGGAGCGGGGACGCCTGGGTGGCGCCGTTCGCGAGGCCGAGTACCTCGCCGGGCGCGTTGTTGCGGACCTCGTTGACCCTCTGGACGGTGCCCACGACCTTGTTGACGTTGTCGCCCTGCTCCGCGAGTCCGTTGCCCAGGGTCTGCGGCAGCGACTCGGAGACGGGGTTCACGGCTTCGGTCACCGCGGTCACCCCGCTCGTCAGGCTCATGGGCATCGCGGCCGGGGCCTCGGCCGCGAAAGCGGTGGCGGAGGAGCCGAGGGCGGCGACGGAGCCGACGACGACAGCGGCGACCTTCGTGAGCTTCATTATCGAAATCCTCTTCTTTTCGTGGGCAGAGGCATCAGCGGCGACCGTCGCGCCGCTTTCGCCCTGGGTAACGATTCCCGGCCGCTGCGGAAACGCCGTCGGGCACCCGGTTGGGAACGAGGGCATGACAGCGGCCGGAGAACCCGAAAAGGCATTCTCCGGCCGATGTTTCTTCTGATTACCGGTAACACCGGGTCAGGCGATTCGCGACCGCCGGTACAGAATGGCGCCGCCCAGGATCAGCGCCGTGGCGAGGGCCGCCGCGGCCGCGGGCTGACCCGCGCCGGTCTCGGCCAGCACGGGTGCGCTGACGTGGGCCGGTGCCGGGGCCGGGGCCGGTGCGGGCGCGGACGCGGGCACCGGAGCGGGCGCGGGAACCGCCGGGGGCAGGTGGACGGGCAGGTCACCGGCCGGGGCGGCCGGCGGCTGGTCCGCCGGGCGCCCCACGGGCTGGCTTCCGTGCGGCGGCCGGGGCGCGGGCGCCTCTTCCACGACGGGGGCGTGGGCCTCCGGAGCCGGAGCCGGGAGCGTTACGGGTGCTTCCTCGGCCGGGGCCGGAAGCGGTGCCGGTGCCTCCGGGGCGGGCTCGGGCCAGGGCGCCGGCGCGGGGAGCGGGTGGGGGGCGTCCTCGACGGGCGCCGGCGCGGGGAGCGGCTGAGGGGCCTCCTCCACCGGTTCCGGCATCGGGTGCGGCCGGTCGGGCTCCGGGGGCGCGGGGGCCGCGGGGGGCGCGTGGTGCGCCGGCGGGGCGGGGGGCGGCGCGGACTCGGGGTGGTCGTCGCACCCTTCCCCGTGCCGCTCTTCCTCCGGAGCGCCGTAGCGGCCGTCGCCGCGCGGCTCCTCGTGGCGGGGAGCCGCGTGCCGCGGCGCCGGGGTGTCGTACCGCGGCGTCTCCCGGCGCTGCTCCGGCAGCCTGTGCCGTCCCTCCCGCTCGTGGAGGTAGCGGTCGAAGACCTCGGCGTGCTCCGGGCTGAGGTGGCGCCCGTAGTCGTGGCCGTCGTCGGTGTGCGAGCCGGTCGTGGTGACGCAGGTGTTGCCCATCGCGGGGTTGAGGGCGGCACCCCCGTCCACGCTGTTGCCACACACGTTGGGCGCGAAGGTGATCGGTACCGAGACGCTGTTGCCCGCCAGCACGCCCGGTGAGTGCGAGGCCTCGGCCGTCGCCCCGGAATGCGCGTAGGCCGCGCCGGTCGCGATCGACAGCAGACTCGACGCGGCCGCCGCCGTGAGCATCCCCTTGCCCAGTACCTGTCGGCTCAGTACCTGTCGCATGGGTCCTTCCCTGTCTACCGGCGCTGCTGCCGGTGCTGAATCGGAGGCGGCCCCGGAGTGCACCGCCGTGCACTCCGGGGCCACCCCGAGGAGGCTTGCCCTCGCGGGCGCAAGCGCTGCGTCAGTGGTTGAGGCAGACGTTGCCGAACGCGGGGTTCAGCAGCGCGACGACGTTCACGGTGTTGCCGCAGATGTTGACCGGGATGTTGATCGGCACCTGGACGTTGTTGCCGGACAGGACACCGGGGGAGCCCACGGCGCTGCCCGCGGCGGTGCTGTCGGCCATGGCGGGGGAGGCGGCACCGGCGGCCATCAGCGCGCCGGCGGCCAGCACCACTGCCTTCTTGTACATCATTTGATTTCGATCCTTTCCCGCAGAGGCGTGTCCACTGCAGAAATAACAACGAGCGGTCCGGATAAAAGAAACCATGCAATTCGATGCCCTGTCGTGAATTCACCCCGATGGTCCGGGTGAATTCACGGCGGCCCGCGGATTCGCGTCAGTATTCAAGGAGCGAATCCGGGGCGGCGGATTCTCACGCGGCGAGGCCGCCGCGACCCCGAAGGTGCGACGGCCTCGCTGGGCGTTCCCCGGTCAGCTGCCGGCGGAGACGTTGCCGGAGAGGATCGGGATGTTGTCCAAGATGTGGGAGAGGGCCTCGTCGCCCTTGGCCTGCGTCGAGTTCTCGGTGCACTGCTGGTTCTGCGGGCTGGACAGGACGGGGATGTCCTGGACGCCGACGTTGAGCAGGGCGAGCACGGACTGCACGTTGGCCTTGGCGGGCAGGGCGATGCAGGGCTTGTTGAAGGAGCCCTGGATCAGCGCCATCTGCGGGCTCATGTTGCCGTAGGTGGCCTGGTTGCCGTAGATCTGCGAAGCGCCGTTGCCGTTGACGGTGTTGACGCCGTTGTCGTTCCCGATGGCCATCGCCTGCGGCGCCATGGCGGCGCCCATGCCCACGACCGAGGCCGCAACCGCTGCCGTGGCCATCATCTTCTTGATCATTGTCGTCCCTTTTTTGCAGGATTGCCCGGTACTGGAGCATCCGGAACAACGGTCCTGGACCCGCTCGGGTTGCGTGACTTCACCCGGATGCCGCCGTTTCGGACGGCGCGGTTGACGCTCAGACGTTCATGCGGGTGTTGCCGAACGAGGGCTTCGGCAGGGCGATCACGTCGCCGGGGTTGCCGCATGCGTTCACCGGGGCGGCGGCGGGGATCCGGAGCGGGTTGCCGCCGAGGACGCCGGGGGCGTCGGCCGCGGCGCCCGCGACGGCCGGGGTGGCGCCGCACGTCAGCGCCTTCGGTATCTCCGATTTCCCTTTCTGTTCGAATAACGGGGAAGCCCATAACGACCCCCCCGCTTCGAGGGTGCGTGCTATCGCCCAAAAGGCCGTACGAGCGAGTCTGACGTGATTTCCAGCCCGATTTCTGACAAAGTTCACTCCTGTTTTGTTCCCTTGATCGAAAATGGAGACAGGGTCATGGGTTCCTCCCGCAGAATCCTCGGCACGCTCGGTCTGCTGTCCTGCCTCGTCCTTTCCGTGAACGCCCCGCAGGCGGGTGCGGTCCCCTTCCGCAAAGCGCCCGCTCCCAAGGAGTTGCCCCGGGTTCCGTTCACCCAGCGTTACCAGGCCGTGCAGCACGGCGGGCTGGTACGGGCCTCCAACTCCGGCATCAGCTGCCGCCGGGAGGAGTCCCCGCAGGCCGAGCCGTGCGCCGAGGTGAAGCGGGGTGCGGCCGGGGTCAACGGCGAGTTCGAGATGTTCTACAGCGAGGTCGACAAGGACCCGGACACCTACAACTCGACCCGGGCCGAGCTCAAGGTCCCGCAGGGCGCGAAGGTCTCGTACGCCCGCCTGTACTGGGGCGGGAACCTCCGGGTGGGCGAGCAGAAACCGCCGGAGGACAACGGCCGGGTGCTGGTCGCCGAGCCGGGCGGCGCGTACAAGGAGGTCATCGCCGACACGGTGATGGGCCACCGCTCGGACGCCGGCAGCGATGCCTACCAGGCCTCCGCCGACGTGACCCCGCTGGTGCGCAAGGGGGGCGCCGGCATGTGGACGGTGGCCCAGCTCAACATCGCCATGGGCCACTCCGAGGCGGGCGCCTGGGGCGGCTGGACGCTGGTCGTCGCCTACGAGCACCCGCAGGAGCCGGTCCGCCGGATCTCGCTGTGGGACGGCTTCGAGGGGCTGGCGGCCCGGGCCGGCGAGGGGCTGGTCGAGCTCGACGGCCTGGACGCGCCCCCCGGGACGGCGGGGAAGGTCGGGGTGGTCGCGTACGACGGGGACCGGGGCGTCCTGGAGGACTCACTCACCGTGACGGCCGACAGTGGCCGCCGCGTCGCCCTCAGCGATGCGGAAAATCCTTTCAATGATGTTATGAATTCCACGATCACGGAATTCGGACAACAGGGGTTCGTGCGACAGCCCGATTATGTGAACAATCTCGGGTATGACGCCGACGTGTTCGACCTGAGTCCCGCCCTCTCCGGTGGGGCCCGCAGCCTGAGTTTCAAGCTCACGGGTGAAAGCCAGGGTCATTTCCTCGGTGTGCTCTTCGTTCAGACAGACGCGCGCCGCTGAACGTAGGAGACCACTCCACCGTGCCCGCACAGCCATGGGCAGCACAGCCCACGACCGTCCTCCATCTCGCCCAGCCCGTAGACGGCGGTGTCGCCCGGGTCGTCGCCGACCTCGTGCGGGCCCAGACCCGCGCGGGCCTGCGCGCCGTCGTCGGCTCCCCGCCCGGCGGCACGCTCGCCGAAGCCGCCCGGGAGGCCGGCGCCGAGGTGTTCACCTGGCAGGCGGGGCGGGCCCCCGGGCCCGCGCTGCCCGCCGAAGTGCTCGGCGTCCGCCGGCTCCTGCGCCGCGTCCGGCCCGACCTCCTGCACGCCCACAGCGCCAAGGCCGGACTCGCCGGGCGGCTCGCCGCGCGCGGGTCCCTGCCCACCGTCTTCCAGCCCCACGCCTGGTCCTTCGACGCCGTCGCCGGAGCCACCGGCGCACTCGCGCTGCGCTGGGAGAGGTACGGGGCCCGCTGGGCCGACCGGGTGCTGTGCGTCAGCGAGGCCGAGCGCCGCACCGGCGAGGCCGAAGGGATCAACGCCCGCTGGTCGGTGATCCGCAACGGGGTGGACCTGGACCACTTCCGCCCCGGCGGACCGGACCCCGGCCAGGACAAGGACCGGGCCCGCGCCGGACTTCCGCTGCCCGCCGCCTTCCGGGGCGACGGACCCCTCGCCGTCTGCGTGGGCCGGCTCTGCCCCCAGAAGGGGCAGGACGTCCTGCTGCGGGCCTGGCCGGAGCTGCTCGGCACCGTTCCCGGAGCCCGCCTCGCCCTCGTCGGCGACGGCCCCGACGCCGAACGGCTGCGCCGCACCGCCCCGCCCGGAGTGCTCTTCGCCGGCGCCGCCGCCG
Organism: Streptomyces sp. NPDC056224; assembly: GCF_042267665.1. Taxonomy (NCBI): domain Bacteria; kingdom Bacillati; phylum Actinomycetota; class Actinomycetes; order Kitasatosporales; family Streptomycetaceae; genus Streptomyces; species Streptomyces sp. NPDC056224. The sequence goes on from NZ_JBHJTK010000006.1 coordinate 248,513, forward strand.
ACATCCGACCGTGGCTTCGGGCCGCCGATCTCGTTGTACTTCCGTCGCGGTGGGAAGGCATGGCGCTCGCCCCGCTCGAAGCCATGGCCTGCGGCCGCCCGGTCCTGGTCTCCGACGTCAGCGGTGCCCGGGAGAGCCTGCCGCCCGGCCAGGGCCGCCTGTGCCTGGTGCCGCCGGAGGATCCGACGGCGCTGGCCAAGGCCCTGGGACGGCTCCTCGCGGAACCGCGGCTCCTCGCCGAACTCGGGGAGCAGGCCCGGCAGCACGCACGGACCGACTTCGACGTGCGGCGGACCACGGACGCGGTCACCAGCCTGTACCACGAACTGCTGGGCAGGCCCCGGCCCTTGAACCAGGAGCGCATCAGCCGATGACGATGGACAGCGCACCCGCCCGGCACACCCGGCAGGGCGTCACGGGGCCCGCCGGCGGGGCCGGCGCCACAGCCGTACGCCGTTCCGCGACCGCCATCCACCCCCCGCGCGGACCCAGGGCCGGCCAGGACCGGCCCGCCGTACGCACGGGCCGGGGCCGCCGCCACGTGAGTGCGGCCGGGCTGCTCCCCCTGCTCACCGCCGACGCGCTGGCCGCCGTACTCACCGTGGCGGCGCTGTCCGGACCGGCCCTGCCGGCCACGGCCGCCGCGCCGCTCGCCGTACTGCTCGGCGTGCTGCACGCGCACGCCGGGCTGTACCGGCCGCGGCTCGCCCCCTCGGCCCTCCTCGAACTGCCCGCACTGGCCGTGCGGTCCGCCGTCCTGTGGTGCACGGTCGCCACGGTCGTGGCCGCCGTGGATCCGGGCCGGGCCCTGGGCTGGGCCGCAGTGCTCACCGCCGTCTGCCTCCAGGCCGTACTGGCGTGCGCGGGACGCGGGTTCGTCAACCAGCTCCGCCGTCGCACCCGCATCCGCCGGCCCGCCTCCGTCCTCGTCGTCGGACCGGGCGCCGGGGCGGGCGCGGTGGCCGCCGCCCTGCACGGCCGGCCCGAGTACGGGCTGCGCCCCGTCGGGGTCGCCGACACCGGTGCCGCCGACGGGGACACCGGACCCCTGCCGGTGCTCACCACCCACGAGGACGTCCGGCGCGCCGTCATCCAGAACTCCGTGCGGCACGCGGTGTTCACCTGCCCGCCCGAGGCCGACGAACGCACCGCTTCCCTGGTCCGCCTCTTCCACGACCACGGCTGCCGGCTCTGGCTCGCCGACCCGGCCGGCACCGCGAAGATCACCGGCATGCGGGTGGCGGTCCCCGCCGACCAGCTGTGGGGGTACGCCGTCCAGCCGTTGCTGCCCCGTCCGGCGCGGCCGCTGGAGCGCTGGGCCAAGCGCGCCCTCGACGCCGTGCTCGCCCTGCTCGCCCTGGTCGTCGCCGCGCCCGTGATGGCCGCCTGTGCGCTGGCCGTACGGGTCTGGGACGGACCGGGGGTGATCTTCCGGCAGGAGCGGGTCGGCCTGTACGGGCGCCCCTTCACCCTGCTGAAGTTCCGTACGCTGCGCGCCGACGAGCACGAGTCCGCCACCCGCTGGACCGTGGCCGGCGACCGCGGGATGAGCCCGGTCGGCTCCTTCCTGCGCAAGTCCTCGCTGGACGAGCTGCCGCAGCTGTGGAACGTCGTACGGGGTGACATGAGCCTGGTCGGCCCGCGGCCCGAACGGCCGTTCTTCGTCGCCAAGTTCTCCACCGTCCACCCCGGCTACGAGGCCCGGCACCGGATGCCCGTCGGCATCACCGGCCTGGCCCAGATCAACGGCCTGCGCGGGGACACCTCCATCGAGGACCGGGCCCGTTTCGACAACCACTACATCGACACCTGGTCGCTGTGGCAGGACCTGTGGATCCTCGCCCGCACCGCGGCCTCCTTCTTCCGCTTCCGGCTGGGGGGCAGCTGATGAGCCTTGCCGTATCCCTCAACGGTGTACGGCCCGACGTGCCGGGCCTGCTGCGGCGGCACTGGCCGCTGCTGCCGCTCGCCGCGACCGTGCTCTTCCTGCTCGCCCCGCTCCCCGCGGGGGACGCGACCGCCTCCGGGAAGGTCGGTCCGGCCGACGCGGCCTCGCTGCTGCTGGTGTTCGTCTGCGCGGTGCAGGCGCTGCGCGGCCGGGTGCGGGCGCTGACCCCGCTGGGCGTGCTCGTGCTCGGGACGCCCGCCGTCGGGCTCGCGGTCGCGACGGTGACCGCGGGCGATCCGTACGCGGCCCTGCCCGGCTTCGTCCGCTACCTCCAGGTGTTCGTGCTGGTCCCGGCGGCCGTGGTGCTGCTGGTGCGCGACGCCGGGGAGTTCCGGATCGCCGCCGGGTGCTTCGTGGTGCTGGCGCTGGTGCAGGGCGCGGTGGGGGTCGTGCAGTACGCGACCCACACCGGGGCCTCGTACCAGGGCGAGGACATCCGGGCCGTGGGAACCTTCGGCCCCGGTGACGTCATGGGCATGGCCACGGTGGTGGCCTACGGGCTGGTCGTGGCGACGGCCGGCGCGCTGGCGCCGGGGCTGCCGCGGCGGGTCCGGCGCATCGCCGGGTGCTGCGCGCTGGCGCTGGTGCTGCCGCTGGTGCTGTCCTTCAGCCGCGGCGCGTGGATCGCCACCTTCGGCGCGGCGGTGCTGGTGATGGTGCTGGCCGGGATCCGGCGGGCCCTGCAGGTGCTGGTCGCGCTGGGGGCCGCCGGGGTCGTCCTGGTGGGCGGGCTCGGGGTCGGCTCCGAGATGGTCGCGGAGCGGCTGACCTCCATCACGCAGGTCTCCAGCGCCCCCGACCAGTCGGTGACGGACCGCTACACGATGTGGGCCGCCGCCGAGTCGATGTGGCGGGAGCGGCCGGCGGTGGGGGTGGGGCTGAAGGGCTTCCCGGCCAACCGTGACGGACACTCCTCCCTGGGGCTGTCCTCCGGCAGTGACACCGGGGGCGCGGGGCAGGCGTACCTCCGCCAGCCGCTGCTCTCCCCGCACAACATGTACCTCCTGATCCTCAGTGAGCAGGGGCTGACCGGGCTGGTGGCGCTGGCGGGCGGCTGGGCGGCGCTGCTGGTGGCGGGGCTGCGCCGGACCGCCTCCGGCAGTCGCGCGCGCGACTGCGGGCTGATCGCCGTGGGGCTGTTCGTGTGGCAGCTGACCGACTTCCTCTACGCGGACATCGGCGGGCCGTCCACCGTCCTGACCGGAGTGATCATCGGACTCGCCGCATGGTGGGCCCTGCCCTCGCCGGGGGACGCCGGCCCACCGCGCGGGGCACCCTCGGCCGCCGGGCCGGTCTCCGGTGAGGTTCCGCGGGGCAGGGCCCCCGGGGTTGCGGCCCGCCGGTGACGGACACCACGCCTTGGCGGCCCGCCTCCGGCCCCCCGGCCGGGGCGGGCCCTGCCCGTGTGCCGGGCGGCCCCGCCGATCCCGGCAGCCTGCGGCATCCGGCCCCGGGGACGCTGCGGGACCCCTTCCTGCCCGCCCGGCCCCCGGTGCCGCCGGATCCCGGCCTCGTCTTCGGCCCCCCGCCGGTCCGCGGCGGCGGCGCGGCGCTGCCCGGCTCCGGCGACGAGCCCGGGCCGGGCGGGACGGCCCGGGCCGAGGCGGTTCCGCCTCCGACCGACCCCGGCTTCATCGCCGGAGCGGTACCCGGCGCCGCCGGGCGCGGACGCGTGCGGGTGGCGGCCTACGCCACCAGCGGCTCGCCCCCCGGATCCGGCGCGCTCCCCGGATCCGGCGGGTCCCTCGCATCCGCCGGGTCCCCCGGATCCGCCGGGACGCGCCGACGGGCCGGCGCGTCCCGCGGCGGGGCCCACCGCGCGGGCGGAGCGCCCGCCGCGCCCGCCGCGCCCGCCGCCCCCGGGAACGGCGGACCGGCACCACTGGGGCGGTTCCTGGCCAGGGCCGCCGCCGTCACCGCCGGGCTGACCGCCGCCGGGGCGGTGTTCGGGCTGGTGCGCGACCAGACCATCGCGCACCTCTTCGGGGCCGGGCACGACAGCGACGCCTTCCTGATCGCCTGGACCGTCCCCGAGATGGCCTCGACGCTGCTCATCGAGGACGCCATGGCGCTGCTGATGGTGCCCGCCTTCAGCCAGGCCCTGGCCCGGCGGGCGGTCATCCGGGCCGGGCTCACCCGCAGGGAGGCCCGCGCGCAGGACCCCGTACGGCTGCTCGTGGCGGCGACCCTGCCGCGGCTCGCCGTGTTCCTGGCCGCCGTGGCCTCCGTACTGATCGTGGCCGCGCCGCTCGTCGTCGCCGTGCTCGCACCCGGTCTGCCCGATCCCGAACTGGCCGTCCAGTGCACCCGCATGACGGCCCTGACCGTGATCTCCTTCGGCCTCGCCGGATACTTCAGCGCGGCGCTGCGCGCGCACCGTTCCTTCGTGCCGCCCGCCGCGATCTACGTCTCGTACAACATCGGCATCATCGGCACGATGGTCGCGCTGCACGCCCTGTGGGGCGTGCGGGCGGCCGCCGCAGGGGTCGCGGCCGGCGGACTGCTGATGGTCCTCGTCCAGCTGCCCGCCTTCCTGCGCGACGTGGGCTTCGGCCCGCCCCGGGCCAAGGGGGCCCCGCGCAGCCAGCGCGACCGCGACCGCCCCACCCTCCTCGCCTTCGGCCTCATCGCCCCGGTGATCTTCTTCGCCGTCTTCCGGCAGTCGCAGGTGCTCGTCGAGCGGTTCCTCGCCGCCTCCCTGCCGCCCGGGGCGATCTCACACCTCAACTACGCGCAGAAGGTCGCGCAGATGCCGATGGTGCTCTCCCTGATGATCTGCACCGTCACCTTCCCCGTCGTCGCCCAGGCGATGGCCGGCGGGGAACGCGAGAAGGCCCGGCGCAGGGTCGAGCAGGACCTCGCCCTCGCCGCCCTCGCCGTCCTCCTGGGCAGCGCACTCGTCATCGGCTACGCCCCCCAGATCATCGAGGTCCTCTTCGAACGCGGCGCCTTCACCCACCGCGACACCCTCGCCACCGCCTCCGTCATGCGGGTCTACGGACTCGGACTCCTCGGCCACTGCCTCGTCGGGGCACTGTCCCGGCCCTTCTTCTCGACCGCCCGGCCCACCTGGTTCCCGGCGCTCGCGATGGGCGCCGGACTGCTCGTCAACATCGTGGCCGGAGCCTTCGCCGTCGGCTGGTGGGGCACCTACGGCATCGCCGCCGCGAACGCGGCCGGCATCACCACGACCGCCGTCCTGCTGCTCACCGGCCTCGGCTCGCGGATCATCGCGATCCACGTCCGCCGGGTCGCCGTCAGCATCGCCCGGCTCGGGGTGGCGGCAGCCGGCGCCTGCGCCACGGGCTGGATCGCCGGGCCCATGGTTCCCGACCCGATGCTCAGCGCCGCCCTCGGCTGCCTGCTGGTCCCCGCCATGTTCGGAGCCACCGGCGTGGCCATACGCGCCCTCGAAGTCACCGCCCTGCCCGGTCAGATCGCCCAGTTCTCCTCCCAGTTCACGCAGAGGTTCCGCAATGACCGCTGACACCGACACGGCGCCCGCCGCCGTGGTGGTCCCCGCCCGCCGGACCGCTTCGCCGTGGGTCCTGATGTACCACTCGGTCGCCGAATTCACCGACCCCGCCGAGGATCCGTACGGGATCACCGTCACGCCCCACGCCCTGGAGGCCCAGCTGCAGTGGCTGCGCGACCGCGGCCTGCGGGGCGTGTCGGTCGGCGAGCTGCTCCGGGCCCGGGCGGCCGGGACGGCGGCCGGGCTGGTCGGACTGACCTTCGACGACGGCTACACCGACTTCCTGACCCGGGCGCTCCCGCTGCTGCGCCGCTACGACTGCACCTCCACCCTGTTCGTGCTGCCCGGGCGGCTCGGCGTGGACAACGTGTGGGACCCGCTGGGGCCGCGCAAGTCCCTGCTCACCGCCGAGGGCATCCGCGAGGTCGCCGAGGCCGGCCAGGAGGTCGGCTCCCACGGGCTGCTCCACCAGGACCTCACCGCGGCCCCCGACGACGTGCTCCAGCAGGAGCTGCGGGGCAGCCGCGACCTGCTGCGCGAGCTGACCGGGTCCCTGCCCGAGGGGTTCTGCTACCCGTACGGGCACCTCGACGCCCGGGTCGTCGCCGCGACGCGCGCCGCCGGGTACGGGTACGCCTGCGCCATCGACCCCGGGCGGCTCGAAGGCCCGTACGCCCTGCCCCGTACGCACGTCAGCCAGGCCGACGGAGGCGCGCGGCTGCGGGTCAAGCGACTGCGCCACCAGGCGCGGGAGCTGCGGCGGGCGGTGCTGCGGTGAAGGACGTCAAGGCCCTCCACGTCATCACCGGGCTCGGGGTCGGCGGAGCCGAGCAGCAACTGCGGCTGCTGCTGCGGCACATGCCGATGCGCTGCGACGTGCTGACGCTGACCAACCCCGGGCCGGTGGCCGAGGGGCTGCGCGCCGACGGGGTCCGGGTCGTGCACCTCGGGATGACGGGCAACCGGGACCTGCGGGCGCTGCCGCGCCTGGTGAAGTTCATCCGGCGCGGCCGGTACGACCTCGTGCACACCCACCTGTACCGGGCCTGCGTGTACGGGCGCCTCGCGGCCCGGCTGGCGGGCGCCGGGGCGACCGTGGCCACCGAACACTCCCTCGGCGAGGGCGAGATCGAGGGCCGGCCGCTGTCGGGAGGGGTGCGCGCCCTGTACCTGGCCAGTGAGCGGCTGGGCGCCGCGACCGTGGCGGTCTCGGACACCGTAGCCGCCCGGCTGGAGGCGTGGGGGGTGCCGGCCGAGCGGGTGCACGTCGTACCGAACGGGATCGAGGCCGTCCGTTTCCGCTTCGACGACGGCGTACGGCGGGCCACCCGGGCCCGGACCGGGCTGCCCGAGCGGGCCTTCGTGGTCGGCGGGGTCGGCCGGCTGGTGCCGGGCAAACGGTTCGACGTCCTGGTGCGGGCCGTGGCCGCGCTGCCGGGGGCGCACCTGCTGCTGGCCGGGGACGGGCCCGAGCGCGCCGCCCTGCGCCTGCTCGCCGCCGAGCTCGGCGCGCAGAGCCGGATCCACCTGCTGGGGGAGCGGGACCCGCTCGGCGACAGCGCGGACGGCCGCACCCCGGGGATCCCGGCACTGCTGGCCGCCATGGACGTCTTCGTCTCGCCGTCGCGGGAGGAGGCCTTCGGCCTGGCGGTGGTGGAGGCGCTGGCAGCCGGGCTCCCGGTGCTGCACGTGACCTGCCCCGCCATCGACGACCTGCCCGCCGCGCAGGCCCCCGGGGCCCGGCGGATCGGAACCGGCACGGAGGAGCTGCTCGCGGCGCTGCGCGGGCACATGGAGGCGGGCGCGCGCCGGCTGCCGCCGCCGCCGGTGGTCCGGCGCTACGACATCGCGCGCAGCGCACGGCAGCTGCTGGACGTCTACGACCTGGCCCTTTCGGCCGCGCCGCCGCGGGGCTCCGCCCGGCCCCCCCGGGACCGCGCCCCGGACCCCGCGCCGCACGTTCCCCCGGCCGCCGCCGCCGGGAGGCGCGGCGCCGACGCCCGTTGATCCCCACCCCCGCCCGAAGGACCCCGCACCTCATTCAGGAAGCGAGTACGAACATGGCCGACACCGCCGAGCACAAGAAGTCCGAGAAGCAGTCCGAGAAGCAGTCCGAGAAGCACGCCGAGAAGCACGCCGAGAAGCACGCTGAGAAGCACGCAGAGAAGTACGCCGAGGACAGGCCCGAGAAGAAGTCCGACCACCGCTCGGGGAAGCGGCAGCCCGGGAAGCGGCAGCGGCGGCGGTTCAGGCGTCCCCCCGTGTGGTGGCCGCTGCCCGCGTGCGCTCTGCTCGGGCTGGCCGCGGGCGGGGCGTACGGGGTGCTGAAGGCGCCCGAGTACGCCGCGACCAGCTACGTCGTCGCCGTGCCGGACGACACCACCGAGCCGGCCACCGCCCTCGGCTTCGCCCAGGCCTATGCCCGCATCGCCACCAGCAGCTCCACCCTCGCCTACGCCCAGCCCCGCGCCGGCATCGGCGCCCGGAAGCTGCGGACCCAGGTGCGGGCCGAGACCTCGCCCGAGTCCCCGATGATCGCCATCACCGGTACGTCGACCAGCCCCGCCGAGGCCGCCGACATCGCCAACGCGGTCGCCGACGCGCTGTCGCTGAGCAGCAATCAGGCCGCCAAGAACACCGGTGTGCAGCTGCTCCTCTTCAACCAGGCCGTCGCACCGGGCGACCCGGCCTCCCCGTCCGCCCCCATCAGCGGCGCCGTCGGCATGTGCGCCGGTGGCCTGCTCGGCGGGCTGTGGCTGCTCGCCCGGCCCGGCCGCCGCAGGGAGGAGCAGGAGGGCGGTCCCGAGAGCGGTCCCCAGAGCGGTTCCCAGAGCGGTTCGCAGGGCGGTTCGGAGAGCCGCCGGGAGAGCGGTCAGCCGGTCGTCGAGGAGTACGCCTCGCTCCCCGCGCAGAGTGAGCCGAACTCGGCCAAGGAGAAGGAGTCCGTGCGATGACTCCGGGCTCCGCCGGGGCTCTGTCGGTGACGCTGTGCCGCGACCCCCGGCAGTTCGCCGCGCTGGAGGAGCCGTGGAACCGGCTCCTGCGCGCCTGCCCCACCGCCACCCCATTCCAGAGCCACGCCTGGCTGCACTCCTGGTGGCTGTCGTACGGCAAGGAGGGCCGGCTCCGGATCGTCCTCGTGCGGCGCGGCGAGCAGCTGGTCGGCGCGGCCGCGCTGATGCTCGTCCACCGGCCGCTGCCGCTGCTGGTGCCGCTCGGCGGCCCCATCACCGACTACTCCGACGTGCTCGTGGCCGCCGAGTACGCCGACCAGGTCGTTCCGGCCCTGGCCCGGGGGCTGCACCGGGCCGCCCGGGGCGCCGTCGTCGACCTGCGCGAGGTGCGCCCCGGGGCCGCCGCCGAGGCGGTGTACGAGGCGTGGACCGGCGCCCGCGCCAAGCTCACCGACTCCACCTGCATGGAGCTGCCCACGCTTCCCTTCGACGAGCTGGTCAAGCGCATGCCGGCCTCGGGCGCCCAGCGGGTGCGGGCCAAGCTCCGCAAGACGGACGCGGCCGGGATCGAGGAGCACGAGGTCACGGAGCAGGAAGTGCCGCGCGCCGTACGGACCCTGCTGCGGCTGCACGAGAAGCAGTGGCGCGGCCGCGGGGTGACCCCGGAGCACCTGCGGCCCCGCTTCGCCGAGCACCTGACCCGCGCCACCCGGCGGATGGTGCGGGCGGGGGAGGGCCGGCTGACGGAGTTCCGGCTGGACGGGAAGGTGGTCGCGGCCAACGTCACGCTGCTGTCGGCACGGCTGAGCGGCGGCTACCTGTACGGCGCCGATCCGGACCTGCGCGCGCGCAAGGTGGACGTGTCGACGCTGCTGCTGCGCTACGAGGCCGGGCGGGCGCTCGCCGACGGCCGGCCGGTGGTGAGCTTCCTGCGCGGCAACGAGCCGTACAAGAACCACTGGCGGCCCGAGACGGTGGTCAACCAGCGGTTCCTGCTGGCCACGAGCGCGCTCGCGCCCCTGCTGCGGCTGCACGAGTCGCAGGTGACGGGGCGCGAGCGGGCGGTGGACGCGCTGCGGGAGGCGCTGCCGGCCGCCCGGGACTGGCGGGCGCGGCTCAACGAACTGCGGGTGCGATGACCCGGCTAGAAGGGCCAGAAGCCCGAGCCCTCGCCCCAGTCGACCGTGACGCAGACCGACTGCTTCCCGACCAGCTTGGAGAGCCACTCGCCGAAGTTGAGCGGGATGCACCACTGCGTGCTGTTGACCGGCGGCGTCGGCGGGTCCGGCAGCGGCTGGGGCGGCGCGGTCGGGGTCCGGGTCGGTGCGGGGGTCGCGGGCTCGGGCTTCGGCACGACCGGGCTCGGGACGACCGGGCTCGGGACGACGGGGGACGGCACGGGGGTCGGCACCCGGGACGGCGTCGGTGTCGGGAGCTCGGGGGTCGGAACCACCGGGGTCGGAACCACCGGGGTCGGAACCACCGGCGAGGGCACGGGCGTCGGTGTCGGCTCGGGGACCTCGGGCGAGGGCTTGGGGACCTCGGGCGTCGGGACCTGCGGGGTCGGGACCGTGGGGCTCGGCACCACGGGCGTGGGCACCACGGGGGTCGGGACGACCGGGGTCGGCACCACGGGCGTGGGCACCACCGGGGTCGGGATCACCGGGCCGGGCTTCTCCTCCCTCAGCGTCTTGCGGAAGACCTTGGCGGACTGCGGGTTCTGCTTGCACTGCCACACGCCGTGCGGGCAGTAGTCGGTGATGGTGTGGTACAGCGGCTTGTGTTCCCCGATCCACTTCAGCATGCGCCGGACGTACTCCGCGTTGTCCCCGCGCCGGTACAACCCCCACTCCGGGTAGGAGATCTCCTTGCCGTGTGCTTTCGCGAAGTCGACCTGATGCTGGAGTCCGTACGGCTGGGTGATCTGCTCGTCGAAGTCACGGCCGGGCCCCTGGTCGTACGAGTCCATTCCGATGATGTCGACCACGTCGTCGCCGGGGTAGCAGGAGGTCCAGCCGATGGCGTCCTTACCCCTGTTCGGGGCGAAGTCGAACAGGAACTCCTGACCGGGTACCGAGCGCATCGAGGCGACGACGCGCCTCCAGTACGCCTTCCAGTTCTCCGGGTCCGGCCCACAGCGGTGGGAGTAGGTGGTGCCGTTCATCTCCCAGCCGAGCACGATCACCGTGTCCGGGACGCCCAGGTCCACGAGCCGCGCGGCGAGCCTCTTGAAGTGCAGGTCGTACTGCCCCGACGCGCCCGCCCCGATCAGCCGGGCCACCTGGCGGTCGGACAGCCGCTCCTCGTTCCGCTCCTGCATGGGCACGTTGAGGACGAACATCCGGTCGTCACGGGCCCGGCGCCACTGCGCCCAGCTCTCCAGGAAGGAGACGCCGCCCTCGATGCCCGCCCACCGGTCGCCGGGCAGGTAGGTGTGTCCGACCCGGATCTCCTTGCCGCCCAGCCAGCGCGACAGGTGGGGGATCCGGGCCACGCCGTTCGGGCCGTAGTCGAGGTAGGCGCCCATGGCGATGTCCGAACCCTGGGCCCGGTCCCTCTCGGGTTCCGCGAGGGCGGCCCCGGTGGCGAGCAGTCCGGCCGTGACCGTACCGATGCAGGTGCTCGCCAGTCGGCGGCGTGGTGTGGGCATGGCGTCTCCCGGGCTTTCCTGAATCGGTGTGCTTGCAGAAGACGTTAGACATCAGATCTGACGAATGGCCTGTCCGGTGAGGGCTGCATAGGCCATTCGCAGCTGCGCACCATCCCCGCTTGGTCCGACTAGGTGAAAGACACCGTTGCCATGCACGCGTATCTCAACCATGTGCCCGCAGTTCTGCTCAGACTCGATCGCAATCCCTTCCACCACGGAACCCTTGGCGCCGTCAGATCCCTTGGCCGCGAAGGCGTGGAGGTACATGCCGTCGTCGAGGCCGGGGGAGGACCGATGGCTCGGTCGAGGTATCTGCGCGCCGTGCACCCGGGGCCGACCGGCGGACTGGACCCCGAGGCGCCCGAGGCGTTGCTGGAGTGCCTGACCGGGGTGTCGGAGCGGATCGGCCGGCCGGCCGTTCTCGTCGCCATGGACGATCTGAGCGCCATCGCCGTGTCCCGGGTGGCGCCGATGCTGACGGACCGTTTCCGGATCCCCCATCAGCCCGACAACCTGCCCGCCCGGGTGGCCGACAAGGCGGAGCTGGCGCGGCTGTGCGCGCGGTGGGGGATCCCGCACCCGGAGACCGTCGTCCCGGCGAGCGGTGCCGAGGCGGCGGAGGCGGCCTGGCGGCTCGGCCTGCCGGTGGTCGCCAAGTGGAGCCGGCCCTGGCTGCTGCCGGCCGGGTCCGGCGGGCTGCGGAGCACCACGCTGCTGCACACCGCCGCCGAGGCGCGGCGGCTGTACGAGCGCTCCGCCGAGGCCGGGAGCCGGCTGCTGCTCCAGCGGTTCCTGCCGGCCGGGCCGGACACCGACTGGTTCCTCCACGGCGCCTTCGCCCGCGGCGGGCATCCGCTGCTCGTGGGGTCGGGCCGCAAGGAGCTGTCCTGGCCGGTGCGCACGGGGCTGACGGCGGTGGGGCGCTGGCTGCCGGATCCGGCGGTGGAGGAGGCGGGGCTGAGGCTCGCCGAACGCCTCGGCTACCAGGGGATCCTGGACCTGGACTTCCGCCGGGACGAGCGGGGCACCTTCCGGCTCGTGGACTTCAACCCCCGCCCGGGGGCGCAGTTCCGGCTGTTCACGGACGCCGCCGGGCTGGACGTCGTACAGGCGATGTACCTGGATCTGACGGGCCAGCAGGTCCCGGCGCCCTCGGGCGGGCCGGGCCGGGTGTTCGTCGCGGAGAACTACGCGCTGCTGGCGGCGGTACGCGGCCGCTCCCTGCCGCACCGTCAAGCGGTGAGCCGGACGGAGCGGGCGGGCCGGGCGGGCACGCCGGATCCTGGTCCGCCGGAGCCGGGCGCGCCGGAGCCGGGCGCGGCGCCTTCGCCGGCCGGCCCGGGGACGGCGTCCGCGGCGGCGCATCCGGGCGGGCGCGGGTGGGCCCGGACGGCGCGGCCGCTGCCGAAGGCCGAGCGGGGGCGGGTCGAGACGGCCTGGTTCGCCTCCGACGACCCGCTGCCCTTCCTCGCGATGCTCGGCGCCTTCCTCGGCCGCGGTTTCGGCAAGGGCGCGCGCGCCCTGCGGGGCGTTCCCGCGCAGGGGCGGCGCACGGCACGTGCGGTGGTCCGGGCACCCCGCCAGCGGGGCCGCGAGCAGCCGGAGCCCGCTCCGGCGCTCGCCCGGCCCGTGCCGCCGGAGGCTTCCGCGGAGCCGGACGAGCTGGTGACCCGTTGACCCCGCCCGGTCCGGGCCGATGACCATGGAGCTGGAGGAACGGCCGTGACGCGGATGGACGATCTCGTGGTGGTCGGCGCGGGCCCGTACGGGCTGTCGATCGCCGCGCACGCGGCGGGCGCGGGGCTGGACGTACGGCTGCTGGGGCGGCCCATGGCGTCCTGGCGCGACCACATGCCCGAGGGCATGTACCTGAAGTCGGAGCCCTGGTCCTCCAACCTGTCCGCGCCGGGCGGACGGTACACGCTGGCCGACTACTGCGCCACGCGCGGACTGGTCGCGGAACACGGCACTCCGCTGCCCATCGGCACGTTCAGTGCGTACGGGATGTGGTTCGCCCGCCATGCCGCGCCCGAGGTGGAGGAGGTGACCGTCACGGAGGTGACCCCGCAGGGCGACGGCTTCCTCGTCCGCACCGCCGAGGGACCGCCGCTGCTCACCCGCACGGTCGCCCTCGCGGTCGGGGTGATGCCGTTCGTCCGCCTTCCCCCGGCGCTGCGGGAGCTGCCGCCCGGCCACTCCTCGCACAGCAGCGGCCACCGGGACCTGACCCGTTTCGCGGGCCGCGAGGTCGCCGTGCTCGGCGCCGGGCAGGCGGCCCTGGAGACCGCCGCCCTGCTGGCCGAGCAGGGGGCCCGGCCGTGCCTGGTCGCCCGGCGCTCCCGGCTGACCTGGAACACCGTGCCGCAGCCCCTGGCCAGGCCCCGGCTGCAGGCCCTGCGCGATCCGCACAGCGGACTCGGCACCGGCTGGCGCAGCTGGGTCTGGTCGGAGCTGCCCTGGGCGGTCCGGCGGCTGCCCGCGGCCACCCGGGAGCGGATCGCGGAGACCGCGCTGGGCCCCGCCGGCGCCTGGTGGCTGCGGGACCGCTTCGAGCGGCGCGTTCCCGTACTGCTCGGGCACCACCTGCACCGGGCCGTGGCGGTGGGCGGGCGGACCCGGCTCGGACTGACCACCAGGGCGGGGGAGTCCGTGGTCCTGGACACCTCGCACGTCATCGCGGCCACCGGCTTCACCCCGGACCTGGACCGGCTGGAGCTGCTCGACGCGGGGCTGCGGGCCGCCCTGGAGACCGTGGGGGAGAGCGGGACGCCGGAGCTGAGCCCCGGCTTCGAGTCCTCGTGGCCCGGACTGTTCTTCGCGGGGCTGCTGACGGCTCCCTCATTCGGCCCTTCCATGCGATTCGTGCACGGTGCGGGGTTCACGGCGGGGAGACTGGTGGGAGGAGTCCGAAGGCGCCTCGGCGCCCGGGGCCCGCTGTCGGGTTCCACCGGTGAGGTCCGGTACTCCCCCGGACCCGGTCCGGGGGACCGCCGGGGGCCGCGGCCGGGCATCCGAGGAGGCATCCGCGGTGAGATCCGCGGTGAGACGCGGTGAGAGGGGTCCGCGATGAGCGCGGAGCGAGCACAGGGCCGCGGCTGGGTACGCATTCCCGCCAGCCGCGGGGAACAGCCCGCCGCGGCCAGGCCCGCCGCGGCCAGGCCCACCGGGTACGACCGTGCCCCCTACGCGGCGGCCTCCCCCGCCGCCCAGCCCCCGATCTACCTCTCCCTCGTCAAGCGCTGGAGGGAGGCCGGACGCACCCTTCCCGGTCATCCTGACGAGGAGTGGGAGCGGCTGGTCTCCCAGCCGTACTGGCCCGGCCGTTAGGTGGTGTGAGTCTCTTGGCAGCGGTGGAACGCGAAAGCCCCGAGCAGGGCCGGCAGTCCCCCGTGACCGGGCCCGGGGAACGGCTCGCGCTCAACGGCATGGGCAGTTTCGAGTGGGACCTGGACGCCGGCACGCTCATTCTGGACGAGGCCGGGACGGTCGTCTTCGACCTGGATCCGCAGGAGTACGACGGCACCCCGGAAGGGCTCGGGCGGCGGATCTCGCCGAAGGACGGCGTCCGGCTGCGCGACGGCGTCGCGGCCGTCCTGGAGAGCGGCGGGGAGACGTACGGCGCCTACTTCACGGTGCAGCGGCGCGACGGCCGCGACCAGTGGACGCACACCCAGGGCCGGGTGATCCGGGACGAGGAGGGGCGGCCGCGGCGGATCCTGGGGATCGTGCGGGACGCGACGGCGGAGCTGGCGCAGGCCACGCTCCTGCGCAAACTGGAGACGGCCCGGGCCCAGCAGGCGACGATCGTCCAGCGGACCACCGAGGCCCTCTCGCGGGCGGTGACCGTCGACGACGTCACGGCCGCGCTGACCGGGGCGGGCGCCCTGGAGCGGCTCGGCGCGGACGGGCTGGCCCTGGGGCTCGTCGAGGGCGGCGCGATCAAGATGATCGCGATGAGCGGGGAGACGCTGGAGATCCTCAGCGAGCGCAACCTCACCCGGCTGGACGGAACACTGCCGCTGTCGCACGCGGTGGTCACCCGGCAGGCACGCTTCGTCACCTCGCTCACGTCACTCGGCGAGGAGTTCCCGCTGCTCGGGGACTATCTGGACCGGATCCAGTACGACGCGGCCGCCTATCTGCCGCTGATCGCCCAGGCCAAGGCCATCGGCGGGCTGGTCCTCTTCTACCGGCGGCGCACCGAGTTCAGCCCGGAGGAGAAGAACCTCTGCCTGGGTCTGGCGGGCATCGTGGCCCAGTCGCTTCAGCGGGCGCTCCTCTTCGACCAGGAGCGGGAGTTCGCGACCGGCCTGCAGGCCGCCATGCTGCCGCGCCGGATCCCCGAGATCACGGGCGGGGAGATCGCGGTCCGCTACCACTCCGCCTGGAGCGGGCGGGAGGTCGGCGGGGACTGGTACGACGTGATCTCGCTGCCCCGCGACCGGGTCGGCATCGTGGTGGGCGACGTACAGGGCCACGACACGCACGCGGCGGCCATCATGGGCCAGCTGCGGATCGCGCTGCGGGCCTACGCGGGGGAGGGCCATCCCCCGTCCACCGTGCTGGCGCGGGCCTCGCGCTTCCTCGCCGAGCTGGACACCGAGCGCTTCGCGACCTGCATGTACGCCCAGGTGGACCTGGAGAGCGGCGGCGTACGGGCCGTCCGCGCGGGCCACCTCGGCCCGCTGATCCGGCACACCGACGGACGTACGGGCTGGCCCAACGTGCGCGGCGGCCTGCCGCTCGGGCTGGCCTCCGTCTTCGAGCAGGAGGAGTTCCCCGAGACCCGCCTAGACCTGGTACCCGGGGAGACGCTGGTGCTGTGCACGGACGGCCTGGTGGAGGAGCCGGGCACGGCCATCAGTCGGGGCATGGAGGCCCTCGCCCACGTGGTGCGCAGCGGCCCGCAGGAGGCCGGGGCGCTCGCCGACCACCTCCTGGACCGCCTCTGGGAGCGCTGGGGCTCCGGTGACGACGTGGCCCTGCTGGTGCTGCGCCGGGCCCCCGACCCGGGCACCCACCGGGCGCCGCGCATCCACCAGTACGTCCACCAGGCCGATCCGGAAGGGCTCTCGGAGGCCCGTTACGCGCTGCGCCAGGCCCTGCGCGACTGGGGCATGCCGGACCTCGCCGACGACGTGGAGCTGGCGGCCGGGGAACTGCTGGTCAACGCCCTCCTGCACACCGACGGCGGGGCGGTGCTGACCATGGAGGTGCTGCCCGAGCCGGTCCGGCGGATCCGGCTGTGGGTCAAGGACCGTTCCAGCGTGTGGCCGCGCCGGCGCACTCCGGGCGAGTCCGCGACCACGGGGCGGGGGCTCCTGCTGGTGGACGCGCTGGCCACGCACTGGGGCGTGGAGTCCCGGGGCGACGGCAAGGCCGTGTGGTGCGAGTTCGACGCGGCGGGCAGCCCCCGGAGCGCGGGGTGAGCGCGCCGTCACGTCGAGTTGTGGGGTGCGGGGGGCGGGGGGATGATGCGAACCATGGAACGGAACGTGCTGTGCGCAGGCTGAGCAGGGGCGCCGTGACGGGCGTCCTGGCCGTGCTCCTGCTGGCCGCCGGAGTGCATGCGGTCGTGGACCGGACGACGGGGCGGCCGCACGCGGACCCCGGCTGCCAGGCGGTAGCGTTCATGTCGATGACCGGCGTCGCGCCCGAGTGCCGGTAGCGGCGGCTACCGGCCGGACGTCCCCTCGGCCGCCGCGGCCCCACCGGCCCCTTGCGGCCCCACCGGCCCCTTGTTGCGGCCCTGGCCCTGGCCCTAGGGGCGGGCGGTCAGGCGGATCTCCTGGCGGTCCTCCGCGACCGTGTCGATGGAGCGCGGCATCAGGCCCGAGAAGTGGATCTCGTTGAGCTGGGCCTCGGCGAGCGCCGGGCCGGGGTGCACGGCCGGGGTGAACCGGAGCGAGCCGGAGGCCCGCCACTCGTGCTCCCGCCCGTCGCAGTCCGCCTCGCCGCCGCCGAAGGCGAGCCGCGTGCCGTCCTGGACGACGGCGGCCGCGATCTGCAGCTTCGCCCCCATGGGTGACGGGGCGGTGCAGTGGTAGGTGCCGAAAAGGGTGACCGTACCGTCCTTGGAAATGTGACCGTACGGCTGTACGGAAATTCCCTGGTCGAAAACGGTGGCCTGTGCCGAGCCCGTGAACACCGTGGCGGCGGTCAGTGCGGAGAAGGCGGTCAGGGCCAGTCGGCGACCGATGGTGCGCATTGTTCCTCCTGGTGGAAGCGGTGGCGGTAATCCGTCGGAACGCATTGTGCTGGCATATGGGCGGCAACTGTCTTCCCACACTCGTGTCGGTGTGTGCAATTGCCCGCTCGGGCGCGTGAGACTGGCCGCAATACATCCCCCGAAGGGATCCCGCATGCGCCAGTCCGCCGTTCCCGCCCGTTTTTCCGCCCGCCCCCCGGTCCGCTTCCCGCTCCGCCGCCCCGTCCTCGCCGCCGCCCTCCTCCCGCTCCTCCTGCTGGGCGCCACGGCCTGCCAGAGCGCGTCCGAGGGAGCTGCGCTCGCCCCCGCCGCGGCGCCCGCCGTCCCGGTGGACGGCGGTGCGGTGGACGACGGGGCGCCCGGCGCGGAGGGGGCCCCCGCCCGGACCGCGGCGAAGGATGCCCACGTAGGTGAAGCCGTACGGGTACACGGCGGCCAGATCGGCCGGCACCTGCAGGCCGTGCTGGGTGCGTACGTGGACCCGGCGGTCAGCGTGGAGAAGAACTTCGCCCCGCCGGCCGGCAAGCGCTGGGTGGCCGCCTCGATGTCGTTCGTCAACGTGGGCGGGGCCTCGTACGGGGCGCTCGGACGCATGTGGGCGCACGACAGCGCGGGGCAGCGCCACCCGGTGGTGCCCACCGGTGAACTGACGACCGGCAAACCACTCGTCTTCGATTCCCTCGCGGTCGGTGAGCGGGCCGAAGGATGGGTGGTGTTCGAAATCCCGGAAAACGCGCGCATTGTGCGCCTCCAGTACCAGGACGCGAACATGCAGGCGAATTCCGGAACGGGATTCTGGGCCGTCTAGCCCGCCCGGGTGAAAGGCCGTGAAAAGGCCGGGCGGCAGACGGCTAGGGTGCGGCGCATGACTTCTACTCAAGCCGAAATCGACCGGTCCGTGCTGGGCACCCTGTCGGTGCTCGCCTGGATCGGCGACCCCTCCGAAGGCCACGACATCCCGTACCTCCTCGCCTACACCCTCGGGGACGGGCCGAAGGGCGAGAAGGCCAGCGAGGAGGCCGCCCGCGGGCTCCTGGAGGAGATCGGCCTGCCCATCGGCGACGTGGTCATGGACGGCACCCGCAGCCCGCGCACCTTCGCGGTGCAGATCCTGCTCGCGGGCAACCAGATCGCGCTGACCCTGCCCGGGCTGAACGCGACCTGCACCGCCCCGGACGAGTGGGTCGCCGCGGCCGGTGAGAGCGGTCAGGCGTACTTCCTCTTCGCCACGCGGCCCTGGGCCGAGGCCGTCCCGGGCCGGCCGGTGTCCGCCGAGGTCCTCCAGGCGTTCGCGGGTGACGAGGAAGTGCTGACCAGCAGCGCCCACTGCGTCATCACGGTGCAGAGCCTGCAGCAGTAGCCGCGTACCGGGCCCGCCGCCCCCCGCTCCGGCCGCCGGGCTCCCAGCCTGCCCGGCGGCCGGTCCCGTGTGTCCGGGCCCCCGGGTCCCGGGTGCGGGCCCCCGGTGCGGGCCCCCGGTGCGGGGACCTCGTGTTCAGGGCCGCTCGAAGGCGAACCTGAGCGAGCGGACCCGGTTGTCGAAGTTCGACCCGGCCAGATCCGGCAGCCCCACCGCGCGCAGACCCACCGGGCGGGTCAGCAGCTCGCGGAAGAGGGCCTTCATCTCCACCCGGGCCAGGTGCGCGCCCAGGCAGAAGTGCGGACCGCCGCCGCCGAACCCCAGGTGCGGGTTGGGCGAGCGGGTGATG
Organism: Streptomyces sp. NPDC056224; assembly: GCF_042267665.1. NCBI lineage: Bacteria > Bacillati > Actinomycetota > Actinomycetes > Kitasatosporales > Streptomycetaceae > Streptomyces > Streptomyces sp. NPDC056224. The sequence goes on from NZ_JBHJTK010000006.1 coordinate 267,457, forward strand.
TCGAAGGCGTCGGGGTCCGGGAAGACCGTCTCGTCGCGGTTGGCGGAGGCGTAGTACAGGACCACCTTGTCCCCCGGCTCGAACAGGTGCCCGTCCAGGGTGTGTTCGGCGGCCACCGTCCGGCGGAACTGGATGATCGGCGTCGAGTGGCGGATCATCTCGTCCACCGCGCCGTCCGCGTACTTCTCGAAGTCCGCGAGCAGCAGGTCCCGTTGGTCGGGGTTGTCGGTCAGCAGGGTCAGCCCGTGCGTGATCGCATTGCGGGTCGTCTCCACTCCGGCCACCATCAGGAGCGAGAAGAAGGCGCCGAGCTGCCGGGCGCCGAGGGCCTGGCCGTCGACGTTCGCGCACACCAGGGCCGAGATCAGATCGTCCGTGGGATTCCTGCGCCGCTCCCGTCCGATGCCGGCCACCATCCGCTGCATCCTGGCGAGCGCCCTCAGGCCGCGTCCGGGCATCCGCAGCCGGGCCGCCAGACCGCGCTCCACGCCGATGTTCTCGGAGGCGTGGTTGACGCGGTCGGCGATCTCCGCCCGGTAGTGCTCCGGGATGCCCATCATGTTGCAGATGACCTCCAGGGGCAGCCGGGAGGCCACCGCCGAGACGAACTCGTCCGGCTCGTCCGCGAGTACGTCGTCCACGATGCGGGCCGCCACCGCGTGGATGTCCTCCTCGGCGGCCGCCAGCAGGCGGGGCGTGAAGGCCCGCTGCACGATCTTGCGCAGCTGGGCGTGGTCGGGGCCGTCCAGGTTGACCATCGAGTCCCCGAACAGGGCGCGGACCCAGCGGGCGGGTTCGGGGGTGGTCACGCCGGGCGCGCTGGCGAAGACCTTGGGCAGCCGGCTCGCCTCCTGTACCTGGGCGTGGCGGACCAGGGCCCAGTGGCCGCTCCCCTCGGGGACGAAGACGGGGGAGTCCAGGGCGCGCAGGCGGGCGAAGGCCGCCAGGCGGTGCGAGGGCGGTTGCTGCCAGAAGCCCGGCTCGGCCAGTTCCCTTCCGGGGCCGGTGCCTTGGCGTTGTGCGGGGAGTGTCATGGCATGCCTCCAGTTGCTGGGCGTCGTCCTGCGCTGGAGAACGGCGGCGGCGGTGCGGGAGTGACGGTTCGGTGCGGCGCCGTTGCCGGGGGCGCCGCCCCCGGGGCCCGGCGCCTCATGCCGGGGCGGACCTGGTGGCCAGGGTCACGCCGATGGCCACCGTGGCCGTCGCGACCAGGCCCGCGTAGAGGACCGCGTACGGGCCCGTCCAGGTGCAGGCGAGGATCGCGGTGGCGGAGAGCGGGATGGTCAGCTGCTGGGCGGGCCCCCGCTTGAAGTGGCGGGAGTGCAGCAGCCAGACCATGAACAGGAAGAGTGCCGCCGGGACGGTGACGGCGGCGTTGGCGGACAGCTGTGAGATGTGCGCCGTGCCGACCGTGTGCTCGACCGCGACCTCGATGCCCGCACCGATCGCCGCACCCGAGGCGAAGACCAGCAGGTGGCCGTAACCCCAGGGGATGGCTTCGCGGTTGGAGGTCAGGCGCTCGTGCATCGGCACCGCGAAGTAGATCCACCACGCGGCGAAGACGATCAGCAGTCCGCCGGCGGCGATGGGCAGCAGATGCCCCAGCGCCTCGTGCTCGTTGATCGCCGACTGCACCGCCACCGTGCTCGCGGCGATCGTCTCGCCCAGCACGATGATGGTGAACAGGCCGTACCGCTCCACGATGTGGTGGGCGTGCCAGGGCGTCTGGTGCCCGCGCTCGGCGACCACCGGGACGAGCAGCTCGGCGGCTGCCAGGACCAGGAACAGCCAGCGCTTGGCGTCGTCCGGGACGAACAGCAGCGCCACCCATCCGACCTGGCAGATCACCAGCCCGGCCGCGTACTTCAGCGCCGCCGTCCGCGCCTCGCCGCTCTCCCCGGCGGCGGCCCGCAGCCACTGCGCCGTCAGGGCCACGCGCATGATGACGTAGCCGATGACGGCGATCGTCCAGTCGTTCTCGTCGAAGGCCTGGGACACCCCGGCCGCGTAGACGAGCACACCGGCGATCTGTACGAGGGTCGCGATCCGGTACGGCACGTCGTCGACGTCGTAGGCGGAGGCGAACCAGGTGAAGTTCATCCACGCCCACCACACGCCGAAGAAGACGAAGAAGTACCCGATCACTCCGGTGCCGGGATGGCCCTCCGCCAGCGCGTGCACCAGCCGGGCACCGGCCTGCGCGACCGCGACGACGAAGCAGAGGTCGAAGAACAGCTCCAGCGGGGTGGCCGCGCGGTGGTCCTCGTCGCGGCTGCGGGCGGTCATGGGGGTGTAGGCCATGCAGGCCAGCACACCAGAGGACGCGCCCTCGGCGGGCCGGACGCGCTGGACGGACGTCGTGCGGGAGGCAGGACCTGGTCCTGCCGACCGCACGGCATCCGGCGCAGTCCGGCCCGGCCGCACCATCGAGGCGGCGCGGGCGGCGCGGACGGGGCATGGCCGGCGGGGCGGGCCGGCACACCTTGCCGGTCACCGCACTAGTTCCCCAGGCGGACGGGCATCAGGAGCGAAAACGTGTCCTCGGTGTCGGTGCGGCGGATCGCCAGGGGGGCGTCGGGGGCGCCGAACTCCAGAACCAGCTGGTCCGAGGCTCCCGCGGTGAGGGCATCCAGCAGGAAGTCCCGGTTGACGGCGACGTCGTCCGGGCCGTCGTCGCCGTCTTCGCAGACGGTGACGGCGCCGTCGGCCGTCACCTTGAGGACGCTGAGGCCCTGCTCGCACTCCTCGCTCGCGCGGACGGGACCGGTTGCCACCGCCTCCCGGAGGGCCGGGACGTCGACGAGGGCACGGCGCCGGTCCGCGGGCAGGCGCAGGAGACGGCGGTAATCGGGGAAGTCGTGATCGAGGCACCGGCCGGCGGCCTGGCGGTCGCCCGTCTCCAGGACCACGCGGTCACCGTCCACGGTGAGCCGGACGGACCCGTCGTCACTCAACAGCGCCCGCATCGCGTCGGCGAGCGGGGACGGCACCACGACCTGCACGCGGGGACCACCGTGCCCGTCGACACCGGCTCGGGCGACGGCCATCCGGTACCGGTCGGTGGCCACGACGTGGAGTGCCTCGCCCTCGATGTCGAACAGGACACCGCCGAGCACCGGCAGCTCGGGATCGGTACTGGCCGCGAAACGGACCGCGTCCAGCGCGGCGGCCAGCTCGGGTGCCGAGACAGCCGACCGGATGGTGGCGGTACGGGGCAAAGCCATGGGGTTCTCCCTGTGTTCGAGTAGCGCTCGGATCGTGGAGAACTCGGCCCGGGCGTCGGACAGCCCCAGTTCCAGGCGGCGCAGATGCCCCTGGAGCAGGTTCCGCACGAGGTCGGTGTCCGCACGGGACCAGCCGGCCAGCACGAGCCTGATGTCCGCCAACGGCATGCCCGCCCGGCGCAGCCGCGCCAGCAACCGGGACTCGTCGAGCTGCCCGGGGGCGTACCAGCGATAGCCGCTCACCGGATCCACCCGGGCCGGGACCAGCACGCCGGCACCGTCGTAGAACCGCAGGGCACTCACGCTCAGCCCGCTGTCCCGGGCCATTTCCCCGATACTGCGCATCTCGCTCTCCACACCCCGCACTCTGGGCCCTGTACCTGGTCGAGGGTCAACGCCGGCCCGCGGATCCGGTCTTCCCGTCACGGGGGCCGCGGGCCGGCTGACTCCGTTCGGCGTAGCCACCGATACGGCATAACGGGCTGAATCGGTGCAGACCACCTAGCGTGGTGCTGTGCCCGAGCCCCCAGAAGCCCTTGACGCCCCGCCCCCGCCCCCCGGGCCCCCCGGGCCCCCCGGCGGCGCCGAGGCCCCCGGCGCCGCCGGAACCGCCGGGACCCCGTCGGACCCGGGAACCGCGCCCGCGGCACGACGGCCCGTCACCGCCCGGGCCACCCTGGCCGGCGCCGTCGTATCGCTCGTGCTCATCGCGGCGATCGTGCTGGGCAGCCGGCTGCTGCGCGACTTCGACTCGGCCCTGCTGCCGTACGCCGTCGCCACCGTCTTCCTGGCTTTCGGCGTGGCCTACCGGTACACGGTCTGGGTCTCCGCGCCCGGCGCCCGCCGCCTGCTCAGACAGGGCTTCGGCAGCTTCTTCTCGGCCGAGAACTTCAAGAGGGCGCCCACCGCACTGCCGAGGATGATCGCCACCTACCTCGGCTTCCAGAAGTTCCTCGGCGCCCGCTCCCACGCCCGCTGGGCCGCCCACCAGCTCATCTTCTGGGGCTGCATCCTGGCCGCGCTCATCACCTTCCCGCTGACCTGGGGCTGGTTCACCTTCACCTCCGGCAGCGGCTCCGGCCCCGGCTACGAGATGCGGATCTGGGGCTTCAAGGTCCTCGGCTTCGACTCGCTGAGCTTCTTCGGCTGGCTGATGTTCCACGGGTTGGACGTCGCCGCCGTACTGGTCATCCCCGGGGCCTCGTACTTCCTGTGGCGCCGGATGAAGGACCGCGGCGCCATCACCGGCCAGCGCTTCGCCTACGACCTGCTGCCGCTGATCTGCCTGATCGTGATCTCCGTGACCGGGCTCCTGCTGACCTTCTCGTCGATCTTCCTGCACGGCGGCGGCTACGAGTTCCTCGCGATCCTGCACATGGTGTCGGTGGTGTTCACCCTCATCTACATCCCGTTCGGCAAGTTCTTCCACATCGTCCAGCGCCCGGCCGCCGTCGGCATGCAGCTCTTCAAGTACACGGCCCGCCAGGACGATCAGGTCTTCGCCTGCAAGCGCTGCGAGGAGCCCATCGACACCGCCCCGTACGTGGAGAACCTGCGCGGCACGATGAAGGACCTGAAGCTCGACTTCGACGCCTGGGCCGAATACTGCCCGCGCTGCAAGCGGGTGTTGCGCGGCAACGCCTACCTGACCCACGTCAAGAGGGGCTTCAAGTGACCGAGGCCGACCCCGTCGAGGCCGCGTCCCGACCCGTGCCCGTCTCCATCGACCCGTCCATCGCCCCGCCCGGCACCCGCAACTTCCGCGACGCGGGCGGCATCCCCGCCGACCGGTGGCACGCCGACCAGAACGGCGAGACCCTCGTCCCCACCCACTGCTGCTTCTGCGGCGTGCAGTGCGGGATGTACCTGCGCGTGGACAAGCGCGGCAAGGTCTTCGGCGTGGAGCCCCGCAACCACGACATCAACCGGATGCGGCTGTGCCCCAAGGGCATCAACGCCTACCAGCAGGTCAACCACCCCGACCGGCTGACGGCCCCGCTGATGCGCCGCTCCCGGGACGAGGAGTTCCGGGAGGTCTCCTGGGACGAGGCCCTCGACTTCACCGTCTCCGAGGTCCGCCGCATCCAGCAGGCCTACGGCAACGACGCCTTCGGGCTGCTCGGCGGCGCCAGCCTGTTCACCGAGAAGACGTACCTGGTCGGCAAGTTCGCCCGGGTCGCCCTGAAGACCAAGCACGTCGACTACAACGGCCGCCTGTGCATGGTCAGCGCCGCCGGAGCCAACAAGCTCGCCTTCGGCATCGACCGGGCCGGCAACCCCTTCTCCGACATCCTCCTCTCCGACTGCCTGCTCATCGCCGGGTCGAACGTGGGGGAGTGCTTCCCCGTGATGACCCAGTACCTGTGGGGCGCCCGGGACCGCGGCGCCTCGCTGATCGTCGTCGACCCGCGTGAGACGGCCATCGCCCGCACCGCCGACATCCACGTCGCCCTCAAACCCGGCACCGACTCCGCCTTCTTCAACGCCCTCCTGCACGTGATCGTCGCCGAGGGCCTCACCGACGAGGCCTACCTCGCCGCCCACACCACCGGCTGGGAGCAGGTCAAGCAGACCGTCGCCGACTACCCGCCCGCCCGTTCCGCCGAGATCTGCGGGATCCCGGCCGAACAGATCGTCCAGGTCGCCCGGGTCTTCGCCGCGGCAGGCAAGGCCATGGCCTGGCACGCCCGCGGCATCGAGCACCACTCCCAGGGCGTCGAGAACTGCCTCTCCGTGATCAACCTGTGCGTCGCCACCGGCAACATCGGCAAGCCCGGCGCCGGCTACGGCACCATCACGGGCCAGGGCAACGGTCAGGGCGGCCGCGAACACGGCCAGAAGTCCGACCTCCTCCCCGGCGGCCGCTCGATCACCAACCCGGAGCACCGGGCCCAGATCTGCCGGATCTGGGGCATCGAGGAGTCCGAACTCCCCGGCGCCGGTACCTCCATGATGGAGATGGTCTGGCAGATGCAGCGGAAGGAGATCCGCGGCCTCATCGGCATCTGCAACAACCCCTTCGTCTCGCTGCCCCATTACGCGGTGGTCAAGGACGGCTACGACACCGCCGAGTTCCACGCCCAGTTCGACTTCTTCCTCTCCGAGACCGCGGCCAACGCCCACGTCGTCTTCCCCGTCACCACCTGGGCCGAGGACGAAGGCGTCATGGCCAACGCCGAGGCCCGGGTGGTCAAGCACAACAAGGCCCAGGAACCCCCCGCCGGAGTGCGCACCGACACCTGGGTCATCTGCGAGCTCGCCAGGCGCCTCGGCGCCGGGCACCACTTCGACTTCCCCGGCTCCCGCGAGGTCTTCGAGGAACTGCGCGTCGCCTCGGCCGGCACGGTCAACGACTACTACGGCATCACCTACGAGCGGCTGGAGGAGACCGGCGGGATCGCCTGGCCCTGCCCCTCCACCGAGCACCCGGGCACCCCCCGGCTGTTCGAGAACGGCCGGACCTACCACCCCGACGGCAAGATCCACATGCAGGTCGTCGAATGGCATCCGCCCATGGACGCCTACACCGAGGAGTTCCCCCTCTCCCTCACCACCGGCCGCACCGTCGCGCACTTCCTCTCCGGCAACCAGACCCGCCGGCTGGGGGCCCTCGTCGAACAGACCCCGCGTCCCTGGGTCGAGGTCCACCCCTCGCACGGCTTCCGCAACGGCGATCCGGTCCGGGTGGTCACCCGCCGCGGCACCGCGGTCTTCCCGGCCCTGGTCACCGAGGCCATCCGCCCCGACACCGTCTTCGTCCCGTACCACTGGCCCGTCCCGGCGGCCGCGAACGTCCTCACCATCGATGCCCTCGACCCCCGCTCGAAGATCCCCGAGTACAAGGTCTGCGCCGCCCGGATCGAGGCCGCCGAGCGGATCGACGAGGTTCCCGCGCCGCCCACCGCCCCCGGCCACGAGGCCTATCCGGAGACCCAGGTCTCGCGCACGGACCCCCTGCCGCCCACGGCCCCGCAGGGCCGCGGGACGGCGGAGAGGAGCTGACCCGCCATGATGGGCCGCACGATCTTCATCGACCCCGGTCGCTGCATCGGCTGTCAGGCCTGCGTCTCCGCCTGCCGCGAATGCGACTCCCATCGCGGCAAGTCGATGATCCACCTGGACTACACCGAACCCGGCATGTCCGTCGCCTCCCTTCCGACCGTCTGCATGCACTGCGAGGACCCGGTCGCGCCCTGCGCCGAGGTCTGCCCCGCCGACGCGATCCTGGTGACCGCCGACGGTGTGGTCCAGCAGGCCGACACCACCCGCTGCATCGGCTGCGCCAACTGCGTCAACGCCTGCCCCTTCGGCGTCCCGAAGATCGACCTCGAGGCGAAGCTGCAGATGAAGTGCAACCTCTGCTACGACCGCACCGCCTACGGACTGGCCCCCATGTGCGCCACCGTCTGCCCGACGGGCGCCCTCTTCTACGGAACCCTCGAAGAGCTCCAGGCCGAGCGCCCCGGAGTCCAGGTCGCCGACTCCTTCGCCTTCGGCGACGTGATGGTCGGCACCGGCGTGGCGATGGTCGTCCCCGCCGACAAGGTCCAGTGGCCCGTCCCGGGCGGACTGCCCATCGTCGAAGTGAACGGAGTCGACGTCCGATGAGCGTCACCGAACAGCCCCCTCCGCCCCCGGCCACGGGCCCCGACGGCGACGCCGCCGCCGAGCAGCTCCGCGACCGGATCAGTGCCGACTCCCTCACCACCCGCCGCGACTACCTGCGGATCGTCGCCACCGTCTCCGGCGGCCTGGCCGTCGGCGGCGTCGGCGTCGCCGCCGGCATCCTGCACCGGCACGGCGACAGTGACACCCTGCCCCCGCCCAAGAAGGTCACCGGCCGACTGGCGCCGGGACAGTCCGTGGCCTTCCGCTACCCCGGCGACGAGGACCAGGCCCTCGCCGTACGGCTGTCCGACGGCACCCTCGTCGGCTACTCGGCCGTCTGCACCCACCTGGCCTGCGCCGTGCTCTGGCGCGAGGACCGGGGCGTCGACGGGGAGTTGTACTGCCCTTGCCACGAGGGCGTCTTCGACGTCCGCACCGGCGAAGTGACCGCGGGCCCACCACCTCGCCCCCTCCCCGTGGTCTTCCTGACCGAGCAGGCCGACGGCAGTGTCTGGGCCATCGCCACCGCCCGGTCGGGAGAGTCGGCCAAGGAAGCCCTGTGCCGGCAGTTCGGCGATTCGCACCCCGAGCCGGCCGGCCGACTGGGCTGCCCGGGAGCCGATCGCGCCAGGTCGAACGAGAGCGGGCGGACGTGAGCGACGCGCAACTGCCACCGCGCCCCGACTACCACCCCGGGAGCGTCCAGCCCCGGCTGAACCGGCCGGTGCGCGAGCGGTATCCGCAGATCCGCTCCACCAGCGGCTACGGCGACCCGCGGATCCGGCACACGGGCCCCGGACCGGGAGCCGGCACCGAACAGGAGCCGGAGCGGTCCTCGAAGCTCAACGCCCGTCTGCTCCTGGCCCTCACGGTCGTCATCGGGCAGCTCTGGGCGCTGACCGTGACCGTCAACGAGTGGATGAAGGGCAACACCGGCACAGCCTGGTGGGGGGCGGGATTCCTGATCCTGTCCTTCCTCGTCGTGATCGGGCTGTGGCTCCTCGACCCGAAGGACCGGTGACCGCGTCCATACGCGCGAGCAGCGCTTCCCCGGTGCGTTCGCACCGGGCGGAGACCTACGGGCCCGAGGCCGCCATCGGCGACCGGCGGCCCGAGGACGACGGTTTCGGCTTCCCCAAGTCCCGGCTGTTCTGGCTGACGGCCATTCCCGGGATCACCGGCGGCACCGGCCGGATCCTGTACACCTTCATCGGGCCGGTCTTCGGCGAGCGGAGGTTCACCGCCGCCGGCACGCTCGTCCTCGCCGTGCCGGTGCCGGTGCCGGTGCCGGTGCCGTGGCCGGGCTTCGCGCTCCAGGACACCGGCACCCCGTGCGGGGAACCGCCGCTGATCGCCGCGGTCTGCGGCATCGGAGGCGCGAACCCCGCCTCCTCGCCCCGCCCGGCGGCGTGCTGGTGGCTCCACGCCCGCAAGGGCGCCGAGGCTCCCGGCTGAGCGGGGCCGGAGGCGGGAACCCGCGCGGGGGCGGCCGTACCCTGGAGGCATGAGCACCGCCCCCGCCTCCGACCCGCAGCCCTCGCAGCCCGTGCCCGAGGCCGACAAGCCCCGGCCGAAGCCCAGGCTGGTCTTCGACGACCCGCTGGACCGGCAGTCGTCGGACGACACCGACCGGGGCTGGGGCGAGCGGCCGCCCGCCGGCGGAAGCGCGGCCGACCTGGCCCGCTTCCTCGACGAGAAGCCCCCGCACCACATCTGACCGGCCGAGGCGGCGGGAGCGGCTAGAACACGTCGCGCGAACCGGCGGGACCGGCCCCGCCACCGTTGGCGCGCTGCGCGACGAGCGTGTCCCGGATCTCCTTGAGGACCTCCAGCTCGGTGATCTCCATGGTCTCCTGGACGCCCTCCCGGGCCCTGCGGCGCGCCTCCTGCTTGGCGAGGTACTTCGCCATCGGCAGCACCATCAGGAAGTAGACGACCGCGGCGGTGATCACGAAGGTCAGCGTGGCGTTGAGCACGGAGCCCCAGAGGATCTCGACCCCCGTCGGCTGGCCGTCCGCGCCGATCACGCAAGGGTTCTTGATGCACGTCTTGTAGCCGTCCAGGCTCTGCGTGCCGATCGCGCCCACCACGGGGCTGATGATCCCCTTGACCACCGAGTTCACGATGTTCGTGAACGCGGCACCGATGACCACGGCCACCGCCAGGTCGACCACGTTGCCGCGCATCAGGAAGGCCTTGAAGCCCGCCAGGACGCTCTCCTTCTTCTTCTCGCTCACCACTGAGCCTTTCTTCGCATGTGCCGAACACGGAGCCAACGGTTCCGAAAGCTACGGCAGTTTGGGCACGGTGTGCCCAACCGGCCCCCACCTCGAGGTGACTTGACTGCCCGTGTGTGCGAATCAGCACAACGTCACCGCCAGTCGGGCCGACGTGCCCGCTCCCACGAGAGCGCGTGCGGTGTCCCGGGGCACGGACAGGACCACCAGCGCCCCACCGTCCCCGACACCCTGGTCGGGATCGGGAACTTCGGCAACCCGGGCCCCTTCGGCCACCACCCTGGGCGGTCCGGCGCGCTCCGCAGCCACCACGTCGACGCGGACCCCGGGCCGCAGCAGCCGCACCGTCGCGGCGTCCGCGATGCGCACGGGGGCCGACACCATCCGCGCCGCCGCGGGCTGCTGCACCGCTCCCGGGGAGGCCCGGACCGCCGCGGGCGCAGGGCCACGGAAGGCCTGAGCCTCCGTCCCGCCCACGGCCAGCGCCGCCGCCGCGACCGCCAGCCCGGCCGAGACGGCCCGGCGCCGGCGCCGCAGGGCCCTGCGCAGCCGGTCCCCGCCCCGCCCGACCCGCAGCGGCGGAAACGGGGGGACGGGTCGCGCGGACGGACACGCGGACGAGCGCACGGAAGGGAAGACCGAAGAGGCCGCCGAAGGAGATGCCGAAGGAGATGCCGAAGACGGCGTGGACGTACGGGACATGAGGGCCACCACCAGACGGAGTGAGTCGCTGCGCCCGGACCCTTCGCCCGGACACACCTCACGATCCGGCTTCCCGCCGGATCCCGCTCCGCCCTGTGGACGATCCCCACGTTGTGGACAACGGCGTCACCCGCGAGGGTTCAGACGCCCGCCCGGATCCGCTCCGGCGCGGCCACCGCTCCCGCCGCCCCGAGCACGCGGCCCCGGGGGTTCCGTTCAGGCGAGGTCCAGGCCGAGGGCCGTGAGCAGCCGGTCGGCGACGTCCTCCGCGAAGGCCTCGGAGCCGGTGAGGGCGGCCCGGATTCCCGCCGGATCGGCGGTCAGCCCGGCGGCCGCCGTCCAGTCGAGCGCGCCCTCCAGGGCGGACTGGACGGGGAACCGGTCCAGCGGTATCCCGTACTCCTGTGCCGTGTCCCGGTTCAGCAGGGCCTTCCAGTGGCCGCCGGCGAAGGTGGCGGCCTCGATGAGACCGACGTCGCTGTCGAGGTAGGCGACCGTGATCACCGGCGCCCCGGTCCGTCGCGACAGTGCCGCGGCCCCGCCGGCCGGCTGATCGGCGAAGTGCAACACCGCCCAGCCGTCGCCCAGTTCCGCGGCCTCCCCACCGCCCCCGGCATCACCGCCCCGGGCCCTCCCGAACCCGGCCCCGGCCGCGAACTCCCTGAGCTCCTCCACCGTGGCACGGGCCACGGCCGTCCCCCCTGAATTCCCCATGCGCGCAGGCTAGGCGCAGGTACTGACACAGCCCTCCGGCTAAGGCAGCTCGATGCCCAGGTCCCAGCCGTCGTGTGCGTGGGTGCACAGGCAGGCGCGGGACTCGGTCGCCGGCAGGGCCGCCACCGCGTCGAAGAGCACCTCGCGCAGGCGGCCGACGTTCTCGCCGAAGACCTTCAGGACCTCGGTGTGCGACACGCCTTCGCCGGTTTCGGCGCCCGCGTCCAGGTCCGTGACCAGCGCCATCGAGGTGTAGCAGAGCCCCAGCTCGCGCGCGAGGACCGCCTCGGGGTGCCCCGTCATGCCGACCACCGACCAGCCCGCCGCCGCGTGCCAGCGCGACTCGGCGCGCGTGGAGAAGCGCGGCCCCTCGACGACGACCATGGTGCCGCCGTCCACCGGCTCCCAGTTCCGCCCCCGGGCCGCCGCCAGCGCCACCTCGCGGCCCACCGGGCAGTACGGGTCCGCGAAGGTGGTGTGCACGACGTTGGGGACGCTGCCGTCGGGCAGCGGCTCCCCGTCGAAGAAGGTCTGCGCCCGGGACTTCGTACGGTCGACCAGCTGGTCGGGCACGAGCAGGGTGCCCGGTCCGTACTCGGCGCGCAGGCCGCCGACCGCGCACGGGCCGAGTATCTGGCGGACGCCGACGGAACGCAGGGCCCACAGGTTGGCCCGATAGTTGATCTTGTGCGGCGGGACGGTGTGGGTGCGCCCGTGCCGCGGCAGGAAGGCCACCTGGCGGCCGGCCAGCTCACCCACGTACAGGGAGTCGCTCGGCGGGCCGTACGGGGTCTCCACCTGGATTTCGGAGACGTCCTCCAGGAAGGAGTAGAAGCCCGAGCCGCCAATGACACCGATCTCTGCGTTCACCATGCGGCCCACCCTAACCGGGCACGCCGAAGGCCCCGCTGCCGGTCAGGGCGGGCGGGGCCTCGGGAAGAAGCGGTCAGGCGGCCGAGGTGGAGCTGCTGCCCGTGCTCGACGACGTCGAGGAGGACGCGGCGGCGGGGGCGGCGGCAGCCGTCGTCGTGGACGACGAGGCGGGCTTCGAGGCGGGCGTGCTGCTCGACGAGGCGCCACGGCTGTCGTTCCGGTAGAAACCGGAGCCCTTGAAGACGATGCCGACCGCGGAGAACACCTTCTTCAGGCGTCCGTCACAGCTCGGGCACACGGTCAGCGCGTCATCGGTGAACTTCTGCACGGCCTCAAGGCCCTCACCGCACTCGGTGCACTGGTACTGGTAGGTCGGCACGAATTTCCTCCTGGCACTCTGACTCAATGAGTGCTAACGACGCTCCATGGTGACGTATTCCGGTCGATCAGTCCACCGTCACCGGCACGCGGTGACCCATCCCACGCTCGTTCACCCGGTTCCGGGCGGCCGGCGAGGCGGTCCGCGCGGCGGTGCCCGGCGCCTCGGCGGGGGCGGCGGATGCGGGGGCGGCGGCTGCGGGGGCGGCGGCTGCGGGGGCGGCGGCTGCCGTAGCGGCAGCGTCGGCGTCAGCGGCCGGTGCGGAGGCGTTCACGACCCGGCTCGGAGCCTTCGGCGCCAGCTTCGCGCGCAGCGCCAGCAGGGTGGCCAGGGCGAGCGCGGTGGCACCCATGGGCACCAGGAAGCCGTACGAGGAACCGTGCGCGTCCGTCAGGCGGCCGGCCAGGGTGACCGCGATGGCCTGCCCGAAGGCGATGGAACCGGTCAGCCAGGTGAACGCCTCGGTCCGGGCGTTGGCCGGGACCAGCTGCTCGACCATCGTGTAGCCGGTGATCAGGGCGGGGGCGATGAACAGGCCGACGACCAGGCCGAGCGCGCCCAGCAGGATCATCGAGTGGGCGGCCCACAGCACGGACGCGGCGGCGGTGAGGCCGATGTAGCCGAGGATCAGACGGCGGCGCGGGCCGATCTTCCAGGCGACGGCGCCCATGGCGATGCCGGCGGTCATGTTGCCGGCCGCGAAGACGCCGTAGAGCAGGCCGTTGGCGCCCGGGTTGCCGATCTCGTTGGAGAAGGCGGCCAGCGAGACCTGCATGCCGCCGAAGACGGCGCCGATCCCGAGGAAGGCGAAGATCAGGACGCGCAGGCCCGGGAAGGACAGCGCGAAGGCGCGCTTCTCACCGGTGACCGACGGGGCGTGCGGCTTGGGCTGGGTGGCCCGCCGGGCCGCGAAGAGCAGACCGCCGAAGAGCGTCAGCGTGGCCTCGGTGACCAGGCCGGCGGCCGGGTGGACGCCGGTGCACAGCGCGGTCGCGAGGACGGGGCCGACGACGAAGGTGAACTCGTCGGTGACGGACTCGAAGGCGGCGGCCGTCGGCAGCAGGGGCGAGCCTCCCCCAGAGCCTTCGGCCTGGGAGGCATCCCCACCGAGCTTGGCGGCCCAGCGGGCCCGGACCATCGGTCCGACCTGCGGCACCGAGGCACCGGCGGGTACGGCGGCGAGCGCCAGGGCCCAGACCGGCGCGCCCAGCAGGGCGAGCGCCGCCAGGCCGCTGACGGAGGCGGCGTGCGTGAGGACGACCGGGATCAGGACGGCGCTCTGGCCGAAGCGGTCGGTGAAGATGCCCATCAGCGGGGCGGACAGCGCCATCGAGATGCCGGTGACGGCCGCGACGATGCCGGCGCTGCCGTAGGAGCCGGTGGTGTGCTGGATGAGCAGCAGGATGCCGATGGTCAGCATGCCGAAGGGGAGCCGGGCGGCGAAGCCGGGGAGTACGAAGCCGAGGGCGCCGGGTGTGCGCAGGAGCTGCCCGTAGCCGGGGCGGGCGGACGTGTCGGTCGTGACCGCGGATGTCACGGCCTTGCCTTTCCGCTGCCTGGTAGAGCTCCCCGTCTGCGGACGGTGCTTCGCCTTGTGAGCGGCCGCACCCGTACATGTGGGAGCCCCGAGAGCTGTCCTCTTGCGCAGAACCGAGTGATACCTGGGCGCCCACTGCGGGAGGGTGCCACGGCCGCTTTGCGGTCGCGCCAGCTCTGCGTCAGGCAGAGTTGGTTCGATCTGTTGTGCCTTCATCGTACAGGGGGGCGTGGTACCACGCCCTGTGATTACGGTGACAACGTGTGTCTTCACCTGCGATTAATGGAAGCTTCACAGGCGAGGCGTCATGAATGAGGGGCAAACCCGGTCGAAGCCCACCGTAAGCGGCCGAATTAGAACGCCGCTCTAAATCGTTTTCTCCGCCGGACCCCGTCAGGTCCGGGACCGCGGAGACCCGTTCCCGCCGGTCCCCAGCCACCCGGCCAGCTTTCCGCCCCGGGCCACCGCCCGCAGCCGCGCCTCGGCCGCGTCCCGTACCGGATCCGTGGCCACCACCAGCAGCTCGTCGCCGCGCCGCAGCACCGTCGACGGCATCGGTACGAAGCTCTTCGAGTCCCGGACCACCAGCGTGACCGAGGCGCCTGGCGGCAGTCGCAGCTCGCTGACCTCGACGCCGTGCATGCGCGAGGCCGGGGGGATCGCGAAGGAGAGGAGGTGCCCGCGCAGCTTCTCCAGCGGCGCCGACTCGATGCCGAGGTCGGAGGCGGTCTCCTCCGACTCCCCGAGCCTGAGTTTGCGCGCCAGCCAGGGCAGCGTCGGCCCCTGTACCAGGGTGTAGACGACGACGAGCACGAAGACGATGTTGAAGACGCGGTCGCTGCCCTCGATCCCGGACACCATCGGGATGGTCGCCAGGATGATGGGCACGGCGCCGCGCAGGCCCGCCCACGACATCAGGACCTGCTCCCGCCACGGAATGCGGAAGGGCAGCAGACTGACGAAGACCTCCAGCGGCCGCGCCAGCATCGTGAGGACCAGCCCGATGACCACCGCGGGCCAGAAGTCGTGCACCAGCTCGTGCGGGGTGACCAGCAGGCCGAGCAGGACGAACATGCCGATCTGGGCGATCCAGCCGAGGCCGTCCGCGAACCCCCGGGTGGCCGGCCAGTGCGGGAGTTTCGCGTTCCCGAGCACCATCGCCGCCAGGTACACGGCGAGGAAGCCGGAGCCGTGCGCCAGCGCACCGGCCGCGTACGCGGTCACGGCGATCGCCATCACGGCGATGGGGTAGAGGCCGGAGGCGGGCAGTGCCACGTGCCGCAGGCCGTACGCGCCGAGGAAGCCGACGGTCAGGCCGATCGCGACGCCGATCGCCAGCTCAAGGGCGATCTTGCCGAGGAGGACGTACCACTCGTCCGCCGGTCCGACGGACGCGAAGGCCACGACGAGGATGACGACGGGTGCGTCGTTGAAGCCGGACTCCGCTTCCAGCACACCCGTGATCCGGGAGGGGAGCGGGACCTTGCGCAGGACGGAGAAGACGGCCGCCGCGTCGGTCGAGGAGACGACCGCGCCGATCAGCAGGGCCTGCCGCCATTCCAGGCCGACGAGGTAGTGCGCCCCCGCGGCCGTGACGCCGACACTGACCGCGACGCCCACCAGCGACAGTACGATCGCGGCCGGCAGGGCCGGTTTGATCTCTTTCCACTTGGTGCCCAGACCACCCTCGGCGAGGATCACGACGAGTGCGGCATAACCGATGACCTGTGTCAGCTCCGCGTTGTCGAATACGACGTTGCCGATGCCGTCCTGGCCTATCGCGATGCCTATGCCGAGGTAGATGAGCAGGCTGGGCAGGCCGCTGCGTGAAGAGATGCGTACCGCCGCGACCGCGACGAGCAGCACGAGCGAGCAGACCAGCAGAAGCTCATTGAGCGTGTGGACAGTCAGCGGGCGGTCCTTTCCTCAAGCGCGCGGGCGGGGCGTCCACCGGGCGGCATATGCGGCAAGTACTTCGTTACCTTACCTAATATTTGACGGAGTCTTTACGTGATAACCACATTGTGAAACGTGTGTTCGCCCCTGTCCTCGGATGCCGGTCCACGTCCCGCCGAATCCCGCTCTCCACCCTGGCGGATCAACGAGTACGGTCCTGCGCCTATGGTTGCTCCCAGCACTCCCAGGACCACCCTGCCCCTCTAAGGACAGCGATGCCCGCCAACGAAACCGCTCCTCCCGTCAAGAAGAAGGGACGACGCGCCCGTCTGATCGTGCTCGTCCTGGTCCTGGCTCTCTTCGCGGGCCTCGGCTACGGGGCGTACTGGGGCGTCGACAGCGTGCGCGCCTCGTTCCCCCAGACCACCGGCTCCCTCAAGGTGCCGGGCCTCACCGGGACCGTCGAGGTCAAACGCGACGCCCACGGAATTCCCCAGCTCTACGCCGACAACGACGACGACCTCTTCCGCGCGCAGGGCTTCGTGCACGCGCAGGACCGGTTCTGGGAGATGGACGTACGCCGTCACATGACGTCGGGGCGACTCTCGGAGATGTTCGGCTCCGGCCAGGTCGAGACCGACGCCTTCCTGCGCACGCTGGGCTGGCGCCAGGTCGCCCAGACCGAGTACGACAAGAAGCTCTCGGACGACACCAAGAAGAACCTCCAGGCCTACGCCGACGGGGTCAACGCGTACCTGAAGGGGAAGTCCGGCAAGGACCTCTCCGTCGAGCACGCCGCCCTGGCGCTCAGCGACGACTACCGGCCCGAGCAGTGGTCGCCGGTGGACTCGGTGGCCTGGCTCAAGGCGATGGCGTGGGACCTGCGCGGCAACATGCAGGACGAGATCGACCGCGCGCTGATGTCGAGCAAGCTCTCGCAGGCGCAGATCGACGAGCTCTACCCGCCGTACCCCTTCGACCGGAACAAGCCGATCGTCGAGGGCGGCAAGGTCGAGGGCGGCAAGTACGCACCCCAGGGCTCCGGCGGTGCCGGCGGCTCCGGCGGCTCCGGTTCGACGGGCGGCGGCGCCACCGCCATGGGCTCCCGGACCTCCACGGGAACCGGCACCGGCACCGCGTCCGGCCTCACCGACAACGCCACCGCCCAGGGCGCGACCGTGGGCCTGCGCACCCAGCTGACCTCCCTCGCCAAGACCCTGGACGAGATCCCCGCGATCCTCGGCCCCAACGGCAGCGGCATCGGATCGAACTCCTGGGTGATCTCCGGCCGCTACACGACGACCGGCAAGCCGCTGCTCGCGAACGACCCGCACCTGTCCCCGCAGCTGCCCTCGGTCTGGTACCAGATGGGCCTGCACTGCCGCACGGCCTCGCCCCAGTGCCAGTACGACGTGGCCGGCTACACCTTCTCCGGCATGCCCGGCGTGGTCATAGGCCACAACGCCGAGATCGCCTGGGGCATGACGAATCTCGGCGCGGACGTCACCGACCTCTACCTGGAGCAGGTCAAGCCCGAGGGCTACGTCTACGACAACAGGGTCGTCCCCTTCGAGACCCGCGAAGAGGTCATCAAGGTCGCGGGCGGCGCCAGCAAGAAGATGACCGTCCGCACCACGAACAACGGCCCGCTCGTCTCCGACCGCAGCGACGACCTCGCCACGGTCGGCGCCCGCGCCCCGGTCACCAGCTCGGCCCCCGACCGCGGCAACGGCTACGCCGTCGCCCTGCGCTGGACCGCCCTGGACCCGGGCAAGTCGATGGACGCGGTCTTCAAGCTGAACAAGGCCAAGGACTTCAAGTCCTTCCGGGAGGCGGCCGCGGACTTCGAGGTCCCCTCCCAGAACCTGATCTACGCCGACGGCAAGGGCAACATCGGCTACCAGGCCCCCGGCCGGATCCCGGTCCGGAGCCAGGGCGACGGCCGCATGCCGGCCCCCGGCTGGGACTCCAAGTACGCCTGGAAGGGCGGCAAGGACGGCAACGCCGGCTACATCCCGCAGAACGAGATGCCCTGGGACTTCAACCCGTCCCGCGGCTACATCGTCACCGCCAACCAGGCGGTCGTGGAGTCCGGAACCGGGGCGGGCAAGTACCCGTACATGCTGACCACCGACTGGGGCTACGGCGCCCGCAGCCAGCGGATCAACGACCTCATCGAGGCGAAGATCAAGGACAGCGGCAAGATCTCGACCGACGACATGCGCGCCATGCAGATGGACAACAGCAGCGAGATCGCCGCGCTGCTGACCCCGATGCTGTCCAAGATCGAGGTCTCCGACCCGGACGTGCGCTCCGCGCAGAAGCTCCTGGAGGGCTGGAACTACACCCAGGAGAACGACTCGGCGGCCGCCGCCTACTTCAACGCGGTCTGGCGCAACATCCTCAAGCTGGCCTTCGGCGACAAGATGCCCAAGGAGCTGCGGATCGAGGGCAGCTGCATGAACGTCCGCGCCGACAGCAGGGGACCGGCCGACGAGCTCGCCGAGGTGGTCCGCGAATGCGGCACCCGCGGCCCCGACTCGGCGCAGCCGGACGGCGGCGACCGCTGGTTCGAGGTGGTCCGCCGGCTGGTCAAGGACGAGAAGTCGCCGTGGTGGTCCTCGCCCAAGAAGGGCTTCACCCAGCCGGCCACCGCCACCCGTGACGAGCTGTTCGCCCGGGCCATGCACGACGCCCGGTGGGAGCTGACCGCCAAGCTCGGCAAGGACCAGTCCACCTGGAGCTGGGGCCGGCTGCACCAGCTGACCCTGAAGAACCAGACCATCGGCACCGAGGGCCCCGGCTTCATGCAGTGGCTCCTCAACCGCGGCCCGTGGAACCTGGGCGGCGGCGAGGCCACCGTCAACGCGACCGGCTGGAACGCCTCCAGCGGCTACGGGGTCACCTGGGTGCCGTCGATGCGGATGGTCGTCAACCTCAACGACCTCGACAAGTCCCGCTGGATCAACCTGACGGGCGCCTCGGGTCACGCGTACAACGGCACCTACACGGACCAGACGACGATGTGGGCCAAGGGCGAACTGCTCGACTGGCCCTTCGGCAAGGACGCGGTCGACAAGGCCACGGTCGACACCCTCACGCTGAAGCCGTGAAACGGACCACCCCCGACGGGGTGGCCACCGCCTGAACGGGGTGGTCGTGCGGTTCCTCCGGGACCCGCGCGACCACCTCGTCGTCGTAGAGGAGCACGACCAGCGCGGGATCCGCCCCGGCGCGCTCCAGCCGCTCCAGGACCCGGTCGTACGAGCCCCCGCCGCGGCCCAGGCGCATCCCGCGCGCGTCCACCGCGAGACCGGGCAGCAGTACGGCCCCGGCCGCCGTCACCGCGTCCGGCCCGAGCGCCGGTCCGGTCGGCTCCAGCAGCCGCATCTTCCCCGGGTGCGCGGTCTCGGCGAGGCTGCCCGGACCCTCGTACGCCGCCCAGTCGAGGTCGTTGTCGGGCAGCAGCAGGGGGAGCAGCACCCGCTTGCCGGCCGCGCGCAGGGCGTCGAGCAGGGCGCGGGTGCCGGGCTCCGTGCCGACGGAGACGTACGCCGCGACCGTGCGGGCGTGGAGCAGTTCGGGCAGTTCCAGTGCCGTGGCGGCGAGTGCGGTGGCCGCCGTACGGCAGGTTTCGGGGGACAAGGCGCGGCGGGCGGCGAGGAGTTCTCGGCGCAGCTCCGCCTTGGCTGAGGTGGGGTGCGGGTTCTCTGTCACAGGGGATTCAAATCTCGTCATGAAATCGGCACATAAGTGGACCTACCTGCTGGGATCTGGGCTTGCGTTCGGTGGGACCCACTATCGTTCGGGGCATGACTATGTTGCACCCCGTGATCAAGAAGGCCGTGATTCCGGCTGCGGGCCTCGGCACTCGCTTCCTTCCGGCGACCAAGGCGACCCCGAAGGAAATGCTCCCCGTTGTGGACAAGCCGGCCATCCAGTACGTGGTCGAGGAGGCCGTGGCGGCCGGGCTCGACGACATACTGATGATCACTGGGCGTAACAAGCGTGCGCTGGAAGACCACTTCGACCGGAACTACGAGCTGGAGTCGGCCCTCATCGCCAAGGGCGACGACGACCGGCTGAAGAAGGTCCAGGAATCCAGCGACCTGGCCACCATGCACTACGTCCGCCAGGGCGACCCGCGCGGCCTCGGCCACGCCGTGCTGTGCGCCGAGCCGCACGTCGGCCGCGAGCCCTTCGCCGTCCTGCTCGGCGACGACCTGATCGACCCGCGCGACCCGCTGCTGCGTCAGATGTCGGACATCTACGCCCGCACCGGCGGCACCGTCATCGCCCTCATGGAGGTGGACCCGGCCAGCGTCCACCTCTACGGCTGCGCCGCCGTCGAGGCCACGGACGAGGAGGACGTGGTCCGGATCACCGGCCTCGTCGAGAAGCCGGAGCCCGAGGACGCCCCCAGCAACTACGCGGTCATCGGACGTTACGTCCTCAACCCCGCGATCTTCGACATACTGCGGGAGACCGAGCCGGGCCGCGGTGGGGAGATCCAGCTCACCGACGCCCTGCAGAAGCTGGCCGCCGACGAGACCGTCGGCGGTCCGGTGCACGGCGTGGTCTTCCGGGGCCGCCGCTACGACACCGGCGACCGCGGCGACTACCTGCGGGCCATCGTCCGCCTCGCGTGTGAGCGCGAGGACCTGGGCCCGGAGTTCCGCACCTGGCTTCACCGTTACGTCACGGAGGAGATGTAGCACCTTGACCAGTTCCGCACCGCAGGACACCGGCCACCGTCTGTGGTCCGTGGACGAGCACCTCGCGGACGTCCTCGCCACCGTCCGGCCGCTGGAGCCCATCGAGCTCCAGCTGCTGGACGCCCAGGGTTGTGTCCTGGTCGAGGACGTCACCGTGCCCGTCGCCCTCCCGCCCTTCGACAACAGCTCCATGGACGGCTACGCCGTCCGTACGGCCGACGTCCAGGGTGCGAGCGAGGAGTTCCCCGCGGTGCTGACGGTCATCGGGGACGTCGCGGCGGGCAGCGGAGAGCTGCCCACCGTGGGCCCCGGCGAGGCCGCCCGCATCATGACCGGCGCCCCGCTGCCGCCGGGCGCCGAAGCCGTCGTACCGGTCGAGTGGACCGACGGCGGCACGGGCGGCGGCGCGGCCTCGGGGATGACCCCGGCCAGCTCCGCCCCCGAGGGCGCGGGCGGCGAGGTGCGGGTGCACCGTGCCGCCCAGGCGCGGGCGCACGTCCGCTCGCGGGGCAGCGACGTACAGGCCGGGGACCTGGCCCTGGCCGCCGGGACGGTCCTCGGGCCGCCGCAGATCGCCCTGCTGGCCGCCATCGGACGCGCCGCCGTACGGGTGCGGCCGCGCCCGCGCGTGGTCGTGCTGTCCACCGGCAGCGAGCTGGTCCAGCCGGGCGAACCGCTGACCGGCGGGACGATCTACGACTCCAACAGCTTCGCGCTGGCCGCGGCCGCCCGGGACGCCGGGGCCATCGCCTACCGGGTCGGCGCCGTCGCGGACGACGCCGACACCCTGCGTGCCACGATCGAGGACCAGCTGATCCGCGCCGATCTGCTGGTCACCACCGGCGGCGTCAGCGTCGGCGCGTACGACGTGGTCAAGGAGGCGCTGACCTCGGTGTCCGCGGGCGACGCGGCCTCCGGTGACATCGACGGCGGCGGGATCGACTTCCGCAAGCTCGCCATGCAGCCCGGCAAGCCCCAGGGCTTCGGCACCATCGGCCCGGACCACACCCCGCTGCTGGCACTGCCCGGCAACCCGGTGTCCTCGTACGTCTCCTTCGAGCTGTTCGTGCGGCCCGCGATCCGCGCCCTCATGGGCCTGCCGGAGTCCGAGGTGGGCCGGCCGACCGTACGGGCGGTGCTCAAGGCGGACAAGGCGCTCGGCTCCCCGGCCGGCCGCCGCCAGTTCCTGCGCGGCGCGTACGACGCGGAGAGCGGCACGGTCAGCCCGGTGGGCGGATCGGGCTCCCATCTGATCGCCGCGCTGGCCCACGCGGACTCGCTGATGGTCGTACCGGAGGACGTCACCTCGGTGGAGCCCGGGAGCGAGCTGGAAGTGGTCCTGCTCGGCTGAGGACCGGCGGGTGCGGGTAGCGTGTTGCACCACACAGGCCCCTCGGGGGCCCGGACGGAAGCGACGCGCAGAGTATGAGTACGCAGAGCAGGCTGACCCACATCGACGAGGCCGGCGCGGCCCGGATGGTCGACGTCTCGGAGAAGGACGTCACCACCCGGACGGCCCGCGCCAGCGGCCGCGTACTCGTCTCCCCCCGGGTGATCGAGCTGCTGCGCGGCGAGGGCGTTCCCAAGGGCGATGCCCTCGCCACCGCGCGGATCGCCGGGATCATGGGCGCGAAGAAGACCCCCGATCTGATCCCGCTCTGCCACCCGCTGGCGGTGTCGGGCGTGAAGGTCGACCTGTCGGTCGCCGACGACGCCGTCGAGATCCTCGCCACGGTCAGGACGACCGACCGGACGGGCGTCGAGATGGAGGCGCTGACCGCCGTCGCGGTCGCCGGGCTCACCGTGATCGACATGGTGAAGGCCGTCGACAAGGGCGCGGTCATCACGGACGTCCGGGTGGAGGAGAAGACCGGCGGCAAGTCCGGCGACTGGACGCGCTCGTGAACGCCCCGCGCGGCGGCGAGGTGCACAGCCACGTCCCTCCGGAGACCCCGGGCTCCCCGGCCTCCGCGAGTTCCCCGGCCTCCCCGGCCCCCGCGCCGCGCGGCCTGGTGGTGACGGCCTCGAACCGGGCCTCGCAGGGCGTGTACGCGGACAAGGGCGGCCCGCTGCTGGCCGAGGCGCTGGAGAAGCTCGGGTTCGCCGTGGACGGCCCCCGGGTCGTCCCCGACGGGGATCCCGTCGGCCAGGCGCTGCGCGAGGGCGTGGCCGCCGGGTACGACGTCATCCTGACCACGGGCGGGACCGGCATCTCACCGACCGACCGGACCCCGGAGGCCACCGCGCGGGTGCTGGACTACGAGATCCCGGGCATCCCGCAGGCCATTCGCGCCGAGGGCCTCGCGAAGGTGCCGACCGCGGCCCTGTCCCGGGGGCTGGCGGGCGTGGCCGGACGCACGCTGATCGTCAACCTGCCGGGTTCGACGGGCGGGGTGCGCGACGGCCTGGCCGTCCTGTCCCGCCTCCTGCCGCACGCCGTGGACCAGATCCGCGGGGGCGACCACCCCAGACCGGCGGACGCCTCCGGGAGCGCGAGCTGAACGGCCCCTCCTGGCCGGCCGTCCTGACGGACGGCGACGTCACGCTCCGGCCGATAAAGCTGCGGGACCAAAAGGCCTGGCGTGAGGCCAACCGGCGCAACCGCGACTGGCTCCGGCCGTGGGAGGCGACGATTCCGCCGCCCGCCCCGTGGGGGCCGGTGATCCAGCGGCCGACGTACCGCCAGATGGTCCGCCACCTGCGGGCGGAGGCGAACGCGGGCCGGATGCTGCCCTTCGTCATCGAGTACCGCGGCCGCCTCGTCGGACAGCTGACGGTCGCCGGGATCACCTGGGGCTCGATGTGTGCGGGCCACATCGGCTACTGGGTGGACCGCGACGTGGCGGGCCGCGGCGTGATGCCGACGGCGGTCGCGCTCGCGATCGACCACTGCTTCGGGAAGGTCGGGCTGCACCGGATCGAGGTCTGCATCCGCCCGGAGAACACACCGAGCCGACGGGTCGTGGAAAAGCTCGGCCTGCGCGAGGAGGGCCTGCGCCCCCGCTACCTGCACATCGACGGGGCCTGGCGCGACCACCTCGTCTACGCGGTCACGGTGGAGGAGGTGCCGGACGGTCTGCTGCGCCGCTGGCACCGGACCCGGCAGTCGCAGAAATGACGGTGCCCGCGAAACCGCGGGCATGGCGAATATGTGTTCGAATTCGTGCGCACACGGAACCGATTCGCCCATAACCTGATCCGAAGAATCACAAAAAAAGTCCGTGATATCAGCGAGATCGTGCGACACACCGGCCCAATTGGCCGATCCCCTCGCCCGCGTCCCTCTACGGTGTGAGGTGTGAGCAGCAGCGGCCTCATCTACGCAGTCATTGTCGGGGCCTGGGCCGCCTACTTGGTGCCCATGTGGCTCCGGAGGCAGGACGAGCTGAACGAAGCCCGTCCGACGGAACGCTTCTCCACTGCCATTCGGCTGCTTTCCGGCCGGGCGGGAATGGAGCGCCGTTACGCCAAGGGGCTGCGTGAGCGCGGTGACGAGCAGGCGCAGCCCCAGCCCCACGCGGACCCGGATGCCGCGACGGAAACGGTGAATTCCGTGGACGCCGACGTCCGGGCCGTCGGCGTGCCCCCGACCAGGGCGGAGCCGCGACCGGCCGCCGTCGAGCGGGAGCAGCGCGCGGAGCGGGCCCGGCGCGAACAGCGCCTCCAGGTCCTCGCGCGCCGTCGGCGCACGACCGCGCTCCTCTTCCTCGTCTTCACCCTCGGGGCGGTCGTCGCCGCGGTGGGCGGGCTGCGCTTCCTGTGGGCCCCCGCCGTGCCCGCCCTGCTGCTGAGCACGTACATCGTCCACCTGCGGGTGCAGGAGCGGCGGCGCTACGAGTTCACGATGGACCGGCGGCGCGCCGAGGCGGCCGCGCGGCACCTGCGGGAGAACCGCCAGCGCCGCCACCCCGAGGACACCTCCGCCGCGGGCACCGAACCGGATCCCGCTCCACCGGTCTCCCCGCAGGAAGCCGGACGGCGCGCGCTGGTCGAGCAGACCGACCACGCCGAGTGGGTGGACCAGCAGCGCGAGCGCGAACGCGGCCCCGCCCGCGGTGACAGCTGGGAACCGGTTCCGGTCCCCCTGCCCACGTACGTGACGGCCCCGGTCGCCCCGCGCGCAACGGGACCGGCGGCGCCGGACGCGTGGAGCTCGACCCGTTCCAGCACGGCCGAGCCGACGGAGCCGCGCCTGCGCGCCCAGCCCGCGGGCCCCAAGCCGGAGCAGAAGACCCCGAGCACCCCGCGCCCGCGCGGCCGCGAGGGCGGCCGTACCCCGCTGTTCGACCAGTACGAGAGCGACGGCCGGCCGCGGGCCGCGAACGAGTGATCGGTGACCTGCGCGGACGCTCTCCGATACCGGTTTTGGAGCACCCGCGCGGGGATGCTAATGTTTCACACGTCGCAAGGGCCTGTGGCGCAGTCTGGTAGCGCACCTCGTTCGCATCGAGGGGGTCTGGGGTTCAAATCCCCACAGGTCCACAGACGACAGTTCTTGAGTAGCTCTCAAGGATCGTCACGAGATCCCGTTCAGCCGAAAGGCTGGGCGGGATCTCGGCGTTTGTGGGGTTTGCTGCGGAGACCCGATGCCGGTGACGCCGGATACGTTGCACCGCAACGGAGTTCCGGGGATGGGCGCGCGGGCCGAAGGCCCGCTCGGCGTCGATGCCGATGGAGAGCTTGTCGAGGGTGTCGCCCGAGGTGGCCTCTGACGGATCGTCGAACTGCATCCGGATCAGGGACCTGCCCTTCGGGGGGATCCTCCCGGCGACGGGTCCGTCCCGCTGGGGCACGGACCGCGCCGCCTGGCTCCCGGGGCAGTACAGCCAGGGCCCTGGTGTCACCGTGGCGCCTGGGCGGGCGCCGCTTCGGCGACGGGAACTAGCTCTGGCCGTGGAGCGGCTTGGTCATGCAGCGGCTGGAGTCGTGGAAGCGGTAGTGGCCGAACTTGGCGGACAGGGAGTAGCCGCTGGACAGGTAGAGGGCGATCGCCTCCGGCTGCTGGTCGCCCGTCTCCAGGACCATCCGGGTACGACCCGCCGCCCGGGCGTCGTCCTCCAGGATCGCCAGGATCCGGCGGGCCAGACCCAGGCCGCGGGCCTCCGGTACGACGTACATGCGCTTCAGTTCGGCGTCGCCGTCCGAGTAGCCCTCGTCGTTGCGCTCCTGGCTGCGCCACCCGCCGCTGGCGACCGGCGTGCCCGCGACGTCGTACGCCAGCAGGTAGAGGCCCTGCGGCGGGGCGAACATGGCGGGGTCGAGGAAGGTGGCGTCGCCCTCACCGTCGTTGTAGCGCGCCTGGTACTCCAGCTGGACCTGGCCATCGAGCTTGACCGCGTCCGGGTGGTCGTACGGCACCGTGCGGAGGTTTATACCGTGAGACATTCGAATAGCGTACGGAACCATCCCGCTAAGGTGCAGGGATGCTCACCGTGACCTCCGTGAATGTGAATGGGATCCGCGCCGCCGCCAAGAAGGGCTTCGGGGCGTGGCTCCAGGGATCCGACGCCGACGTGGTCTGCCTTCAGGAGGTACGGGCCGAGGAGGGCCAGATTCCGGAGGAGGTCCGGACCCCCGCGGGCTGGCACACCGTGTTCGCGCCGGCCGCCGCCAAGGGACGGGCCGGGGTCGCGCTGTACACGCGCCGCGCGCCCGAGCGGGTGCAGGTCGGATTCGGGAGTGAGGAGTTCGACACCGGCGGGCGGTACCTGGAGATCGATCTGCCCGGTGTCACGGTCGCCAGCCTCTACCTGCCCTCCGGTGAGGCCGGGACCGGGAAGCAGGACGAGAAGTACCGGTTCATGGCGGAGTTCCACGTCTACCTCCAGGCGCTGAAGGCGCGGTCCGCCGCGGACGGGCGCGAGGTCGTGGTCTGCGGTGACTGGAACATCTGCCACCGGGAAGCCGACCTGAAGAACTGGAAGACCAACCGGAAGAACGCGGGCTTCCTCCCCGAGGAGCGGGAGTGGCTGGGGAAGGTGTACAGCGACGCCGGCTACGTCGACGTGGTGCGCGCGCTGCACCCCGACACCGAGGGCCCGTACTCCTGGTGGTCCTACCGCGGGCGGGCCTTCGACAACGACGCCGGCTGGCGCATCGACCTCCAGGTCGCGACGCCCGGGCTGGCGGCGAAGGCGGTGAAGGCGTTCGTCGAGCGCGCCGAGACGCACCCCGAGCGCTGGTCCGACCACGCGCCGGTGACCGTCGTCTACGAGCTGGGTGCGTGACCGGATCCGGACGCCAGGAGGCGGTCCATCGCCATCGCCAGTTCGGCCTCGACCACGCTCTTGGCCAGCGGGCGCAGGCGCGGGAGGGCGTCCGGCGAGATGTGCACCGTGATCAGCTCGGTGAACAGGGCCGCCATCGCGTCCGCGTGCTCGCGGACGCGGCGGCCCGTCTCCAGGACGGCCGAGAGCGGTACGCCCTCGCGGACCAGGGCCGACGAGACGTCCAGCAGGCGCCGGCTGACGTGCACGATCTCGTCGCCGTCGGTGGCGAGGTAGCCGAGGTCGAGCGAGGCCGCCAGGTTCTCCGGGGTGACCTCGCCCTCGAAGTAGTCGGCCAGCGCCTCCGGGGTCAGCCGGACCGGGGTCTCCTCCGACCAGCCGATGCCGAGCAGCTCGCCGAGCTGGCTGACGTCGCGGCCGCTTTCGAAGGCTGCGGTCAGCTCCGCGATGCCGCCGAGGGTGTGGCCGCGCTCCAGCAGGGCGGCGATGGTGCGCAGCCGGGCCAGGTGGTGGTCGTCGTACCAGGCGATGCGGCCCTCCCGGCGCGGTGGCGGGAGCAGCTTGCGCTCGCGGTAGAAGCGCAGGGTGCGGACGGGGATGCCGGCCGCCTCGGCCAGTTCCTCCGTGCGGTACTCGCGCACTGTCTTCGCTTCCGTCTCTTCCTTCGCCACAGCCGCAGCCTATGGCGTACCGGCGGTAACTTTCCGGGCTCGACCCCTACCCATGAGTACGGGGCTGCTCTACTCTCCCGATTGTGCCAGTGATTGCTGGCAGTGTTACGGGCGCGGATGCGGAAGGCGGCGGGGCATGGGTGGCATGAACGGCACGGACATCGCACAACGTGAGCACGTACGCGTGGCGGTGATCGGGTCCGGATTCGGCGGGCTCGGCGCGGCCGTGCGGCTGCGGCGCGAGGGGATCACCGACTTCGTCGTACTGGAGCGGGCCGACTCGGTCGGCGGGACCTGGCGCGACAACAGCTACCCCGGGTGCGCGTGCGACGTCCCCTCCCACCTGTACTCCTTCTCCTTCGCGCCCAATCCGGACTGGCCCCGGACCTTCTCGGGGCAGCCCGCCATCCGCGCCTACCTGGAGCACGTCGCCGACACCTTCGGCCTGCGCCCGCACATCCGGCTCGGCTCCGAGGTCCGGATGATGCGCTGGGACGCGGACGAGCTGCGCTGGGAGATCGAGACCTCCGCCGGTCGGCTCACCGCCGACGTGGTGGTGTCGGCGACCGGGCCGTTGTCCGACCCGAAGGTGCCGGAGATCCCGGGGCTCGCCGAGTTCCCCGGCAAGGTCTTCCACTCCGCACGCTGGGACCACGACTACGACCTCCGCGGCAAGCGCGTCGCCATGATCGGTACGGGTGCCTCCGCCATCCAGATCGTGCCGGCCATCGCCCCCGAGACGGAGCGCCTGACGCTCTTCCAGCGGACCCCGCCGTGGGTGATGCCCCGCACCGACCGGGCCATCACCGCCGTCGAGCGCTGGCTGCACCGCCAGCTGCCCTTCACCCGGGCGGCGCGGCGCGGGCTGCTGTGGGGCATCCGGGAACTCCAGGTCAGTGCCTTCACCAAGCGGCCGAACCAGCTCGGGCTCATCGAATCGCTCGCCAAGGCCAACATGGCGCGCTCGATCAAGGACCCGGCACTGCGCGCCAAGCTGACCCCCTCGTACCGGATCGGCTGCAAGCGGATCCTGCTCTCCAGCGAGTACTACCCGGCCCTGGCCCGGCCCGATGTGGACCTGGTCGCCTCCGGGCTGAAGGAGGTCCGCGGCTCGGTCCTGGTCGCCGCCGACGGGACGGAGACCGAGGCCGACGCGATCGTCTTCGGCACCGGCTTCCACGTCACGGACATGCCGATCGCCGATCGGGTGGTGGGCGCGGAGGGCAGGACCCTCGCGGACGCGTGGAAGGACGGGATGCAGGCGCTGCGAGGGGCCACCGCGGCGGGCTTCCCCAACTGGATGACGATCATCGGCCCGAACACCGGGCTCGGGAACAGCTCGATGATCCTGATGATCGAGTCGCAGCTCAACTACATGGCCGACTACCTGCGGCAGCTCGCCCTTCTCGACGGAGGCGGCCCCGGCGGGCGGGTCGCGCTCGCGGCCAGACCCTCCGCCGTGAACCAATGGAACCGGCACGTGCAGGCCCGGATGGAGCGCACCGTGTGGAACACCGGCGGCTGCACCAGCTGGTACCTGGACGCCCAGGGCCGCAACACCACCGTCTGGCCCGGCACGACCGGCGAGTTCCGCAAGGAGACGCGGACCGTCGACCTGTCGGAGTACGAGGTCCTGCGCGTCCGGGACCGTGAGCCCGCTCCGGCCGCCGCGGCGGCCCCCGCGACGGCGGGCGCCAAGGGCACGGCGAAGGCGGTGTCCGAGACGGCGGCCGAGACTGCGGTGACGACGACGGCCGGGACGGCGGCCGGGACAGCGGCCGGTACGACCGCCGGTACGACCGCCGAGACGGCCGCCGGGACGGCCGTCGAGGCCGCTGCCGAGGAGAGCGCCGCGTGAGCCGCCCGCCGCACGTCACCACGGGCCGGTACGCGCCCCCGGTCGCGCGCCGCGCGTTCGCCGCCGTCTCCGCCGACGGCGCCCGCCTGCACGTCGAGGTCCACGGGGACGAGGGCGCGCCGGCCGTGGTGCTGGCGCACGGCTGGACCTGCTCCACCGCGTTCTGGGCCGCCCAGATACGGGAACTGGCGAAGGACCACCGGGTCATCGCCTACGACCAGCGCGGCCACGGGCGCAGCCCCGCTGCCCGGGAGCACAGCACCACCGCCCTCGCCGACGACCTGGTCGCCGTACTCGAAGCGGCCCTCGCCCCGGGGGAGCGGGCCGTCGTCGCGGGGCACTCCATGGGCGGCATGACGATCATGGCGGCCGCCGCCCGCCCGGAGTTCGCCGAACACGTCGCGGCCGCGCTGCTGTGCAGCACCGGCAGCGCCCGGCTGGTCGCGGAGGCGCGCGTCGTACCCCTGCGCCCGGGGCGCGTGCGGACGCGCATCACCGGCGCGGTCCTCAGCTCCCGCGCTCCGCTCGGGCCCGTCACGCCCGTCGCGAAGAAGGTCCTCAAGTACGTGACCATGGGAGCCGGTTCCGCGCCGGACGAGGTCGAGGCGTGTGCCCGCATCGTGCACGCCTGCCCGACCGCGGTCCGCCGCGCGTGGTCCCGGGTACTGGCCGGACTGGACCTGGACGCCGACGTGGCCCGGCTCGGCGTGCCCACCGCCGTCATCGGCGGCAAGGACGACCGGCTCACACCCGTCGTGCACGCCCGCGGGCTCGCGGCCGCGCTCCCGCACTGCGTGGGGCTCACCGAAATCACCGGCGCGGGGCACATGACGCCGGTCGAGGCCCCGGAGACCGTCACCGACGCCGTGCGCGAGCTGGCCGCCCTGTACCTGCCCGCGCCGAACCCCACCGAGAAGGAGAAGACGCCGTGAGCGCTCGCAGCAGTCTGGAAGGCCAGGTCGCCGTCGTCACCGGCGCCGCCCGCGGGGTCGGTGAACTGCTCGCCCGCAAGCTCTCCGCGCGCGGCGCGAAGATCGCCCTCGTCGGCCTGGAGCCGGAGGCCCTCAAGGAGGTCTCCGAACGGCTGCACACCGACAGCGAACACTGGTACGCCGACGTCACCGACCACGAGGCCATGGC
This sequence comes from Streptomyces sp. NPDC056224, assembly GCF_042267665.1. Taxonomy (NCBI): domain Bacteria; kingdom Bacillati; phylum Actinomycetota; class Actinomycetes; order Kitasatosporales; family Streptomycetaceae; genus Streptomyces; species Streptomyces sp. NPDC056224. The sequence continues at coordinate 298,238 of NZ_JBHJTK010000006.1, forward strand.
CCGGGTCGCGCAGGAGGTCAAGCAGCGATTCGGCAAGGTCGACATCGTCGTCGCCAACGCGGGCGTGGCCTCCGGCGGGCCGTTCGCCGACTCCGACCCCGACGCCTGGCGCCGGGTGATCGAGGTCAACCTCATCGGCGGGGCCGTCACCGCCCGGGCCTTCCTGCCCGCCTTGACGGAGAGCCGCGGCTACTTCCTGCAGATCGCCTCGCTCGCCGCGATCACCCCGGCACCGATGATGACCGCCTACTGCGCCTCCAAGTCCGGCGTCGAGGCCTTCGCCCACTGCCTGCGCGCCGAGGTCGGCCACAAGGGCGTCAAGGTCGGCGTCGGCTACCTCTCCTGGACCGACACCGACATGGTGCGCGGCGCCGACCGGGACGAGGTCATGCGCGAGCTGCGCCAGCGGCTGCCCTGGCCGTCGAACCGCACGTACCCGCTGGGCCCGGCCGTCGACCGGATCGTCGCGGGCATCGAGCGGCGCTCCGCGCACGTGTACGCGCAGTGGTGGCTGCGCGGGATGCAGGGCGTGCGCGGCTACCTGCCGGGGATCATCGGAGCCGTCGGACAGCGCGAGATGAAGCGGTTCGAGCCGCGACTGGCCGGTGTTTCCAAGGGACTTGTGGGGGCGGGCGGGGCCGCGGACGAACAGGCGCGCACCGGGGGCACCTCCCCCCGGTAGCGGGGAGTGACTGATCGAAATGCGTGCTCTGTCCCCTCGTGCAAGTCTGGTCGAGGCCCCACCACCAACACCCCTCATGGAGTGAAGAGCATGGGTATCAAGGACCAGTTCCAGGACAAGGCGAAGCAGCTCGCGGAGCAGGCCAAGGCCAAGGCGGCAGGTACCGAGGACCAGGTCTCCGAGCGTCCCCCGCAGCACCGGCAGGGCGTGAAGGACCAGTCCCACAAGGCCCGTGAGGTCCACGGCGACCGCTTCGAAGACTGATCCGCGCATCTCGTACGCCGTGTACTGGGAGTGAAGGGGCGCGGCCCGTGTGGTTCCACGGGCCCCCCCCCCGCCCCCCGCCCACCGGCGGGGGGGCCCCCAAGGGGGGGGCCCGGGCCGCCCCGGCCGGTGTACGGGGGGGCCCGCGGCCCGGGGCCC
>NZ_JBHJTK010000007.1:0-193432 GCF_042267665.1 Streptomyces sp. NPDC056224
GCCCGGCGCGGCGCGGCGCGGCGCGGCGCGGCGCGGCGCGGCGCGGCGCGGCGCGGCCCGGCGGGCGGAGGTTCGTCTCCCAGCCTGGAAAGCCTTGGCGGCGGCGCGGCCGTGTTCCACAGGGTGGGGGCTACTCCTCCGGCGGGAAGACCGGCTCGCCGGTCGCGGCCAGGGTGATCATGATGGCCTCCACCGGGCAGCCCTCCGCCGCCGTCAGGACCGGTTCGTTCGCGTCCGTTTCGGGCATGCGCGGGTGCGACTGCCGGGCGGAGTCGAGGGCGAAGCCCTCCGGGGCGTGGTTCACGCACATGCCCGAGCCGATGCAGACCCCCCGGTCCACCTCGACGTGCCAGCGGTCACCCATCAGGCACCCGCCTCGCCGGCGCCCGGTGAGTACGTCGCCGGCAGGTGGATCATCTTGTGTTCCAGGTACTCGCTCAGTCCCTCCGGGCCGAACTCCCGGCCCACGCCGCTGTTCTTGTAGCCGCCGAACGGGCCGAGCATGTCCAGGCTGAAGGTGTTCACGTTGAAGGTGCCGGTCCGGACCTGACGGCCGAAGTCCAGGCCGTGCTCGACATCGGCCGTCCACACGCTGCCGCTCAGGCCGAACTCCGAGTCGTTGGCCACCCGCAGCGCCTCCGCCTCGTCCCCGTACGGGATCAGGCAGACGACCGGACCGAAGATCTCCTCGCGCGCGATCCGCATGGAGTTGTCCACGTCGCCGAAGAGGGTGGGCTCCACGTACCAGCCCCGCTCCAGGCCCGCCGGGCGGCCGCCGCCGGCCAGGACCTTGGCACCCTCCTCCTGGCCGATGCGGATGTAGTCCAGGGAGCGCTGCTGCTGGCGCCGGGCCACGAGCGGGCCGAGCTGGGTCGCCGGGTCGAGCGGATCGCCGACCACCAGGGCCCCGGCCGCCGCCGCTAGTGCTTCGGCCACCTCCCCGTACCGGCTGCGCGGCGCGAGCACGCGGGTCTGGGCCACGCACGCCTGGCCGTTGTTCATCCAGGCCGCGGGCACGATCCCGGCGATGGCGGTGTCCAGATCGGCGTCGGGCAGGATCACGGCGGCCGACTTGCCGCCGAGTTCGAGGGTGACCCGGGTGAGGTTGCGCGCGGCGACCTCCATCACGCGCTTGCCTGCGGCGACCGAGCCGGTGAAGGCGACCTTGTCGATTCCGGGGTGGCCGACCAGGTACTCGCTGACCTCGCGGTCGGCGGGCAGGATCGAGAGCACGCCCTCCGGGACCCCGGCCTCGCGCGCGATGTCGGCGAGGATGTACGAGTCGAGCGGGGACTCCGGGGAGGGCTTGAGGATCACCGTCGAGCCGGAGAGCAGCGCGGGCGCGAGCTTGGCGGCGGCCACGAACTGCGGCACGTTCCACGGGATGACGGCCGCGACGACCCCGACCGGCTCGCGGCGCACCAGGATCGGGCCGAGGGCGCCCTGGCGGCGCTCCTCGTACGGATAGGCGCGTGCGACCGTGATCGCGGCGTCGTAGACCATCATCGGGCCGAGCGCCTGGGCGAGCACGCTCCAGGAGTACGGGGATCCGTTCTGGGAGCTGATGGAACGGGCGATCTCCTCGTGGCGGACGGCTATGGCGTCCTTGATCCGGGAGACGACGGCGACGCGTTCGTCGAGCGACATCCGCGGCCAGGGCCCCTCGTCGAACGCTGTGCGCGCGGCTGCGACCGCCCGGTCGACGTCGGCCTTCGAGGCGTGCGGGACGGAGCCGATGACCTGCTCGGTGTGGGGGGAGACGACCCGGATCGTGTCGGTGCCCAGCGGATCCGTCCACTCCCCGCCGATGAACAGTTGTCCGTGTTCCACGAGCTCGGTCATGGCTGATGCCTCCTGCGGCTTGGCGTTCCAGAACTGATACCAGTTCTAGTTAGAGGAGTCCACGGCCGGGACGGAACAGCCCGGAAGATCCAACGACTAGTCAGAAAGGCCTGGAGGTGGTCGACTTGGGCTACTACTGAAACAAGTTCTCGTTCGGCTCGGCTCGGAAGCGTCCGGCTCGGAAGCGTCCGGCTCGGCTCGGCTCGGAAGCAGGGGGTCTCATGTCAGAGGACACGTCACAGGACACGCCACAGGTGACCGACCACGGCGGAGGAGTGTGGGCGATCAAGGTCCCCATCCCCGACAACCCCCTCGGACACACCCTCGTCCACGTCCTCGACACCGACCGCGGCCCGGTCCTCGTCGACACCGGCTGGGACGACCCCGCGTCCTGGGACGCCCTCGTCGCCGGCCTGGCCGCCCTCGGCACCACCGTCACCGACGTCCACGGCGTCGTCATCACCCACCACCACCCCGACCACCACGGCCTGTCCGGCCGGGTCCGCGCCGCGTCCGGAGCCTGGATCGCCATGCACGCCGCCGACACCGAGGTCGTCGTACGGACCCGCTCCGCCGAACCGGGCGTCTGGTTCGACTACATGAGCGAGAAGCTCGCGGCCGCCGGAGCCCCCGAGGAGCACATCGGCCCGCTGCGCGCCGCCCGCGCGAGCGGCCGCGTGCCGACCCTGCCCGGTCTTCGCGCGGCCGTCCCCGACCGGGAGATCGTCCCCGCCGAGCTGCTCCCCCTCGCCGGCCGCCGGCTGCGCGCGATCTGGACCCCCGGCCACACCCCCGGCCACGTCTGCCTGCACCTGGAGGAACAGCACCCGGCCGGCCTCCCCGGCAACGGCCGCCTCTTCTCCGGCGACCACCTGCTGCCCGGGATCTCCCCCCACATCGGCCTGTACGAGGCCCCCGAGGACATCCGTACCACCGACCCCCTCGGGGACTACCTCGACTCCCTCGAACGCATCGGGCGCCTGGGCCCGGCCGAGGTGCTCCCGGCCCACCAGCACGCCTTCACCGACGCCCCCGCCCGCGTACGGGAACTCCTCGACCACCACGAGGAGCGGCTCACCGGACTGTGGGCGCTGCTCGCCGAACCGCTGACCCCCTGGGCGCTGGCGGAGCGGATGGAGTGGAACCGGCCCTGGGACCGGATCCCGTACGGCTCCCGCAACATCGCGGTCTCGGAGGCGGAGGCCCACCTGCGGCGACTGGTGAAGCAGGGCCGCGCGGAGGCGGTCCCGGGCACCGACCCCGTGACGTACCGGGCCCTGTAAGGGGCCGGGGCGGACACCGCCCCCGGGGCGGGCGGGTTACGGGCCGGTAGAGTGAACCCGTCGTCCACACCTCTGTACGGGGGGAAGCCGGTGAGATTCCGGCGCTGACCCGCAACCGTGACCCGCCCTCGGCACCGCCGCGGCGGGGAGCCGGAATGCCCCGTACCGGAAGTGCGCGGCTCGTGCCGCCGGGCCCTCCGGCGGCCGGCACCGTCGAGGTAAACGGAGCCGGAGCCCGGTGCCTGAGCGTGCCTGCCTCCAGCCCCCCAGCAGGAGAGGCACCCGCCCCATGATCGTCCGTCGCAGCGCCGCCGCGCTCGCCGCCTCCGCCGTGCTCTGCGTGGGCGCCGCCCCCGCAGCCCTCGCCGACACCGCGCCGCCCGCTTCCCCCTCCGCGCCGCCGGTCATCCCCTCCGGGCTCTACGGCAAGAACGACCCGAAGTACGACGGCGTGTGGCGGCAGTCCTTCGCGCTGCTCGCCCAGCACACCGTCGGCGTCAAGCCCGCCGCGCAGGCCGTGGACTGGCTGACCGGCCAGCAGTGCGCGAACGGCTCCTTCCCCTCCTTCCGCGCGGACACCGCCAAGGCCTGCGACGCGTCGACGTACATCGACTCCAACGCCACCGCGGCCGCCGTGCAGGCGCTGGCCGCGCTCGGCGGTCACGACGAGACGGTGAAGAAGGCCGTCGGCTGGCTGAAGTCCGTACAGCGCGAGGACGGCGGCTGGAGCAACAACCCCGGCGGCGCCATGGACACCGGTACGGACGCCAACTCGACCGGCATCGTGATCAGCGCCCTGGTGGCGGCCGGCGAGAAGCCGGCCGAGGTCAAGTCCAAGGCGGGCAAGTCGGCGTACGAGGCGCTGCTCACCTTCCAGCTGGGCTGCTCCGCCGAGCCCGCCGCCGACCGGGGCGCCTTCGCCTTCCAGCCGCTCGAGGGCAAGCTGCTCGCCAACGCCGACGCCACGGCCGCCGCCGCGCTGGCCGGCCTCGGCAAGGGCGCGGCCGTCGCGCCCGCCACCACGGACACCCCCGCTGCGGCACTGGCCTGCCCGGCGGACGCCGCCGACCCGGTGGCCGCCGCCCAGGGCGCGGCCGGCTACCTGGCCGAGGCCCTCAAGAAGGACGGCCACCTCACGGCCGTGACCCCGGGCGCGGACCAGCCGACCCCGGACACCGGCAACACCGCCGACGCGGTGATCGCCCTGGCCGCGGCCGGGCACAAGCAGTCGGCGGCGGGCGCCCTGGAATGGCTCAAGGCCAACTCGGCGCAGTGGTCGAAGGGCAGCCCGGCGGGCCTCGGCACGCTGATCCTGGCCGCGCACGCGACGGGCACCGACCCGAAGTCCTTCGGCGGCACCGACCTGGTGGCGGCACTGAACGCGACGGGCCCGGCCCCGCAGGGCGCGGACACCTCCGCGACCGCGGTGGACGGTGACGAGGACAAGCCCTCCGGCGGCCACAACATCTGGTGGATCATCGGCGCGGGCGCCGCGGCCGGCGCGGGCATCGGCATCCTGCTGAGCGGCCGCCGCAAGAAGAAGAACCAGCTCTGATGTCCGGCCGCCGCCCTCCTCTCGCCCCGGCGCTCGCCCTCGCCCTCGCCCTCGCCCTCGCCCTCGGGGCCGTGCTGACCGTACTGGCCTCCGCCCCGGCCCTGGCTTCGAGCTACCGCTACTGGTCGTTCTGGGACGGCGCGGGCGGCCGGTGGGCGTACGCCTCCATGGGCCCCTCGACGGCCCGTCCGGCGGACGGCTCGGTGCAGGGCTTCCGCTTCGCGGTGAGCAAGGACGCGTCGGCCGAGGCGGCGCAGCCGCGGGCGGCGGCGGACTTCACGGCGATCTGCGCGGCGACCCCTGCGGCCGAGGGGACGAAGCGGGTGGCGCTGGTCATCGACTTCGGCGTCCCGGCGGACGCCCCGGCGGGCGAAGCCCCGCCGGGGCCGGAGCCGCGCACGGCCTGCGCGCAGGTGGCCCCGGAGGCCACGGCGGCCGAGGCGCTGGCGGCGGTCGCCAAACCGCTGCGCTACAACAGCGCGGCGCTGCTGTGCGCGGTGTCGGGCTACCCGAAGCAGGGGTGTGGCGAGCCGATGCCCGATGCCCCGGGGGCCGAGCCCGTGGCCACCGGGGAGAAGGAGGACGGCGGCCCGTCGGCGGGCCTCCTGGCGGGCATCGCGGCGGTGGCCGCCCTGGCCGCGGCCGCCGTCTGGCAGTCCCGCCGCCGCACCCGATGACGTCCCCCGACGCCGCCGACCCGACCCCGCCCGCTCCCGCCGGCCCGGTCGGGGTCGGCCCGTCCGACACCCCCGGCCCCGCCCCGACCCCGGCCCCGACTCCCGGACCGTCCACCGCAACCGGGCCCGGCACCGTTCCCGGACAGGGCACCGGTGCCGACCCGGGCACCACTCCCGGACCGGCCACCGCAACCGGGGCTGCCGCCGTTCCCGACCCGGCCGCTCTTCCCGACCTCGGCTCCGCAACCGGACCGGGCACCACAACCGATCCCGGACCTGACTCGGTTCCCGACCTGGCCACCGTTCCCGACCCGGGCACCGTTCCCGACCCGGGCACCACTCCCGGACCGGGCGCCGCAACCGGACCGGCCACCGGAACCGGACCGGCGCGGCCCGGGGGCGGGGGCGCCTCCGCCGGAGCCGTGGCCGGCGGCGCGACCCCGACCCGGCGGAACCCGCCCGGGGCGCCGGATCCCGCGCGCGGGCCCTCGTACGACCGCCGCAGGCGCTGGGAGGCACCCCGGGCCGACCGGGCCACGGCCCTGCACGCGGGAGCGTGGTGGCTCTGGGCCCTCGGCCTCGCCACCGCGGCCTCCCGCACCACGAACCCCCTCCTCCTCGGCCTGATCGTCGGCGTCGCCGGCTACGTGGTCGCGGCCCGCCGGACCTCCGCCCCCTGGGCCCGTTCCTACGGGGCCTTCCTCAAGCTCGGCCTCGTCGTCATCGGCCTGCGCCTGCTGTTCTCCATGCTCCTCGGCTCCCCCATACCCGGCTCGCACGTCCTGTTCGTCCTCCCGGAGTTCCCCCTCCCGGCCTGGGCCCAGGGCATCCGCTTCGGCGGCAAGGTCACCGCCGAGCAGCTGGTCTTCGCCTTCTACGACGGCGCCAAGCTGGCCGCCCTGCTCGTCTGCCTGGGCGCCGCGAACGCCCTCGCCAACCCGGCCCGGCTCCTGAAGTCCCTCCCGGCCGCCCTCTACGAGGCGGGGGTCGCCGTCGTCGTCGCGATGACCTTCGCGCCGAACCTGGTCGCCGACGTCGTCCGCCTACGGACGGCCCGCCGGCTGCGCGGCCGCCCCACCGGCGGGGTGCGGGCCATCCTCCAGATCGGTCTCCCGGTCCTCGAAGGCGCCCTCGAACGTTCCGTCGCCACGGCCGCGTCGATGGACGCGCGCGGGTACGGGCGCACCGCGCACGTGCCGCCCGCCGTCCGGCACACCACCAACGTCCTCACCCTCGGCGGCCTGCTCGGCATGTGCGCCGGCACGTACGGGCTGCTCGCCGCGCAGGGGGCCGCGTACGGGCTCCCGGTGCTCGGCATCGGCCTGGCGCTGGCCCTCGCCGGCCTGCGCCTCGGCGGGCGCCGGTCGGTGCGGACCCGCTACCGGCCCGACCGCTGGGGTGCGCGCGCCTGGCTGGTCGCCGGGTCGGGCGCGGCCGTCGCCGCCCTCCTCGTCCACGCGGGCACCCGCGACCCCGGGGCCCTGAGCCCGGGTGTGGTCCCGCTGGTCGCGCCCTCGCTGCCGCTCTGGCCGGCGGCCGCGATCCTGATCGGCCTGCTGCCCGCGCTCGTGGCCCCCGTACCGCCCAAGGAGGCGTCGTTGTGATCCGCTTCGAGCAGGTCTCCGTCACGTACGAGGGCGCGGCCGGCCCGTCCCTCCGGAACGTCGACCTGGTGGTCCCCGAGGGGGAGCTGACGCTGCTCGTCGGCCCGTCGGGGGTCGGCAAGTCCACCCTGCTGGGGGCGGTCTCCGGGCTGGTCCCGCACTTCACCGGGGGCACGCTCCGCGGCCGGGTGACGGTCGCGGGCCGCGACACCCGTACCCACAAGCCGCGGGAACTCGCCGACGTGGTGGGCACGGTCGGCCAGGACCCCCTGGCGCACTTCGTGACGGACGTCGTCGAGGACGAGCTGGCCTACGGGATGGAGTCCCTGGGCCTGCCACCTGCGGTGATGCGCCGCCGGGTCGAGGAAACCCTCGACCTCCTGGGTCTGAACGAGCTGCGCGACCGCCCGATCGCGACATTGTCCGGCGGGCAGCAGCAGCGGGTCGCGATCGGCTCGGTCCTGACCCCGCACCCGAAGGTCCTGGTCCTGGACGAACCCACCTCGGCCCTCGACCCGGCGGCGGCGGAGGAGGTCCTGGCGGTCCTCCAGCGCCTGGTCCACGACCTCGGCACCACCGTCCTGATGGCGGAGCACCGGCTGGAGCGGGTGGTCCAGTACGCCGACCGGGTGCTGCTCCTGCCCGCCCCGGGCGCGGCCCCGGTCCTCGGCACCCCGGCCGAGATCATGGCCGTCTCCCCGGTCCATCCTCCGGTGGTCTCGCTGGGCCGCCTCGCGGGCTGGTCCCCGCTCCCCCTCTCGATCCGCGACGCCCGCCGCCGGGCCGCGCCGCTCCGGGACCGCCTGTCTGCTGCCGCCGGTTCGACGGGCCCGGCCCGGGGGAACCCCGCGCCAGGCGCACCGCATCAGCGGCATCCGGCCCCGCCGGCGTTCGAGGCGCCGGGGTCCGGGGGCGGAGTCGCTGGCAGCGCAGCCCCCGGGCTGCTTTCGCGCCTGCTCCGCCGGGGCCGGCCGACCCCCGCCGGGCCCGCCCCGGCGACGGACGGCAAGGCCGCCGAGGCCCGCCACCTCGGTGTGCGCCGCGGCCGCGCCGAAGTCCTGCGCGGTATCGACCTCACGGTGGCGGCCGGCGAGACCGTGGCCCTCATGGGCCGCAACGGCGCCGGCAAGTCCACCCTGCTCTCGACCCTCGTCGGCACCCTCGCCCCCACCACCGGCCAGGTGACCGTCGGCGGCCGCACCCCCCACCGCACGGCCCCGGCCGAGATGGTCCGCCGCGTCGGCCTCGTCCCGCAGGAACCCCGCGACCTCCTCTACGCCGACACGGTGGCCGCCGAGTGCGCCGCCGCCGACTCCGACGCGGGCGCGGCCCCCGGTACCTGCCGGGACCTGGTGTCCGACCTGCTCCCGGACGTCCCCGACGACACCCATCCCCGCGATCTGTCCGAGGGCCAGCGCCTGGCCCTCGCCCTGGCGCTGGTCCTCACCGGCCGGCCCGCCCTGCTGCTCCTCGACGAGCCCACCCGCGGCCTGGACTACGCCGCCAAGGCCCGCCTGATCGAGATCCTCCGCTCGCTCGCCGCGCAGGGCCACGCCATCGTCCTGGCCACGCACGACGTGGAACTCGCCGCCGAGCTGGCCCACCGCGTGGTCGTGCTGGCCGGCGGGGAGATCGTCGCAGACGGCCCGACCGCGGAGGTCGTCGTCTCCTCCCCCGCGTTCGCGCCGCAAGTGGCGAAGGTCCTGGCGCCCGGCCACTGGCTCACGGTGGGCCAGGTCGCCGAAGCCCTGGCCCTGGCGGACACCCCGTGAACCGCCCCGTCGCCCGCTCCACACCCCGCCGCGCGCCCCGCCGGGCGCCCCGCCCCGTCCGGATCGGGCCGCGGGCCGCCGCCGCCCTGGTCCTCGTCACCCTCATCGGCATCGCGGCCTTCGGCTGGCCGCTCCTCGCCGACCGCCAGTCCGGCCTCGCGCACTCCCAGGACGCCCCCTGGCTCTTCGCCGCGCTCCTGCCCCTCCTCGTCGCCGTCGTCGTCGCGACCGTCGCCGACGACGGCATGGACGCCAAGGCGGTGGCGATGCTCGGGGTGCTCGCCGCCGTCGGGGCGGCGCTGCGGCCGCTGGGCGCGGGCACGGCCGGCCTGGAGCCCATGTTCTTCCTGATGGCGCTCAGCGGGCGTGTCCTCGGTCCCGGCTTCGGCTTCGTGCTCGGCTCGGTGACCATGTTCGCGTCCGCCCTGCTGACGGGCGGGGTCGGTCCGTGGATGCCGTTCCAGATGCTGGCCATGGGCTGGTTCTCGCTGGGCGCCGGGCTGTTGCCGGGCTCGGACCGGATCCGCGGCCGGGCGGAGCTCGGGATGCTGGCGGCGTACGGCTTCGCGGGTTCGTTCGCGTACGGCACGATCATGAACCTGCAGGGCTGGGTGATCCTTCAGGGCATGGGGCAGGGCATCTCCTTCCACCCCGGTGAGCCGGTGGCGGCGAACCTGGCGCGCTTCGCCGCGTACTGCCTGGCGACGTCGGTGGGCTGGGACCTGGGCCGGGCCGCGCTGACCGTCGTACTGACGCTCACGCTCGGCGCCGCACTGCTGAAGGCCCTGCGGCGGGCGACTCGCAAGGCGGCCTTCGACGCGCCCGTCACCTTCGAATCGGGGGCCGGGAGCAGCCCCGACCACAACCCTTGAAGGGGCACGAACGACCACAAAGGGTGAGATCCGGGCCCCTCGACGGTGAGCCGCCCCATAGGACCCACGTCACATACGAAAAGGGGTAGTAGCCCTTTTCGGGAACATATCACCCCCTCCGCAGCCCCTCCACCTGCACCGATACCGGTGAGCGAGGAGGGAGTCCGCAGCGCCCCCGCTGCGAGGTCCGCTAGTAGGCGGGCTCGTTGCCAGGTCCCCGGGGGCTCTGTAGAACTGGATGAGTCGCAGGGCGGCAGGGGTACTTCGGTACTTCACCCTCCCGCCGTCGAACCCCTCTCCTTCGCGTGAGTGGCTCACGCATGTCTTCGGCATGCCTGCGACCGCCCTTGTCCCCTTCGGAAGGTCAATCCGTGTCCAACGCCGTCATCCGCCGCATCGCCGCCTCCAAGAAGACCCTCGCGGGTACCGTCGTCGCCCTGGGTGTCGCCGGTTCCATGCTGGCCGCGGTTCCCGCGCAGGCCGCCCCGACGAGCGCCAAGGCGATCGCCCAGCAGATGATCAAGGACCCGGCCCAGTTCGCCGCCTTCGACAAGATCGTCTCGCACGAGAGCGGCTGGAACCCCACCGCCACCAACGCCTCCTCCGGCGCGTACGGCCTGGTCCAGGCCCTGCCGGCGTCGAAGATGGCCTCCGCGGGCTCGGACTGGAAGACCAACCCGGCCACCCAGATCAAGTGGGGCCTGGACTACATGAACGAGCGCTACGGCAGCCCGGTCGGTGCCTGGAACTTCTGGCAGGCCAACCACTGGTACTAAGCCACCAGCGGACAGCAGACAGCAGACATACGAAGGCCCCGGTGGCCGGCCTCCCCAGGTCCGGCCGCCGGGGCCTTCTGCATCCCATCCCACGGGGTTCAGAGGCGCCTCACAGGCGGAGTCACGGGCGGTGTCACGGGCGGTGGCACGGGCGGCACCACGGGCACCGGCGGCGCGTCACAGGCGCTGGATGATCGTTCCGGTCGCCAGCGCGCCGCCGGCGCACATGGTGATCAGCGCGAATTCCTTGTCCCGGCGCTCCAGCTCGTGCAGCGCGGTGGTGATCAGCCGGGCGCCGGTGGCGCCGACGGGGTGGCCGAGCGCGATGCCGCCCCCGTTGACGTTGACCTTCTCCAGGTCCTGGTCGAAGACCTGGGCCCAGCTGAGGACGACGGAGGCGAAGGCCTCGTTGATCTCGACCAGGTCGATGTCCTTCAGGGACATCCCCGCCTTGCCGAGCACGGCCCGTGTCGCGTCGATCGGCCCGTCCAGGTGGTAGTGCGGGTTGGCGCCGACCAGCGTCTGGGCGACGATCCGGGCGCGCGGCCTGAGCTTGAGCGCGCGGGCCATCTTGCGCGAGGCCCACATCACGGCGGCGGCACCGTCGGATATCTGCGAGGAGTTCCCGGCGGTGTGCACGGCGGTCGGCATGACCGGCTTGAGCCGGGACAGGGCCTCCATGCTGGTGTCGCGCAGGCCCTCGTCGCGGTCGACGAGCCGCCACATGCCCTGTCCGGCGGCCTGCTCCTCCTCCGTCGTCGGCACCTGCACGGCGAAGGTCTCGCGCTTGAACCGCTCCTCGGCCCAGGCGGCGGCGGCCCGCTCCTGGGAGCGCACCCCGAGCCGGTCGACGTCCTCGCGGGTCAGGCCCCGGTTGCGGGCGATGCGTTCGGCGGCCTCGAACTGGTTCGGGAGGTCGACGTTCCACTCGTCCGGGAAGGGCTTGCCCGGGCCGTGCTTGGATCCGGAGCCGAGCGGTACGCGGCTCATGGCCTCGACCCCGCAGGCGATACCGATGTCCATGACCCCGCCGGAGATCATGTTGGCGACCATGTGGTTGGCCTGCTGGGAGCTGCCGCACTGACAGTCCACGGTCGTCGCGGCCGTCTCGTACGGGAGCCCCATGGCGAGCCAGGCGTTGCGGGCGGGGTTCATCGACTGCTCGCCTGCGTGCGTGACGGTTCCGCCGACGATCTGCTCGACGCAGTCGGGCTGGATTCCGGTACGGGCGAGCAGTTCGCGGTAGGTCTCGCCGAGCAGGTAAGCGGGATGGAGGTTGGCGAGCGCGCCCCCGCGCTTGCCGATGGGGGTGCGTACGGCTTCGACGATGACGGGTTCCGCGGCCATGAGCTCGTCCTCTCCTGCACTGTGCCGACGCGGCGGGCCGTCCCGGCGCCCCGCCCGAACTAGTACGCGTTCTACTTCTCCCCGCAGTCTTATGACCTCATGCCCCGCCACGCAAGGGTCTTGCACGCGCCCTGCACGGATTCCACACGCAACAGTTGGCGCTGCGGCCCTTGTCACTTCTAGAACTCGTTACTACCTTCGAGCCAACTTCTGATGGGCCGTCAGACTTTGGAGTCGCCCGATGTCATGCCCCGCGCTGCCCGAAGGCTTCGACGCCACCGACCCCGACCTGCTCCAGAGCCGGGTCCCGCTTCCGGAGTTCGCACGGCTGCGGCAGACCGCACCCGTGTGGTGGTGTCCGCAGCGGCGGGGCATCACCGGTTTCGACGACGAGGGCTACTGGGCCGTGACCCGGCACGCGGACGTCAAGTACGTCTCCACGCACCCGGAGCTCTTCTCCTCCACCACGAACACGGCGATCATCCGATTCAACGAGCACATCCAGCGTGAGCAGATCGATGCCCAGCGGCTGATCATGCTGAACATGGACCCGCCGGAACACACGCGCGTACGCCAGATCGTGCAGCGCGGTTTCACCCCGCGGGCCATCCGCGGTCTGGAGGAGGCGCTGCGCGACCGGGCGCGCAGGATCGTCACGGAGGCGACGGGCGTCGCGGGCGACGGCAGCTTCGACTTCGTCACGCAGGTGGCGTGCGAGCTCCCGCTGCAGGCGATCGCGGAGCTGATCGGCGTACCGCAGAAGGACCGCTCCAAGATCTTCGACTGGTCCAACAAGATGATCGCCTACGACGACCCGGAGTACGCGATCACCGAGGAGGTCGGCTCCAACGCGGCGATGGAGCTCATCGGCTACGCCATGAACCTCTCCGCCGCGCGCAAGGAGTGCCCGGCCAACGACATCGTCACGCAGCTGGTGGCCGCCGAGGGCCAGGGCAACCTGGGCTCCGACGAGTTCGGCTTCTTCGTACTGCTGCTGGCGGTCGCGGGCAACGAGACCACCCGCAACGCCATCAGCCACGGCATGCACGCCTTCCTGACCCATCCCGACCAGTGGGAGCTGTACAAGGCGACCCGTCCGGCGACGGCGGCGGAGGAGATCGTGCGCTGGGCCACGCCGGTGGTGTCGTTCCAGCGCACCGCCACCCAGGACACGGAGCTGGGCGGCCAGAAGATCAAGGCGGGCGACCGGGTGGGGCTGTTCTACTCCTCCGCCAACCACGACCCCGAGGTCTTCGAGAACCCCGACGCCTTCGACATCACCCGCGACCCCAACCCCCACCTCGGTTTCGGCGGCGGCGGTCCCCACTTCTGCCTCGGCAAGTCCCTGGCCATCATGGAGATCGACCTGATCTTCAACGCCCTGGCCGACGCCCTGCCCGACCTCCGCCTGACCGGCGACCCGCGCCGCCTGCGCGCGGCCTGGCTCAACGGCATCAAGGAACTCCGGGTCAGCCACGGCTGATCCACGGCTGACCCGTGACCCAGGACGGCAGGGGCCACTCCCCCCACGCCCCGGCCCCTGCCGTCCGCTGGTCCCCACTCTCCAGGCCCCCACCGGCACCTCCGGCCCAGCCCGTCCCGGCCACATCCGGCTCCGCCGGCCTTCGCAGCGGCCCCCAGCCGAGCCGACCCATGCGGCGCGGGGCCCGCTCCCCAGCCCGCCGGCGCTTGAGGCGCGCGGTCCGGGGCGGAACCCCGGCAGCGGACCCGCACCCCCTCGGGTGGCGGCCCGGCCCGAGCGGGGCGATCCTGACTGACAGCGGCGATCCAGCCGAAGGGACGCCGGGGCAGCTGTGCCCCGGCGCCCCTTCGGCCCGCTCAGCCCGTACTCCGCGTCCGCGCGCTCAGCGACGGCGGGCGGGGACGACGTCCGCCGACTCGCCGCCTACCCGCCGTCGGCCCGCTGTGCCTACCTCGCCCGGGCCGGAACGTGGATCCGCCGCTCCCGGTCCCCGCCGTCCTCGCCGCCCTCGCCGCCCTCGCCGGCCTCGGCGTCCTGCCCGGCCGTGCGCTGCACGGGAAGTCCCGTACTCAGCCGACGCGGCCCGGACAGCGCGTACACGAGCCCGAATCCGGCGGCCACCACGACGGCGCCGCCCACCGCGTCGAGCACCCAGTGGTTGGCGGTCGCGACGATCGCGCACACCGTGATCAGCGGATGCAGCGCCCCCAGCAGCTTCTGCCAGCCCTTCGGCGCGAGCACCACGATCACGATCCCGCACCACAGCGACCAGCCGAAGTGCAGCGAGGGCATCGCCGCGTACTGGTTGGAGATCGCGGTCATGGCCCCGTACGACGGATTGGCGAGGTCCTGCGGCCCGTGGACGGTGTCGATGAAGCCGAGGCCGGGCATCAGCCGCGGCGGCGCGAGCGGGTAGAGCCAGAACCCTATGAGCGCCAGCACGGTGGCCAGCCCCAGCGAGGCCCGCGCCCAGCGGTAGTCGCCCGGCCGGCGCCAGTACAGGACCGCCAGGATCGTCAGCGGGACCACGAAGTGGAAGGAGGTGTAGTAGAAGTTGAAGAACGCCTCCAGCCAGGGCGTGTTCACGACGGCGTGGTTCACGGCGTGCTCGATGTCGATGCCCAGCGCCCGCTCGATGCCGTGGATCTGGCTGCCGTTGCCCTCGGCGAGCGAGCGGCTGGTGGGCGCCGCGGCCCTGATGTGCGAGTAGATCGAGTAGCCGACCCGTATCAGCAGGAGTTCCAGCAGCAGGTTGGGGCGGGAGAGCACGCGCCGCCAGAACGGCAGCAGCGGCACCCGCGACCACCTGGCGGCAGCGGGACGCCCGTAGTCCGTCGGGACGGGTTCGCGCCAGTACGACGACGAGCGCGGCAGGAACGGCACCGCGCAGGCCGCGGCCAGCGCGGCGAGGAGCAGCACGTTGTCGCGTACGGGGGCCAGCGCGGCCAGGTTCGGCAGCAGCACGTCGCTCGGCAGGGTCATGGCGAGGACCACGGCCACCGGCCATACGGGCCGGTCGGCGGCGCGCCGGCCGACCTTGCCCGCGACGGCGAGCAGCACCCACAGCAGCTGGTGGCGCCAGCCCGTCGGGGACACCGCGACGGCCACGCAGCCGGTGACGGCGACGGCGAGCAGCAGCTGCCCGTCGGCGGCGTAGCGGGCCGCGCGGCGCAGGCCGATCCAGACGACCGCGGCCGCGAGGGCCGCGTACAGCAGGATCTCGGCGGGTCCGGTCAGGCCGAGGCGCAGCAGCGCCCCGTGCACGGACTGGTTGGCGAGGTGGTCGGGGGCCACGCCGAGGCCGGTGCCGGCCAGGCGCTCGACCCAGTACGTCCAGGAGTCGCGGGGCATCGCCGCCCAGGTCAGGGCAGTTGCCCCGGCGAAGGTCACGGCGGCGGACCTGGCCGTGGCCCGGCGGCCGGTGAGCCACAGCAGCGGGGCGAAGAGCAGCAGGGCGGGCTGGAGGGCGGCGGCGAGGCCGACGAGGAAGCCGGCCGGGCGTTCGCCGGGCACGCGGAAGACCGCCAGCAGCACCAACAGCACGGGCAGGATGGCGGTCCGGCCGGGTGAGGCGGCCTCGCGGACGGGCAGCGAGACCATCATCAGGGCGGTCAGCACGGGCGCGGCGAGCAGGGCGGTGCGGCGCGGGACGGGGTCGGGCAGGCCGCGCGCGGCGACCAGGCCGATGGCGGCGACGAACAGCAGCGTCACGGCGATCCAGGCGGCCTCCAGCGACGGCGCGGCGAGGCCGAGGAGCGGCTTGAGGACCAGCCCGGCGAACGGCGTGCCCGTGAACTGGCCCGCGTCGTAGAGCGAGCCGGGCAGGCCGCCTGGGAGGTGGAAGCCGCTCAGCCACTCGCCCGGTGGGACGCGCAGCACGGCGGCGGCCTGTCTGACGGCGAGGGCGCCCGCCAGCGCCCACAGGAGGAGGCGCGCCGCCCCGAGCCTGCCGCTACCGCCTATGACCCCGGCATGTCCGTTCGCACCGCTGTGCTCTGCCGCGTTAGCCACGCCTCGCCGGCCTCCCGCCCTGTTGACCGCAACCCCGACTTCGCCCGGCTGCCGCGTTTAGTGCCCCGTTCCATTACCTGGACGACGATATCCCGCGCGGGATACCTAGGATGGCCCGCATGAGCATCGTGAAGATCAACGCGCTGACCGTCCCCGCCGAGCAGCGGGAGGTGCTGGAGCAGCGCTTCGCCTCGCGGGCGGGCGCCGTGGAGGGTTCCGACGGGTTCGAGTGGTTCGAGCTGCTGCGCCCCGTGGAGGGCACCGACCAGTACCTGGTCTACACGCGGTGGCGGTCCGAGGAGGACTTCCAGGCGTGGATGGAGGGGCCGATGAAGGCCGCTCACCAGGGTGGTGCGGGCGGTGCGGGCGGCGGCGAGCGGCCGAAGCCGGCGGCTTCCGGGTCTTCGGTGTGGTCGTTCGAGGTCGTACAGCAGGCGGCGCCGAAGAAGGCCTGACGCGGTCGGGAGGCCCGGGGCACGCGCCCCGGGCCTTTCCCGTCTCCGCCCGGGCTCCGTCCGCGGCCCGGGCTCCGTCCGCGCTCCGTCCGCGCTCCGTCCGGACTCGGTCTCCAGCTCGGTCTGCGGCTCTTTCTGCGGCTCTGTCCGGGCTCAGCTCCAGAAGGCGTCTGCCTCGTCGATGTCCGCGGTGCACTGGTCGATGTCGGTGATCTTGTTGCCGATGATGGTGAAGAAGAGGCCCTCGTGGATCTCGATCCCACGGTCGCCGCGGTCGCCGCGCGCCGTGTGGAAACTCATCACGTGGCCCCGCCCGTCCGCGAGCACCGATTCCAGGTGCACCTGGAAGGTGCCGTTCGTCTCCGATCCGAGCCGGCGGTAGAGGTCGATGACGTTCTCCCGCCCCTTGTGGTGCCCGGAGAGCGGGTTGTTTCCGGGCACGTGGTGGATCACATCGGCCGTGAACAGCGAGCTCAATGTCTCCATGTCGCCCTTGGCGAAGGCCTCGTAGCCGCGGCGGATCAGGGCACAGTCGGGATGCTCGGACATGGTGACTCACACCCTCCAGGTATGCACGGTTCGCCCCTTTTTCCTATCATCGGCCCGGCGCTGTGGATATTCCACGCGGGAGATCCGCGGCGAACTCCACAATGACGCCATGACCACTCACAGCGAACACGCCACCCACACCCCGGCCCCCGCCTCCGTCCCCGCCCCGGCCCCCGCATGGACCGTGGCCCCCGAGCCGTACACCACCCCCGACGCCACCCTCCTGCGGCGCGCGTACTACGCGGAGATCGCCGGCCGGTACTGGAAACGGACCGTCACGGAAGCCGAGATCGATCAGTGCCTCCTGGACTTCCCGGATGGCGGCCTGGTCCCGCCGACGGGCCAGTTCGTGGTCGGCCGGCTGGGTGGCGAGCCCCTGGCGTGCGGCGGGATACGCCTGCTCGACCCCGTCACCGCCGAGCTCACCCGGGTGTACGTCGACCGGCGCGCCCGTGGTACCGGCGGCGGGGCGGCCCTGCTCGAAGTCCTGGAGGCGCAGGCCCGTGCGCTGGGTGCCGGGCGGGTCCGGCTGGACACCCGCTCGGACCTGGTGGAGGCCCGGGCGTTGTACGCGCGGCACGGGTATGCGGAGATACCCGCCTACAACTCGGGCCCGTATGCGGAGCACTGGTTCGAGAAGCGCCTGGTCTGACCCGCTCCGGCTCTCGCGCCCCGGCCCTTCGGCGCCGTCGGGCGGATGGCGCTCAGGGGGCGCTAGTGCGCGGCGTGGTCCCGGCGCGAAAGGGCGTCATAGGGCTCCTCGCTGTCGGATCCGCAGAGCTCGGTGTTGATCTCGCGGACCAGCTTGACCAGGTCGGTCGGGCGGTCCGGGCCCCACCAGTCGCCGAGCAGTTCGGCGAGGGACTCCTCTCGGGCGGCGGCGAGTTCGGCCGCAGCCTCGCGCCCCTTGCCGGTCAGGACGAGCGCCAGCCCGTCCCGTACGGCGAGCCCGCGCTCCTCGGCCTGGCGGCCGGCGTCCGTGATGACCTTCAGCGGCACGATGGTGCGGTCGGCGAGCATCGCGGGCTCGGCGGAGCCGTACTTGTTGATGCGCAGCAGCAGCCAGCTGGTGGCGGGAAGCAGGTCGTAGCCGGCCTTCTCGGTGATCTTTTCGTAGACGTGCCGGCGGCCCTCCTTGGTGCCGAGGACGGACAGCGCGCGGGCGACCTCGTCGCGGGAGGAACGCTCCACGGGGTTGGAGGCGAGGGTCTCGGTCACATCGGGCGCGGTGACCGAGGCGCGGAGCTTGTCCTCCTTGAGGAACCAGGCGACCACGAAGGCGATGAGGACGATCGGCACGGCGTAGAGGAAGACGTCCGTGATGGCGGTGGCGTAGGCGTCGAGCACGCGGGGCTGCAACTCCGGGGGGAGCGCGCCGATGGCCCGCGGGTCGGCCTCCAGATCGCCGACGCCGGCTCCGGGCGGCAGCGTGACGCCCGCGAGTGAGGCGGCCAGTGTGTCGTCGAGCCGGTTGGTGAAGATCGTGCCGAAGATGGCGACGCCGAAGGAGGCGCCGATGGAGCGGAAGAAGGTGGCACCGGAGGTGGCGACGCCGAGGTCGGCGTAGGTGACGGCGTTCTGCACCACGAGTACGAGTACCTGCATGACCAGGCCGAGTCCCGCGCCGAAGACGAAGAAGTAGGCGCTCATCTCCCAGGTGGAGCTGGTGCGGTGCAGCTGGTGCAGCAGGAGCAGGCCGACGGCGGTGACGGCGGTGCCGGCGATGGGGAAGACCTTCCACCGGCCGGTGCGGCTGACGATCTGGCCGGAGGCCGTGGAGGAGATCAGCATGCCGACGACCATCGGCAGCATGTGGACGCCGGACATGGTCGGCGAGACGCCCTGGACGATCTGGAGGAAGGTCGGCAGGTAGACCATCGCTCCGAACATGGCGAAGCCGACGATGAAGCTGATCACCGAGCAGAGGGTGAAGGTGCGGATGCGGAACAGTTTCAGCGGAAGGACGGGTTCGGCGGCCTTGCGCTCCACGAGGACGAAGGCGACGAGCAGCACCGGGCCGAGCACCGCGAGGCCGATGATCTGGGCCGAGCCCCACGCCCAGGTGGTGCCGCCGAGGGAGGCGACCAGCACGAGGCAGGTGGCGACCGAGGCGATGAGGAAGGTGCCGAGGTAGTCGATCGTGTGCTTCGAAGGGCGCGCCGGGATGTGCAGCGCGGCGGCGATGACGGCGAGTGCGACGAGACCGATGGGGAGGTTGATGTAGAAGACCCAGCGCCAGGACAACTGGTCGACGAACAGCCCGCCCAGCAGTGGGCCGAGCACGCTGGTCGCGCCGAAGACGCCGCCGAAGAGGCCCTGGTACTTGCCGCGTTCGCGGGGCGGGACGATGTCGCCGACGATCGCCATCGACAGCACGATGAGTCCGCCGCCGCCGAGGCCCTGCATGGCGCGGAAACCGATCAGCTGGGGCATGTTCTGGGCGAGGCCGCAGAGGGCGGAGCCGATGAGGAAGAGGACGATGGCGTACTGGTACAGCTTCTTGCGCCCGTACTGGTCGCCGAGTTTGCCCCACAGGGGTGTGGCGGCGGTGGAGGCGAGCATGTAGGCGGTGACCACCCAGGACAGGTGGGCCATGCCGCCGAGCTCGCTCACGATGGTCGGCAGGGCGGTGGACACGATGGTCTGGTCGAGTGCGGCGATCAGCAGGCCCAGGAGGAGGGCGCTGATGGAGACGAGGACCTCGCGAGAGGAGTGTTCGGCGGCGGGTCCGGAGCGTTTCGGACCCGGACCGGGTCCCCCGGGTTCCGTGGTCACGTCCTGAGCCATCGATGCCTCCTCTGGCCAGATCAACATCTCCATCCTGCGTGGTGTGTCCGGTTATGGCCTCTCGGCAGGGGTTGGGAGGCGCCCGGCGGGTCTGCATAATCGCTGGCAGTGTCCAGGGAGGGATTCCAGTGAACGGTAAACACTGTCCAGATTGCGGTGCCCGCGGTGCCGCCTGCCGGTGTGCACCGGGTGCGGGTTTCGACCCCCTGCGCATCCGTCCGTACGTAACGCTGCCCGACCCCCGCGAGCCCGACGACGAGGCGCCCCCGCCGCCGGTGGCGCGGGCGGTCGTCCAGCCGCCGCAGGACGACACCCCGGCGTACGGGATACCCGCGGCACCGGCGCACCAGCCGTGGCCGGACGACCCGGCCCTCGCGCCGGACCCGGCCGAGACGGCACGGCTCCGGGCGGTCCCGTACCCCGGTCCCAGACCCGGCGGCGGAGGAGGTGGGGGCGGGGGCCCGGAGAAGCGGACCGGCCCGGCTTTCAGGCGGCTGCTGCCGCTCGTCATCGCATCCGGCGCAGTGGTCGCCCTCGGCGGAACCGCAGTGGCGCTCCTGGTGCTGCCGGGCTCCGCCGGGAGCGACACGGCCCTGCTGGACGCGAAGGCCTCGGCGCCCGTGACGAGCCTGGCCCCGGCCGAGCCGTCCCCGAGCTCGACCATCCGGACGACCGGTCCGTCCCGGTCGGCCTCGCCCTCACGCTCACCGTCACCGAGTGCCTCCAAGTCGGCGTCCCCGTCCCCCTCACCGAGCACGTCCCGCTCGTCGGCGTCCCCTTCCACGACCCCGTCACCGACCCCGCCCCGCGCCCCCAGCCCCACGCCGCCCCCACAGGGGCCGACCCTGCGGTACGGGGACTCGGGCGCGGAGGTGGAGAGACTGCAGCGGCTGCTGGCGGCGCGTGGCCTGTACAGCGGCAAGTTCAACGGAAAGTTCGACTGGAGGGTGGAGAACGCCGTGTCGACCTTCCAGTACAACAACGACATCGACGAGGAGTGGGGCGTCTACGGCCCCGCGACACGCAGGGCACTGGAGGGTTAGGGACGAGGCTCACACGACGCTCGGTGGCGCGGACCGCTCCTCTTTTGTATCGTGGAGGAACAAAGTGGTTCCGCCTTCACTCCCTGACCGGTGGGCGGAACCACTTGTTCTCTTTTCCCGCCCCGTCTGGAGCCCAGCCGATGCCGGCCAGCACCACCACCGCGCCCGTCGTCCTCACCGCCAAGGCCCTGCTCCTGGACATGGACGGCACCATCGTCAACTCCGACGTGGTGGTCGAGCGCTGCTGGCGGGACTGGGCGGTGTCCCACGGGCTGGACCCGGAGGAGGCCCTCAAGGTGGTCCACGGCCGCCAGGGCTACGCCACCATGGCCGTCCTGCTGCCGGACCGCCCGATGGAGCTCAACCACGCCGAGAACGCGGTGATGCTGGCCCGCGAGACCGCCGACACCGACGGCGTGGTCCCGGTCGCGGGCGCCCCGGAGTTCATGGCCGCGCTCGACGGCTTGCCGCACGCCCTCGTCACCTCCGCCGACGCAGCCCTGGCCACGGCCCGGATGACCGCCGCCGGCCTGCCGATGCCCGCAGTACGCGTCACGGCCGAGTCTGTCCAGGCGAGCAAGCCCGACCCCGAGGGCTTCCTCAAGGGCGCCGCCGCGCTGGGTGTGGACCCGGCCGACTGCATCGTGTTCGAGGACTCGGCCGCGGGCATAGCCGCGGGCCGTGCGGCGGGCATGCGCGTGATCGGCGTGGGCCCCCGCGCAGCCGCCCACACCCCCACCACGCACGTCCCGGACCTCACTGCGCTCCACGTCACGACCGCTCCGGACGGCTCGATCCAGCTGAGGGTCGCAGCGCAGGCATAGGAGCGAGGCCTCGGCGGGACTGAACGCCGGCCGGAGGCTTCGAGGGCGGACGGGAAGCCCCCAGGAGAACGGTCACCAGCACCCGAGAGGCCCTGCGGGCAGATCGGCGATGAGGGTGCCCGAGTTCCCCGAGTTCCTTGGGGCGTCAGCCAAGCCCCGCCATCGCCCCCGGCCAGGTTCAGCGGCGCGGGCACGGTCCCGGCCCCTGCCCCTGCCCACACCAGGCAGCGCCCAGAGACCGATCGGCGTCCCGGGGGCGCGCCAGATCGCCACACCCTCCTCATATTTCGGCGCCCGACGGCCGACCCGGGCTGAGATCGGGCCGCCGTGGATCGCTACGCGGCTGAGGACCCCTCCCTGGTCCCGCCCAAGAGCAGCAACGGCAGCCCACCGAAGCCACCGACCCACGTCCGCGCAGCCTCCCCTCGCGTCACCCCCGTACCAACACGCGCGCCCCGCTCATCCCGCGATCGCCTCGTACAGCGAGAACACGGCCAGGGCCCCCATCACCGCCGCCGCGATCTTGGTGATCAGCCGCAGCGGCACGTACTTCATCAGGGTGCGACCGCCCAGGATGCCGATGCCCGCGACCGCCCACAGGGCGAGCACTGCGCCGAGGCCGACGGACACCGGGTTGTCGTACCGCGCGGCCAGGTTGGCCGTCATGATCTGGGTCAGGTCACCGAACTCCGCGACCAGGATCAGCATGAATCCGGCGCCGGAGACCTTCCAGAAGGACTGGTCGGCGGGCGGCTTGACCTGCTCCTCGCCGTCGTCCTTCTTCAGGAGCAGCATGGCCGCGCCCGCGAGGAAGAGGGCTCCGACGACGGCCTGGACGAGCCGGTGCGGGAGCAGGGTGAGGACGCTTCCCGCCGCGATGGCCAGGGCCACGTGCACGGCGAAGGCGGCGGCGACGCCGGCGAAGACGTACGAGGCGCGGTAGCGGGTGCCGAGCATCAGGCCGGCGAGGGCCGTCTTGTCGGGGAGCTCGGCGAGGAAGACGACGCCGAAGGCGATCGCCGCGACGGTGAAGCTGAACAAGGGTGAAACCTCAATCGGTCGGGCAGGACGCCATCGGGACCGAGAGACCTGGGGTGTTTCAGGGGTCGCTTCGGCTCGGCGGCGCCCTGGCTTGCATGTACGCGTACGAAAAAACGAACGCGCCTGCACATGAACAGGACACTGCGGCCGAAGGTCTCGCTGGCCGACCGCTGTCCGCGGCCTGCCTCCGGGCGCCGGCTGGGGTGACCCAGCAGTATGTCGACGGTCCGGCGAAGAGCTACTCCCCTTCTGCTCCATCAGGGTACGCGACGCTCCCGGGCGCCCGAAATGGGGCCTTGGTCACGCCCCCCTCACCGCCCCAGCTCCCGCCACCGCCCCCGATCCCGCCCTGCCGGACCTCCCCAACACCTCACCCGCCTCACTCACCTCACCCACCCCACTCGCCCCGGCACACCCCGCCCCGCCACACCCCGTCCCACCCCGACCCGCCCCATCCCCGGAACCTCAACTTCCATTTGGGTGGGCCCTGTTGCGGCACTTGATGTGACGTGCCCATGTCGCCAGGCTGTCACCTGGCGCCCACCCCCGCGAAACCTGGCGCCGCAACCATGGCCGCGCCCCTCCGGGGCCGCACGGCCCACATCCCCCCGCATCCAGGGAGCCCTCCATGGCACTCATACCCGCCATCTACGCGCGTCGAATCGGCGTGTTCGCGTCAGCGGTTGCCCTCGCTTCCCTCACCTCCCTCGTCAACGCCCCGAGCGCCCAGGCCGCCCCGCCAAGCCCCATCAGCGCCGCCGCCGCCCGCTCGTACCTGGCGACCGTGACGCCGCGCGCCGAGGGGTCGACCTCCGGCTACAGCCGTGACCTCTTCCCGCACTGGAGCACCGTCTCCGGCACCTGCAACACCCGCGAGACCGTCCTCAAGCGGGACGGCGTGAACGTCGTCCAGGACTCCGCCTGTGCCGCCGTGAGCGGAAGCTGGTATTCCGAGTACGACGGCGCCACCTGGACCGCCGCCTCCGACCTCGACATCGACCACATGGTCCCGCTCGCCGAGGCCTGGCGTTCCGGCGCCAGCTCCTGGACCACGTCCAAGCGCCAGCAGTTCGCCAACGACCTCACCCGCCCGCAGCTCATCGCGGTCACGGACAACGTCAACCAGGCCAAGGGCGACCTCGACCCCGGCAAGTGGCTGCCGCCGCGGACCGCCTACCGCTGCACGTACGCGCGCATGTGGGTCCACGTGAAGCAGTACTGGGGTCTGAGCATGGATTCCGGCGAGAAGACGGCCCTGGTCAACCTCCTCAACGGCTGCTGAGGCCTGCGCCGGAGGCACCGCTTGGGCCGGCGTCGGCGCGCCGTTGACGAAGTCGGCCGATCATCTCCCCCGCCAGGGGGAGGCGGGGCGCCCCCTCACCGTCGTACCGTGATCACAGGCGCTACGGAGGAGGGGGAGTTCCATGGCCGGACTGCGTCTGGGGCCGCTGCTGCGCTACGTCGACTGGGACACGGGCGGGTCCGCCACGATATGGGTCGAGGCGGACCGCCCGTGCACAGCCGAGGTGCGGTGTGCCGACGGGGCGGGAGGCAGCGTGCGCACCTTCCAGATCGCCGGGCACCATTACGCGTTGGTGCCGGTGACCGGCCTGACTCCGGGGACGGCGACGGCGTACGAGGTGCTGTTGGACGGCGTGCGCGTGTGGCCGCTGCCCGACGGCGGCTTCCCGCCGAGCACGATCACCGCCCCGGCCGTCGCGGGCTCCGGCCGTCCGGCGGCCGACGGGCTGCGCATCACCTTCGGTTCCTGCCGGCAGGCCGTGCCGCCCGCCGGTCGGCAC
Organism: Streptomyces sp. NPDC056224; assembly: GCF_042267665.1. Classification (NCBI taxonomy): domain Bacteria; kingdom Bacillati; phylum Actinomycetota; class Actinomycetes; order Kitasatosporales; family Streptomycetaceae; genus Streptomyces; species Streptomyces sp. NPDC056224. Next base: position 24,224 of record NZ_JBHJTK010000007.1, read on the forward strand.
GGCCCCCACGGCCCGGACGCGCTCGACACCCTCGCCGCGCGGCTGGCCGCCGACCCGGAGGCGGTGCGGCCGGACGTCCTGCTGCTGCTCGGCGACCAGGTGTACGCCGACGCGCTGTCCCAGGAGACCCGCCAGTGGATCGCGGCCCGGCGGGACCTGCGGGAGGCGCCCGGCGCCCAGGTCGCGGACTACGAGGAGTACACCCGGCTCTATGACGAATCCTGGCGCGATCCGGAGATCCGCTGGCTGCTGTCGACCGTGCCGAGCCTGCACATATTCGACGACCACGACGTCATCGACGACTGGAACACGAGCGCGGCCTGGCTGGCGGAGATGCGGGCGACGCCGTGGTGGCAGGAGCGGGTGCTCAGCGGGCTGATGTCGTACTGGGTGTACCAGCACCTGGGCAATCTCTCGCCCGCCGAGCTGGCGGCCGACGGGCTCTACGAGGCGATACGGCAGGCCCCTGACGGCACGGATCTGCTGCGCACCTTCGCGTCCGCGGCGGACGCCGACCCGGCCTCGGTGCGCTGGAGTTACCGGCGCGACTTCGGCCGGACCAGGCTGCTGATGGTGGACACCCGGGGCGCGCGCGTGCTGGCCGAGGACGGGCGGGCGATGCTCGACCCGGCGGAGCAGGGCTGGCTGCGGGAGAACGCCCTCGCGGGTCACGGGGGTTACGACCATCTGCTGATCGGGTCCTCCCTGCCGTGGCTGATGCCGCATCTGATCCACGACGCGGAGACGTGGAACGCCGCGATGTGCAGAGGGGAGCGGGGGCCGAGGTGGGCGCGCGTGGGCGAGAATCTGCGCCGGCGCAGCGATCTGGAGCACTGGGCGGCGTTCCCGGCCTCGTTCGCGGCGCTGACCGATCTGCTCGAGGAGGTCGGGACGGGGCCGCGGGCGCCTGCGACGGTGTGCGTGCTGTCGGGGGACGTGCACCACGCGTATGTGGCCGAGCCGCTCATACCCAGCACGGCGCGGGTGTTCCAGCTGACGTGCTCGCCGGTGCACAACTCCATCCCCACGGCGGTGAAGCTGGGCTTCCGACTGGGCTGGTCGCGTATGGGGCGTTGGCTGGGGCGGGGCTTCTCCCGGCACGGGCGAACGGGGCGGCCGCCGCTCAGTTGGCGGCGTACGGGCGGGCCGTGGTTCGGGAACCAGCTGATGACGCTGGCGCTGGCAGGGCGGACGGCCCGGCTGCGGCTGGATCAGACGCGCAAGAACCGTACGGGTGCCCGACTGGTGCAGGTGCTCGACCGTGAGCTCACCGCGGCGGAGTAGGGGCTGCCCCGGGCATCCGGAGGGCGAACCGCGGGCGTACGCTGTATGGCTGTCAAGCCGCTCCTGCCGCTCCCCCGCGACGTCGCGGCGCTTCATGCCGCTGCACGTCAACCGGACTGGGGAGTCCCGCCTTGTTTGAGACTCTGGGGTCGCTGACCGCGAGCCCATGGATCTACGCCGTGGTGGCGGTGTCCGTCGTGCTCGACGTGTTCCTTCCGGTGCTGCCGAGCGGGGTTCTCGTGATCACCGCCGCGGCGGCCGCGGCGGCCGCCGGAGCGGCGGGGCCGGTGGCCGTGCCCACGCAGGTGCCGGACATCCTGGCCCTGCTCGTGATCGCCACGACCGCCTCGGTGCTGGGGGACATGGCCGCGTACCGGCTGGCCCGGCGCGGGGGCGCCCGGCTGGACCGGGCCATCGCCCGCTCCCGCAGGCTGACGCGGGCCCATGAGCGGCTCGGTGCTGCTCTGGCCCGCGGCGGCGGCGCCCTGGTGGTGATCGCCCGCTTCGCCCCGGCCGGGCGCTCGGTGGTGTCCCTGGGGGCGGGCAAGACGCAGCGCGAGGTGGCGGAGTTCCTGCCCTGGTCGGTCCTGGCGGGCATGGCCTGGGCGGGCTACAGCGTGTCGCTGGGCTATTTCGGTACCCAGTGGCTCGGCACCCAGTGGCTGGGGACGGCCGTCTCCGTCGTCGCCCTGTTCGCCGCGGGGGCGCTGGCGGCGTTCCTCGTCCGCCGCCCCGGCTCGCCCACGGCGGCGCCGGCCGCGTAATCCCGCCCCGGTGGTGGCGTACCCCCTCTGATGGAGTAACGGCTCACCCGTTCACCCGGCCCCGATCGCCGCGTCCGGGCGGGGCTCCTAGCGTCCACAACACGGTGCGCAACCGAATCCGCGTCACATCCGTGCCCGGGCCGCGCCGTTTCGAGGAGCCCGAGGAGTTCTCTCCATGCCCGCCAAGCCGCTCGTCACGCCGCTCGTCTCCCCTCCCGCCCGGCGGTCCGCCGCGCCGCGCCGACTGCTGGCCGCCGCGGCCGCGTCGCTGGCCATCGCCGCCGCCACTCCTGCCGCGCTCGCCTACGCCGCCCCCACCGCGACCGTCTCCCCCAGCACGGTGGCGCCGGGTGGCCAGGTCGCCCTCAACATCGCGGGCTGCGGCACCAAGACCGGCCGGGCCTCCTCCAGCGCCTTCGGCGAGGTGCGCCTGGCCCCCGGCAACCTGGAGGCGACCAACCTCTTCGGCAACGCCACCGTCTACCGCAACGCCGGGCAGGGCACCCACCGCGTCACCTTCGAGTGCGGCGGCCCGGGCGGTGAGCGCGTCACCGTCGCGCTGAATGTCGCCCCGGCGGGCGCGCGCGGCGGGACGGGCGGCAGCATCGGCTCGGTGAGCGCCGGTCAGATCGCGATGGGCGGCGCCCTCGTCGTGGGCGCACTCGGCGCCGGGGTGTGGGTGCTGCGGCGTCGTTCGGCCGCCTGACCTACCGCATCGCGGGAGGCGGTAGGTCCCCGGGTCAGACGGTGGCGGCCTGGCCCCGTACCTGCAGACCGTCGAGGAGCAGCCGGGTGGCCTCGGCGACGGCGTCCACGGACGCCTCGAACACCTCGCGGTTGTGTGCGGCGGGCACCCGGAACCCGGACACCTTGCGTACGTACTGCAGCGCGGCGGCGCGGATCTCCTCCTCAGTGGCCTTCTCGGGGATCACGGGCGGGCGCAGGGTCTTAATGGAACGGCACATACTCCTACTATCCCGCTAACGAGGCAGCTCTGCCCCGGACAATTTCATAATCAATCCGGCTTGGAGCCGGCCCCTCAGTTCCGGGTCCGTGACCTCGTCCAGCAGCCCTATGGCCTGCTGGGTCGTCTCGGCGGCCCGCCGGTCGTCGCGCAGCGAGGCGGTCTGGTCGGCCATGTGCTTGAGCGCGATGTCGGCCCGCCGGTGGAAGAGCTGCCCTACCAGGGTGGTGACCAGGCCGACCGAACTCGTCACGACGCCGAGGTACAGCTCTCCGCCGCCTTCGGCCTTCCAGACGGCCAGCGCCACCCCGCAGAGGAGGATCGCCGCTCCGACCCCGGCGAACCGCTGGCTGGTCGCGAAGCTGCTCCGCGCCTGGGTCAGCCCGTAGGCGTAGTACTCGACGAGGATCGGTGTGAAGTCGTCGCGGCGGTCGCCGATTTGTGCCGGCGCGTGGGGCCGGATGCCGCCGACGTCGTCGAACTTCGGGTGCCGCGGTCCGCCGACGGGTTCGGCGTCGGGCTCGGCCACCGGTTCGGCGACGTGCGCGAGCAGCCGGGTCCGCTCCTCGTCCCGCTTGCGCTCGAAGCCGGCGCCGACCGCCCGCTCCAGCACCACGAAGACCGCGGCCACCGCCGCGACCACCCCACCCCACGCGAGCCACTCGCCCATCCCCCGACGATCCCATGGCCCGATCGTCCGGCCAAGACCTAGTAACCCCAGCGAGGTTGGCTGCCGTCCTGGCGGCAGTAGATGAGACGGCCGTTGCCCGCGTGCGTGGACCGGCCGAGGTCGGCCTTGCGGCAGTACTGGCCGGCGTTGTAGCAGTTCCCCGCGTTGGAGACGATCTCGCAGGCGGTGTCCGCGGGTTCGGCCGGCTTCGTCGGAGCCTTGGTCGTGCGCTGGGGCGCCGGGACGGTGCTGGGTGCCTTCTGGTCGGGGACGCCCGACGGGCTGGGGGCCGCGGTCGGGGAAGGCGGCGGAGCCGGGGACGGAGACGCAGGCGGGGTCGGGGTCGGGGTCGGGGAGGCCGTGGTCGGTACCGCCGAGACCGAGGGGAGGGGCGGAGGCGCGGACACCGCCGGGCCCCCACCCCCGGCCGGCCCGCAGGCGACGGCCACACCGGCCACCAACAGCGCGACCACGGCCCGCCGCACGGCACCCCCGGCCCGACTACGCCCTCTGCCGCCCTCACCCGTGTCACTGCCGCGCATCGCTACCCCCACCCGAAACCACTCAAAGGAGGCACATCATATGAACAACCGTCCGCCTGCGCGGCGTTTCAGCAGATCCACGAAAACCCGCCCCGCAGAACCCCGCCGCAGGCGCGGCCGCGCCGCTGGAAGCGGCGGCTACTTCATGTGATCGACGGCGCGCTCCGGGCTGTCGTCCCGACCCGAGACAGCTGCTGCAAGGGCCAGCAGGGCTTCCACCTGAGCGCTCGCTATGAGCTGGTCGGCACTGAGCCGGCCCTTCGCCCACTTCTCGCTCGCGTCCAGCAACTCCTGAGCCCTGTGCGCATGAGCGGCGTAGTCAGCCATGTGAACCCCCCACCTCTGTCGGAGCTCACACGGTAGCGCTCACCCCAGCTTTGGGAGCCCTGGTGAGGAAGCCGGACGGCCAGGCCGCCGGCGGTGGTCGTCCTCAGCCGGCGGTTGCGGGGCTCAGCAGCGTAGCGGCCGCGGAGATGAAGGCGACGGATGCTTCCTTGGCCGCATGCCGCCGGGCGTCCAGCTCGGTCCGGTCGGTGGCCTTGCGCAGCGCGTACGTGGCATCTGCGGCCTGCTGGGCGGGGCCGGCCAACTCGGGGACCAGGACCTGAAGGCGGATGTGGGGCGCGGTGATTGCCGCCCGGGTGTCGTGGGACCTCGTCTGGGCCTCCAACTGGTGCTCGGTGCCTGCCTCGGTCAGGGCCAGACGCTCCCGATGGAACATCGCCGAGCGGTGCGCGTCCAGGGCGGCCGCGAAGTCGGTGACGGCGCCGAGCTGGTCCTGGCGGTGGCTGTCGGAGCGCTCCTCGGCGCGTGCGGTGCGTGCCGAGCGGTGCTGGAGGAGTCCGGCGGTCAGGGCACCGGCGAGGGTGCCGAGTACGGCAACGATCGAAGGCCATATGGACATCAGGTGTTGGGTCCTCTCGGGTAGTCGGTGTGTAACCAACCAGTCCTTCACCCGGATGGCCAAGGACGCCGGGCCCCGGGTCGTGATGGAGATCCTCGGACACTCGCAGATCGCCGTCACCATGGACGTACGCCCATGTCGTCCAGGACGCCCGGAGCGACGCGGTCGGTCACACGGACCGGCTGCTCAGGCCCCGGTGCGACCGTTCCTGACCGTCCCCGTTGATGTCACCTGAAGCCGTCAAAGGCCCCCAACCAAGATCGGTTGGGGGCCTTCGTGCTGGTGGGCGCGGACGGTTTCGAACCGCCGACATCTGCTTTGTAAGAGCAGCGCTCTACCCCTGAGCTACGCACCCGTGGATAAGTGGACAGCCTACATGGCGGGCGCACCCCCCACGCAAACCCGTTCCCGTGGGGGAGAATGGACCGGGGCATGGCGGACGCGGTACGGGAGTGGGATTGTGACAACGGCATCCCGGCGTTGGTTCGGTGGGCGGGACGAGAGTCGGCGGGCGGATGCTCAGGCGGCGAAGGATGCCGCCGCCGCGGCGTTCTACGAGCTGGACACCGCGCAGCGGGACCTGCGGATCTCGATCGAGACCATCGCCGCGGCGGACGGTTCGCCCGCCGCGCGGCAGGCGAGCGAGGGGTTCGTCGCACTGGGGCAGCGGATCGACCAGGTCAGCCATGTCTACATCGAGGCCGTCGACGCGCACGACCTGGACCGGGTGGATCTGGAGGCCTCCGTCGCCACGCAGGCCCGGGAGCAGTTGACCCGGGCGCGCGAGGAGCTGGTGCGGGCCAAGGGGGAGCTGGACCGCTTCGCTCAGGGGCTGCAGCCGCTGCTGGACAAGGCCGAGACGCAGTTGGCCCGGGTCGCGCCGGCCCGGGAGCGGGCGAAGGCCGCGCTGCTGGCGGCGAGCGACGCGCTGGACGCCGTACGGGCCAAGGGGATGCGGGCCGATGACCTGGCGGCGCGGCTGGCCGCGCTGGGCCCGGAGCTGACCAAGCTGAACCAGGGCGCGGCCCGGCACGGGGTGCAGGAGACCGTGCAGCGCGCCGACCGGATCCTGCGGGACGCCGAGGCCGTGCGGGCGGAGGCGGCGCGGCTGCCGGAGCGGGCCGCGGAGATCGACCGGCGGCTGGTGAGTCTGCGGACGCGGGCCCAGGCGCTGCGCAACCGGGCGGACCGGGTGGATCCGGTCCTGAGCGAGCTGCGCCGTCGGTTCAGCGCGGCGTGCTGGCAGGACCTGCAGCCCGTCCCTGACCAGGCGATACGGGATGTCGCGTTGGCGGAGGACCGCCTCAAGGAGGCTTCCCGGGCGCGGGACGAGCAGCGCTGGGCCGACGTAGGGGTGCTGATCGACGGGGTACGGGCTTCGCTGGACGCCACAGACGAGGCGGTGTCCGCGGCACAGGACCGGCTGACGCGGCTGGAGGATGTGGCGCGCGATCCGCAGGCCGAGGTCGACCGGACCCGCTTCGCGATCCGGGACGCGCAGCGGCTGGCGATGGCGGGCCGCAGCGTGCCCGATCCGCGGCACGCCCGGCCGCTGGACGAGGCGGTGGCCCGGATGGACCGGGCGCGGGCGGGGCTGGAGGGGCGGCACCCGGATTACTGGCATTTCCTGCAGGAGATGGAGGAGGTCCGGGTGGCGGTGGGCCGGGTGGTGGCGGACATGCGGGCCGGGCGCGCCGTCGGGTGAGACCGGAGTCTGGGCGGCCGGAGACCGGGTGAGACTGGAGTTGTCCGGAGGCGGGCATCGGCGGATGCTGGAGGGGCCGGAAACCGAGCAGAGGAGGGCGGTATGGCTGCCCACACGTCCCACAGGCCTCGTGCATCCCGAGCACCGCAGGCACCTCCCGCACCGCATGAGTCCTACTCGCCTCACGCGCTCTACGGGTGCACCGAGCCCCACGAGCATTACGCACCGTACGTGCCCCATGAGCCGTACGAAACCCACGCGCCACAGGCTTCCCAGGGCCGGCTGCAACGGCTTCTGCATCCCGTCAATGCCCAGCTCGACGAGCACCTGCCCGCCGACCACAAGCTCGCCAAGGTCTACCGCGTCGGCGCCGGTCTGACCGGGTTGCTGCTGGTCGCCTTCGGCATCCTGGGGCTCATCGACCAGGTCGGGTTCTTCGACACCGGTGGCGACACCGTGCTCGCCCTGAACACCAACGGCGCGCTCAGTGTCCTGTCGATCTGCATCGGGGGGCTGCTGTTCGTCGGCATGGTGATCGGCGGGACCTTCGCCTCCACCCTGAACATCGTGCTCGGGGTGCTGTTCATCCTGAGCGGATTCGTCAATCTCGCCCTCCTGGACACCGACTTCAACTTCCTGGCCTTCGAGATCCAGAACGTGCTGTTCAGCTTCGTCGTCGGCGTGATGCTGATGTGGTTCGGAATGTACGGGCGGGTGGGCAGCGCGCTGCCGCACGACAATCCGTACTGGCGGGCCCGCCACCCCGAGGAGGCGGCCCGGGAGCAGCGGGCGGCGGCACAGGCCGGGAGGCGGATCCAGACCCTGCCGTAATTCCTCCCGCCGCCGCTAACCTGGCCGCATGCCTCGATACGAATTCCGCTGCCGGACCTGCGACGACACCTTTGAGGTGAGCCGGCCGATGTCCGAGTCCTCCGCGCCCGCCGACTGCCCCGCGGGGCATGCCGACACCGTCAAGCTGCTCTCCGCCGTGGCTGTGGGCGGTACCAGCAGTGCCCCGGCGCCCGCCCGGGCGGCAGGCGGCGGGGGCTGCTGCGGCGGGGGCGGCTGCGGCTGAACGGCCGCAGCGGCCGATCGGCGGGGCCGCGAACGGCGGCATGCGGCATGCGGCATGCGGGACGCGGGACGCGGGACGCGGCCGAACCCGGCCCGCACCCGTGCCCAGCCCGCACCGCCGCCCGCGCCCGCGCCCGCGGTAGACGCTCTCGCGGGTTAAACGCTCTCGCGCTTGCGCGAGAGCGTCAGGCCGTCCGAGATCGCCAGCATGACGGACTCCATGCGGGGGTCCGCCGCGACGTGCTCGTTGAAGGCGCGGACACCGGCCGCCGAGCCGGTGGCCGACTCGTCGAGGACCGTGCCGTGGAACAGGGTGTTGTCCGTGACGATCAGGCCGCCCGGGCGCAGCCGCGGCACGAGCTCCTCCCAGTAGGCGATCTGGCTCTCCTTGTCCGCGTCCACGTAGGCCATGTCGATGTGCGGCTCGGCGGGCATCGCACGGAGCGTGTCCAGCGCCGGGGCGATGCGCAGCTCGATGCGGTCCGCGACGCCCGCCGCCGCCCAGGCCTCCCTGCCGTACGCCGTCCACTCCTCGGAGACGTCGCAGGCGATGAGCCGGCCGTCCGCGGGCAGCGCCTGGGCCATCGACAGGGCCGAGAAGCCGGTGAAGGTGCCCACCTCCACGATGTGGCGGGCGCCCGTCAGCCGGACCAGGAAGGCCAGCAGCGGCCCCTGCTCCTGCGCCGACTGCATTCCGGCGACGTCCGGGAACTTGGCGTACGTCGTCTCCACCAGCCCCTGCTGGACCGCGTCCAGCGGGGGGTTGTGGTCGAGCATGTACCGGTAGAGCTCGTCAGTGATCTTGGTGCTGTTGCCCTTGGTCATACGGCCAGTGTCGCAACCGCCCGGCCGAAGGCGCGGACGATTTCCTCACCTGCCAGGACACCCGCCGTGGACAGGGCCGTCACCGTCGGCGCCGTCCAGGCCGCGTCCGCCAGCTCGCCGTGGCCCGGGCGCCAGGCCGAGTCCGCCGCCAGCAGCAGGTCGGCGTCCAGGAGCGAGTCGCCGGCGGCGAGGGTGGCCGTGGCGCCGGTCCGGCGGGCCACTTCGCGCATCGCCGCGCTCTTGGTCAGCGGACGCGGCACGGCGTAGATCTTGCGGCCCTGCAGGGAGACCGTCCATCCGCGCGCCTCCGACCACTCGGCCAGCGACTTGAGCCACTCGTCGGGCACCAGGGCGCGCTCGACGACCAGGTACGCGAACAGGTCCTCCGCCACCCGTGCCTTGCGCAGCCACGCCGGGTCCGCCGTGGCCAGCAGGTGGGCGTGCACCTCCTCCAGCGGGGCGCACTCCTGCGCCAGGCGCGCCGCGACCTGCCGCCGCCAGTCCCGGTCCGGAGCCCCGTCCACCAGCAGCTGCCCGCCGTTCGCGCAGATCGCGTAGGGGGCCGGGCGGCCGGGGAAGCGGATCCGCTGGTACTGCTTGCGGGTCCGCGTCGTCGTCGGGACGAACACGACCGACGGGTCGGCCGTCAGCTCCGCCAGCAGTCCCGCCGCCGTCTCCGTCATGTAGGACAGCGGCTTGCTCTCGTGGACCTCGACGCACAGCAGCCGCGGGGCCTCCGGGTCGGGCATGGTCAGGCCGAGGGCCGCCGTCGAGTAGATGAGCGTACGGTCGAGATCACTGGCTACCAGGACAGTCACTTCGAGGCCACAGCCTTTCCGTCGGCGCCGGTGGCGCCGCGCGTGAATCGGGGGTGGATGAGTCCGACGCACGTGTAGGGAAGCCCGTCGACCTCCTCCACGGGAACACCGCGCTGCTCGGCGAGCAGCCGTACGTGGTCCAGGTCGGCGCCCGCGCCGCGCTGCGCGAGGATCTTCCACGGGACCCGGCGCAACAGCACCCGGGTGGTCTCGCCGACCCCCGGCTTGACCAGGTTCACGTCGTGGATGCCGTACTCCTCGCTGATCCGCTCGACCGCCGTCCAGCCCTCCCAGGTGGGGGTGCGGTCGGCCGCGAGCAGTTCCTTGACCTCGGCGTCCACCGCTTCCGCCACCTCGTCGAAGCGGGCGGCGACCGTGTCGACAAAGTCGACGGAGACGTCGGCCCCGGCGAGCTCGCGGTAGAACTTCGCGCCGTGGAAGTCGGCGGGCCCGACCAGGTCGGACCTCAGTACCGTACGCGAGACGAGGCCGGAGACGGTGGAGTTGAGGCAGGCGGACGGGATCAGGAAGTCCTCGCGGGTGCCGTACGTCCGCACGCACGAACCGGGGTCCGCGAGGACCACGACCTCCGGGTCGAAGCCGGGGCCCCCCTCTTCCTCCTGATGGGCCGCGAGGGCGGCGGCCAGTTCGCGCGTGATGGCGCCCTTGCCCGTCCAGCCGTCGACGAAGACGACGTCGGCCGGGTCGTGGTGGGCGGCCAGCCAGCGCAGGGCGTTGGCGTCGATGCCGCGGCCGCGCACGATGGACACGGCGTAGTGCGGGAGGTCCAGGCCGTGCCGGACCTGCGCCCAGCGGCGCATCAGGACGCCGACGGGGGTGCCGGCGCGGGCCAGGGAGACCAGCACCGGGGTCGGGTGGGGGTACCTCCCGCGCCGGCCGCGGCGCAGGGGGACTTCGGCGAGGACGGTCTCGGTGACGGTGCCGACCGCGCGGGCGATGCGGGCCGCCGAGGCGGTCAGGGCGCTCTGGTAGAGGTCCTGGTATTGCGGGGAGGGCTGGTACTCGACGGGCAGCGACTCCGCGTAGTGGGCGCCGCCCGCCTGTATCGCCTCCTCGCGCTCCTCGGTCGCAGCCTCCAGTTCGACGTCGGAGAAGTCCTGGAGCAGCCAGCCGACGTCCTCGGCGGCGTAGGAGGAGAAGGCGGGCCCGCGCAACGGCTCGTACGCGGTCGGTCCGTGCGTGCTCGGTCCGTGCGTGCTCGGCCCGTACGCGGTCGGCTCGTACGTCGTCGGCTCGGTCATGATCGGCTTTTGCTCCTGCCGGTCGGGTACGTAGGAAGGTACGGCGGCCAGCAGGACGCGGCCGGTGTGCGGAGCCAGGCTCGCGAGCAGTCCCGAACGCAGCTCGGGGGTGTCCCCGGCCGAGTCGACGACGGCGACGACGGCGTCGAAGCCGGCACCCGCGACGTTGTACGCGTACCGGTCTCCGGGGCCGTCGGCCGGGGCGTCGTGGGCGGGGAAGACCAGCCGGGTGCGAATGGCGTAGCCGGGGTCGTCCACGGCGAGGACGGGCGAACGGGTGGTGGTGGAGAAGCGGACCTCGTGGGCCGCGCCCGCCTCTTCCAGGGCCTTGGCGAGGCGCAGCGGCGCGTACATCAGCTCCTCGTTGCCGAGTACGAGGACACGGCCGGGCCGCTCGCCGAGCGCGGCCTTGAGCCGCTCGGTCAGGGTGGGCAGGGCCGCGTCCAGCGCTCGGCGGTGCGCGTCCGTGAAGCCGTGGCGGCCGCCGTCCGGGACCCCGGCGGGCCAGCCGAGGTCGACGCGCTCGGGGCCGGGGCGCTCGGGGTCGGGGCGCTCGGGGTCGGGGCGCTCGGGGTCGGGCCGGGGGGCGTCTGCCGGAGCGGGTGTCCCCGGGCGGAGCCGGAGGGCGTCGGCGGCTGCCTCGTGCTCCTCGACCAGGGCCTGGCCCGCGGCCAGGACGCCCGGCGGGAGTGACACCGTGCCCGAGGCCAGGGCGACGAGGTCCACTCGGGCGCCCAGCTCGGCCGCGAAGGCGGTGAGCCGGTCGCGGTCGGCCGCGGAACGCATGTCGACGAGGGCGACGACCACGTAGTGCGAGCGCGGGTGGCGGGCGTGGAGGTCGCGGATGGTGTTCAGGACGGTGTTGCCGGTGGAGAACTCGTCGTCGACGAGGACCAGCGGCCCGCTGCCGGCCAGCAGCGCGGGGTCCTCGGGCAGCAGCAGGTGCGAGGTGGCGTGCGAGTGGGCTTCCTCGAAGCCTCCCGCGGGCTCCAGTCCCGGCACGGGCCGGCGGGTGGAGTGCAGGTAGGGGGCCGGACCCAGGCCGTCCGCCACGCAGTGGCCGAGGCCGGTGGCGGTCTCGGCGTAGCCGAGGACCACCGCCGAGGCGGCCCCGTCCGCGCCGAGCAGGGCGCGGACCCGTTCGCCGAGGCCGTATCCGGCGGCGTAGACGGCCGCCGGGGACTGCGGGACGTGCTTGCCGAGCACCTGCGAGACCAGCAGGTGTGCCCGCTTGGGGTTGCGCCGCAGCGCCAGCCCGAGGAGCTCCGTCAGCCGCGGCCCCCCGTGGGAGTCCTCCAGCCGTACTCCGAGCCGGTCCGCGACCCATGTTCCCGACCACACCGTGTCGATCGTCTTGCCTTCCCTCGTCGTCACCGGCCCGCTCACACCTGGAGCCCGGCCGTGAGCAGGTCGACGAAGCCGACCTCCTCCTTCGCCACACCGAAGACCTCCGCGCGCTGCATGGTGCGCTCGGCCCAGGCCCGGTGGGGCTTCACCTCGTTCATCTTGTTCGTGTAGACGGAACGCATTACTCCGCCGCCGCCGCGCTCGGGGCGCAGGATGTCCTGGGCGTCGCTGAACTCCTCGTGGGAGACCACCGACAGCGCGTGGACGGGCGTGACGTGGGCGGGGTGGATGCAGGTCTTGCCGAGCAGTCCGTTGGCCCGGTCGAGCTCGATCTCGCGCAGCAGCCCGTCCAGGTCGTGTTCGATCAGGGCGGTGCGCAGTTCCTCCACGCCTTCCTCCAGGAAGGGGCTGCGGCGCAGCTGTGGCTTGAAGAGGCGCTGCTGGCTGCGGAAGTACTCCCACACCGGTCCGGTGACGGTGAAGCCGGTGCCGTCGGCGCGGCTGAGGACGTTGACGACGTCCGCGATCACACCGGCCACGATCTGGACGTCGTAGGCGGTCATGTCGGGGGTGCGGCGCAGACCGTAGGCGGAGCAGAAGTCGGTGACGCCGAGGCGCAGGGCCAGGACCCGCTCGCGGTGGTCGTTGACCGTGCGGGAGATGCCGGCGAGGGTCTCGACGCGCGTTTCGAGGTGGAGGAGGTCGGGGGTCTCCAGGACGGGCATCGCGTACAGGCGGCCGCAGCCGCCGACGGCCTCGGCCTGGGCGACGGCGTCGAGGAAGGGGGTGCCACTGCTCTCGTTGAACTTCGGAAGTACGAATCCGGCCAGTCGCCGGGCGGAGCCTCCCAGGCGGCGCACCAGGTCGGGTATCTGCTCGGGGCTGCGGACGCGAATGAACAGCAGCGGGAGCTCGGCGGTGTCCCCGTCGAGCTCGGCGAACTGCCGGACGAGGTTCTCCTCGGCGTCGGCGACATCGCCGTCGCTGATGGAATCCTCCAGGCACAGGACCATGGAGACGACGCCGCGGCCGGCCTGCTTACGGATGTCCCGGGCGAGCTGGGGGCGCGTGGCGGGGCTGTAGAGCGTGGCCCCCAGGGCCGCGGCGAGGACGCGGGCGGGCGAGGCTCCGGTGAATTCCGCCGGTTCCTGGTGGAAGAGGTCCTTACGGACAGTGGGCGATATGTGCCCGAAGTGACGCATGTGCTTCCCCCGTACTGCCTCGGCGGCCCAACTGGCGTGGCCGGTAATAGTACGTACGAACGCGAGTCAAGAGTTCCTCAAGCACATGAAGTTCAGGTAACCCTCTTGCACCATGCCCAGCTCTGGCGTTCGGGACAAGGCCCTACGGGGGGCCGCATTGTCCCGGTCGACCCCGGGAGGGCAGGATGACGTGCATGACGCACGCGATGCAGAAGGGCTCGAACATCCCGGTGGCCCCCGTGGCGGTCCGGGCGGTGCTCCGCTGGACGGCCGGTCCCGAGGTGCCGGACGTGGATGCCTCCGCCCTGCTCGTGGGCGCTGACGGCCGGGTGCGTTCGGACGAGGACTTCGTCTTCTACAACCAGCCGCGGCACCCCTCGGGGGCCGTGTGGCGACTCGGCAAGAAGCAGCTCGGCGACGCGGTCACCGACGCCGTCCAGGCGGACCTGCGGACGGTGACCCCCGCGGTGGACCGGATCCTGGTGGTCGCCTCCGCCGAGGACGTCCCCTTCCAGCGGGTCCACGACCTGCGGATCCTCCTCTACGACGCCACGGCGGCCGGCGGCTCCGAACCCCTGGCCTACTTCGACGTGCGCCCCGAGACCGGTGCCGAGACGGCGCTGATCTGCGGCGAGCTGTACCGCCGCGGCGAGGGGTGGAAGTTCCGCGCCCTGGGCGAGGGCTACTCCGACGGCCTGGTGGGGCTGGCGACCGACCACGGGATCTCGGTCGACGAGAACGCCGCCGATCCCGCCGCCGATCCCGCCGCGACCCCGCAGGCCGGTCCCGCCGCCGGATCCGGCGCGGGGCCCACCTCCGAGCAGACGGCGGCGATGGCGCCGCCCACGCAGGCCCCGCCGCCGGTCCAGCCCGCCTACGGGTACCCGCAGCCGGTGTCCCCGGCCCCGGTGCCGGGTCCCGCCGCAGACCCGTCGTTCCGGCTGCCGGTGCAGGGTCCGCAGTTCATCCGTCGCTGACGCCGACGCCCGGGGCCCCGGCCGGAGCCGGGCCCCGGCCGCGGCCCGGGGCGCCGGTCAGGCCTTGCTGCTCTTGTAGCCCCGCCCCCACTGGAGCCCCCAGCCGTACAGCCGGTCCAGCTCGGCCTGGAACCCGTACACGAACTTCACCTCGCGCCGCACGACCAGCTCGCCCTTGACGCGCTCCAGGGAGACCACCGCGCATGAGCGGGCCTGCGGGTGCCGCTCCTCCAGCGGGATCTCGATCCGCGGCCCGGTGACCGGGAACAGGGTGACCAGGGCGTGGGTCCGGTCGAAGGCCGGGGTCTGGTCGTAGATGTAGACGAAGACCAGCAGCCGCTTGATCTCGTCGGCGTGGTCGAGGTTGACGTAGAGCGTCTCGCCGGACGCCGAGCCGAACCGGTCGTCCCCGCTGAGCTTGACGTACGGCGGGTCGTTGATGTCGCCGAGCAGGTTGCCCAGCGGCTGGACGACTCCTCGGGTGCCGTCGGTCAGCTCGTAGAGGCAGCCCATGTCGAGGTCGACATTGACCATGCCCTGGGTGTGCGCCTGCACCATGTCGGGCTTGAACAGCTTGAACGGGTGCCGGAAGAGCTGGCCGCTCTGCCCGGAGCTGCCGCCGATGTCCGAGGTGCGCATGCGCCAGGACAGGTTGACGCGCAGATTGCCGTGGACCGCCCCCTGTTTGGTGAGCGACACCGTCGGATGTCGCTTGGTCAGCTCGATCCCGTTCGACGAGGCGCTGCCCGACTGGAACTGCACGGCGCGGCTGCCCATGATGCCGTCGAAGAAGCCCATACCTACCCCCCTTGATCCCTTGGTCCCCTGGTCCCCTGATACGTACGGAAGCGGGGCGGCCCCCGGGTCCGTGGACCCCTTGGGCCGCCCCGCAGATGGAGCGTTCCGCATTACCGCCGCGGTCATGCCTCGACGGGGGCACCCTCCAGTTCCAGGCGCTTGTTCCGGCGCACCGAGGACCAGAAGGACCAGCCGATCAGCAGGACACCGACGAGGCCGGTGATGACCTCGTTGATCTCGTACTGGATGGTGACGAGCAGGATCACGGCGAGGGCGCCGATGGCGTAGTGCGCGCCGTGCTCCAGGTAGACGTAGTCGTCGAGGGTGCCCTGGCGGACCAGGTAGACCGTCAGCGAGCGGACGTACATGGCACCGATGCCGAGGCCGAGGGCCATGAGCACGATGTCGCTGGTGATGGCGAAGGCGCCGATGACCCCGTCGAAGGAGAAGGAGGCGTCGAGGACTTCGAGGTAGAGGAACATGAAGAACGCGGCCTTGCCGGCCATCGCGACGGCCGAGACGGGCTTGCCGGTCTTCTTGGCCGCTTCCTCCGCCTCGTGCTCGGCTTCCTCCTCTTCTTCGAGCTTGTTCTCAAAGAAGCCGGAGAGACCGCCGACGATCATGTAAGTGATCAGGCCGAGGGCGCCGGAGACCAGGACGGTCTGCGCCTTGTCCACGTGGACGCCGCCGTGCTGGTGGGCCTGCGTCGCGAAGGTCACGGAGGTGATGACCAGGACGATGAGCGCGGTGCACGCGGACAGCATGTCGATCTTGCCGAGCTTCGCGAGCGGACGCTCCAGCCAGGCGAGCCACTTGATGTCGCGGTCCTCGAAGATGAAGTCGAGGAAGATCATCAGCAGGAACATGCCACCGAAGGCGGCAATGGACGGGTGAGCGTCCGTGACCAGCTGCTTGTACAGGTCCTCGTCGGTCAGCGCGAGGTCCACGGCCTCAATGGGCCCGATCTTGGCGCTGATCGCCACGATCACGATCGGGAAGACCAGTCGCATGCCGAACACGGCGATGAGGACACCGACGGTGAGGAAGATCTTCTGCCAGAAGGCATTCATCTTCTTCAGGATTCCGGCGTTGACCACCGCGTTGTCGAAGGACAGCGAGATCTCGAGGATCGACAGGATCGCGACGATCCCGAAGCCTGGCCACCCCCCATAGAACACCGCTGCGACCAGACCGAGCGCAGTGACTGCGAACGACCAGCCGAAGGTTTTGAGAACCACTGGCACCCCATCGTGTTGTACGGCTTTACGAAACGTTGACCCCGAAGTCTAGAGCGATGCCCCTCAGGCCCGACGCGTACCCCTGCCCCACCGCACGGAACTTCCACTCACCCCCGTACCGGTAGACCTCGCCGAAGATCATCGCGGTCTCGCTGGAGGCGTCCTCGGAGAGGTCGTAGCGGGCCAGCTCCTGGCCGTCCGCCTGGCTCACCACGCGGATGAAAGCATTGCTGACCTGGCCGAAGCTCTGTCGGCGGGAGTCCGCCTCGTGGATCGAGACCGGGAAGACGATCTTGTCCACGCGGTCCGGCACCTTGGTGAGGTCGATGATGATCGACTCGTCGTCGCCCTCACCCTCGCCGGTGAGATTGTCCCCCGTGTGTTCGACGGAGCCCTCGGGGCTCTTCAGGTTGTTGTAGAAGACGAAGTACTCGTCCCCCAGCACCCGGCCGCTGCTGCACAGCAGCGCGCTGGCGTCGAGGTCGAAGTCCGCGCCCGTGGTCGAGCGCGCGTCCCATCCGAGGCCGATCAGAACCCGGGTGAGGTTCGGTGCGGCCTTGGAGAGGGAGACATTGCCCCCCTTGGCGAGTGTGACGCCCATGTTGTGGTCCTCCCCGGACGACGGTGTGGCGGTCTGGCTGTCTGACGGTCTGGCGGGTCCTGCCGTCTGGCGGTCTGGCGGGTCCTGCCGTGAGCGGGCGGTGCGGGCCGTGCGGGCCGTAAAGCCGGTCCGGCGCCGTACACACAGTGCACGGCGCCGGACGGGTGGTGGCTCTCAGGGTCAGACGTTGACGCCGAAGTCCTGCGCGATGCCGCGCAGGCCCGAGGCGTACCCCTGGCCGATGGCGCGGAACTTCCACTCCGCGCCGTTGCGGTACAGCTCGCCGAAGACCATGGCGGTCTCGGTCGAGGCGTCCTCCGAGAGGTCGTAGCGGGCGAGCTCGGTGTTGTCGGCCTGGTTCACGACGCGGATGTACGCGTTGCGGACCTGGCCGAAGCTCTGCTGACGGCTCTCGGCCTCGTAGATCGAGACAGGGAAGACGATCTTGGCGACATCGGCCGGGACCCCGGCGAGGTTGACCTTGATCGCCTCGTCGTCGCCCTCGCCCTCACCGGTGGTGTTGTCACCGGTGTGCTCGACCGAGCCGTCGGGGCTCTTGAGGTTGTTGAAGAAGACGAAGTTCGCGTCGCTGGCGACCTTGCCCTGGTCGTTGGTCAGGATCGCGCTGGCATCGAGGTCGAAGTCGACACCGGTGGTGGTGCGAGCATCCCAGCCCAGACCTACGATGACCGCCGTCAGGTTAGGCGCGGCCTTGGTCAGCGAGACGTTGCCGCCCTTGCTGAGGCTGACTCCCACGGGTCCTCCATTGGGTTCATGTGTGTGGGGCGGTGCCCCGTCGTGCTGGGGCCCCCAGCGGTAGCTGGGGGAGCTACCGGATCAACGTTTCGATCCTAGTGACGGGTTCCCGCGTATACGCGGTTTTCGAAGCGAACTGCGGCCGGGCCGACCACGGGCGGGCCGTGGGCCGACCGGCGCCGGCGGCGGGCCTCAGAGGCTGTCGAGGGCCTTGATGTACTCGTTCAGGTCACGCGCGTCGGGCAGTCCGTTGACGACGGTCCAGCGCACGACGCCGTCCTTGTCGATGATGAAGGTGCCGCGGACCGCGCACCCCTTCTCCTCGTCGAGGACCCCGTACGCGCGGGAGGTCTCCCCGTGGGGCCAGAAGTCCGACAGCAGCGGGTAGTCCAGGCCCTCCTGCTCGCCGAAGACCCGGAGGGTCGGCACGGAGTCGTTGGAGACCGCGAGGAGCTGGACGTCGTCGTTCTGGAAGCGCGGCAGCTGGTCGCGCAGCTCGCACAGCTCGCCGGTGCAGACGCCCGTGAAGGCGAACGGGTAGAAGAGCAGCACCACGGCCTTCTCCCCCCGGAAGTCGGAGAGCCGCACGGTGGCGCCGTGGTTGTCCTTGAGCTCGAAGTCGGGGGCCTTGTCGCCGACCTGGATCGCCATCTCTCGCGTCCCTTCGTTCCTGCATACCTGCGTTGGGCTGTTCGGGTGAGGCAAAGCCTATGCACGCCCCGGCCGCGAACGCACGCACCCCGCCGACCGGGGTCGACGGGGTGACAAAGTGTCCGCTCGGCTGCGGGGCGCGGCTCAGCGCTTGGACTTGACGGCGGTCTTGGGCGTCGCCAGCTTGGTGGCGCCCCACTCCTTGCCGACCGGGAGACCCTTGGCCAGCGAGAGGCCGGCCGTCTCCGCGGCTTCCTTGATGTCGCTGGCCTCGACGTAGCCGGGACGGCCCGTCTTGGGAGTCAGCAGCAGGATCAGTGCGCCGTCCTCGATCAGCTCGGTGGCATCGACCAGTACGTCCGCCAGATCGCCGTCGTCCTCCCGGAACCACAGCAGCACGGCGTCGGCGACGTCGTCGTAGTCCTCGTCGACGAGTTCGCCGACGAGGCCGTCAACGACGTCCCGGAATTCCTGATCGACGTCGTCGTCGTAGCCGATCTCCTGGACCACCTGTTCGGACTGGAAACCCAGCCGGGCGGCCAGGTTCTCCGCGTGGTCCGCGGTCGCGCTCACGGGGTGCCTCCTGCTCATGTTCGGTGAATGTTCTTCGGCGGCGCGCGTACGCGCAGCATTGGACGTAGTCCACACGGGCGCGGCGGATCGCGCAAGTACCCGGCCGCCGAGACCGTCGAAACGGTGACGATTGCGGCCGTCTCGCCGCAACTTTCAGCCCCTGCGTATACACCTCGGGTGATTCATCCCACACCATTCCGGTTCATTCGTCATCGCTTCAGGACTTTCCTACCTGTTCGAGGGACCGACGGCCTCTCGAAGGAGGCGCCCGGCTCGGGCGTAAGGTTGCGATTTGGCCGCACCTGCCATCGATCCCCTCCCCGGGGCTCCCTGCCGTCTCCAGGGATTACCCGGTGGTAGAGATGACGATTGAGGTCGAGCGTAAGACCATGGGAGGCGGCGAACCCAAGGCACGACTCCCCCGACAGCGAAGGAACAGCGTGGCTTCCGCATCCGATCGCAATCCGATCATCATTGGCGGCCTGCCGAGTCAGGTCCCGGACTTCGATCCGGAGGAGACGCAGGAGTGGCTCGACTCCCTGGACGCCGCAGTCGACGAGCGGGGCCGTGAGCGCGCCCGCTACCTGATGCTGCGGCTGATCGAGCGTGCCCGTGAGAAGCGCGTGGCCGTGCCCGAGATGCGCAGCTCGGACTACGTCAACACGATCGCCACCAAGGACGAGCCGTTCTTCCCCGGCAACGAGGAGATCGAGCGCAAGGTCCTCAACGCCACCCGCTGGAACGCGGCGGTGATGGTCTCGCGCGCCCAGCGCCCGGGCATCGGGGTCGGCGGCCACATCGCGACCTTCGCCTCCTCCGCCTCCCTCTACGACGTGGGCTTCAACCACTTCTTCCGGGGCAAGGACGAGGGCGACGGCGGCGACCAGATCTTCTTCCAGGGCCACGCCTCCCCCGGCATCTACGCCCGCGCCTACCTCCTGGACCGGCTCAGCGAGCAGCAGCTCGACGCGTTCCGGCAGGAGAAGTCGAAGGCCCCGTACGGCCTCTCCAGCTACCCGCACCCGCGGCTGATGCCGGACTTCTGGGAGTTCCCGACCGTGTCGATGGGCCTCGGCCCGCTCGGTGCGATCTACCAGGCCCGGATGAACCGGTACATGGAGGCGCGCGGGATCGCGGACACCTCCAAGTCCCACGTATGGGCGTACCTCGGTGACGGCGAGATGGACGAGCCGGAGTCGCTCGGCCAGCTGTCCATCGCCGCGCGCGAGGGTCTGGACAACCTGACGTTCGTCGTGAACTGCAACCTCCAGCGCCTCGACGGCCCGGTACGCGGCAACGGCAAGATCATCCAGGAGCTGGAGTCGCAGTTCCGCGGCGCCGGCTGGAACGTCATCAAGCTGATCTGGGACCGCTCCTGGGACCCGCTGCTGGCCCAGGACCGCGACGGCATCCTGGTCAACAAGATGAACTCCACCCCTGACGGGCAGTTCCAGACGTACGCCACCGAGTCGGGCGCGTACATCCGTGAGCACTTCTTCGGCGGGGACCAGCGGCTGCGCGCGATGGTCGAGAACATGACCGACTACCAGATCCAGCACCTGGGCCGCGGCGGGCACGACCACAAGAAGGTCTACGCGGCGTACGCGGCGGCCAAGGCCCACAAGGGCCAGCCGACGGTCATCCTGGCGCAGACGGTCAAGGGCTGGACGCTCGGCCCGAACTTCGAGGGCCGCAACGCGACGCACCAGATGAAGAAGCTGACGGTCGACGACCTCAAGCGCTTCCGCGACCGCCTGCACATCCCGATCACGGACGCGCAGCTGGAGAGCGGCGCCCCGCCGTACTACCACCCGGGCCCGAAGTCGCCCGAGATCCAGTACATGCACGACCAGCGCAGGGCGCTGGGTGGCTACGTGCCGACCCGTGTGGTGCGCGCGAAGCCGCTGGAGCTGCCGGGCGATGCGGCCTACGCGGCGGCCAAGAAGGGCTCGGGCCAGCAGTCGATCGCCACCACGATGGCCTTCGTCCGCATCCTGAAGGACCTGATGCGGGACAAGGAGATCGGCAAGCGCTTCGTGCTGATCGCGCCCGACGAGTACCGCACCTTCGGTATGGACGCCTTCTTCCCGAGCGCCAAGATCTACAACCCGCTGGGCCAGCAGTACGAGGCGGTCGACCGCGACCTGCTCCTCGCGTACAAGGAGTCCCCGACCGGCCAGATGCTGCACGACGGCATCTCGGAGGCGGGCTGCACCGCCTCGCTGATCGCCGCGGGTTCGGCGTACGCGACGCACGGCGAGCCGCTGATCCCGGTCTACGTCTTCTACTCGATGTTCGGATTCCAGCGCACGGGTGACCAGTTCTGGCAGATGGCCGACCAGCTGGCGCGCGGTTTCGTCCTCGGCGCGACCGCGGGCCGGACCACCCTGACGGGTGAGGGCCTCCAGCACGCCGACGGCCACTCCCAGCTGCTGGCCTCGACGAACCCGGGCTGCGTCGCGTACGACCCGGCCTACGGCTACGAGATCGCGCACATCGTCGAGGACGGTCTGCGGCGGATGTACGGGCCCGAGTCGGAGGACGTCTTCTACTACCTGACCGTCTACAACGAGCCGATCCAGCACCCGGCCGAGCCGGCGGACGTGGACGTGGACGGGATCCTCAAGGGCATCCACCGGGTGTCGCGGGGCACGGAGGGCACCATCGGGGCGCAGCTCATGGCCTCGGGCGTGGCGGTGCCGTGGGCGCTGGAGGCGCAGCGGATCCTGGCCGCCGACTGGAACGTGCGGGCGGACGTCTGGTCGGCGACGTCGTGGAACGAGCTGCGCCGTGAGGCCGTCGAGGTGGAGGAGCACAACCTGCTCCACCCGGAGGAGGAGCAGCGCGTTCCGTACGTGACGCGCAAGCTGGCCGGCGCGGAGGGGCCCTTCGTGGCGGTCTCCGACTGGATGCGGTCGGTGCCGGACCAGATCTCGCGGTGGGTGCCCGGCCCGTACACCTCGCTGGGCGCGGACGGCTTCGGCTTCGCGGACACGCGCGGCGCGGCCCGGCGCTTCTTCCACATCGACGCCCAGTCGGTGGTCCTGGCCACGCTGACCGAGCTCGCCAAGGCGGGCCGGATCGACCGTTCGGTGCTGAAGCAGGCCGTCGACCGCTACCAGCTGCTGGACGTGGCGGCGGCCGAACCGGGCGCGGCGGGCGGGGACGCGTAGCCGTCACCCTTCCGTGGGGGCGTTGGGACACCTGTCCCGGCGCCCCTTACGCGTTCTTTACGATGCTGGCATGAAGGAACCCTCCCGCCAGGCGCGCTGGGAGCGCCGTACGCAGGCTCCCCTGCTGGTGCTCGCCGCGGCCTTCGCCGTCGCCTACGCCGTGCCCATCGTCGCGCCCGACGCGGATCCCGCGGTCCACCGGGCGTGCACGCACGCGGAGTGGGCGGTGTGGGCGGCCTTCGCGGTCGACTACCTGGTGCGGCTGGTGCTCGCCGCGGACCGCAAGGTCTTCGTACGGACGCACTGGCTGGACCTGGCCGCGGTGGTGCTGCCGCTGGTCCAGCCGTTGCGGCTGCTGCGGCTGGTCGCCACCTTGATGCTGGTGGGGCGCCGGGCCCGGATGGCCCCGCAGATCCGGCTGACGACCTAT
The DNA here is from genome assembly GCF_042267665.1 of Streptomyces sp. NPDC056224. Classification (NCBI taxonomy): domain Bacteria; kingdom Bacillati; phylum Actinomycetota; class Actinomycetes; order Kitasatosporales; family Streptomycetaceae; genus Streptomyces; species Streptomyces sp. NPDC056224. The sequence continues at coordinate 46,782 of NZ_JBHJTK010000007.1, forward strand.
GTGGCCGGGGCCGTGGTGGGGCTGCTGATGTTCGGCTCCCTCGCGGTGCTGAGCGTGGAACGGGACGCCCCCGACGGGAACATCAAGAACCTGGGCGACGCGGTGTGGTGGTCCTTCACCACCATGACGACGGTCGGGTACGGCGACCACTCCCCCACGACCGGTCTCGGCCGGGTGCTCGCCGTGGGGCTGATGCTGTCCGGGATCGCCCTGCTCGGTGTGGTGACCGCCAACATCGCCGCCTGGTTCATCGCCCGCTTCGAACGGGACGACCAGGTGGAGCGGCTGCATCTGGCGGCCCTGCGGGAACTCCACGCGGAGGTGCGGGAGCTGCGCGCGGAGGTCGCGGCGCTGGGCGGCGGGGCGGCCGGTCCGGTCGGTCCGGTCGACCCGGCCGGCGCCCCGGCGCCGCGCGAGGCTACGTCTCCCACACCTTGAACGCCCTGACCTGGTAGGGCGACTGCGGCAGCCAGACCCCGTCGCCCGGGTAGGTCTGGAACTCGCCGGTCTCCGCGCACTGCGCCGACTGGTAGGTGGTCACCGGGCGGCCGAGCCGGTTGGTGAGGGACTGGGCGCTGGTCCCCGCGGGCAGGGCGGTGCAGCTGTTGATGTCCAGGGTGCTCAGCTCGTGGGTGTGCCTGGTGCCCTTGAAGTCGGGCTTCGCCCACAGGCACAGCTGCCCGGTCGCACAGGCCCCGAGCGTGGCCGGGCCGGCGGCGTGCGCCGCGCCGGACGTGCTCGGGATGAGGGCGGTGAGGGCCAGGCCGACGACGGCGAGAGTGGTGCTCCACGTACGCATGACGGGTCAACTCCTTGTGGACGAACGTGCCCCGGACCGCTGCCGGAGCTCCGCCGACACCACGCTGACCTGCGCCGATGGCCGAGCGGAAGGGGCCTCGGCCAGGTCCACCCTGATAGGCGACAGCCCCGCCGGAACCGTCCGGCGGGGCTGTCGTACGTGCGGAGTTGACGCCTCCGCCGGCGCTGGGGGCGGACCTCAGACGTGCGCGGCGCCCGCCCCCGCGGCGGCGTTCTCTCCGCGCTTGGTGAAGCAGGCGACGACGGCGGCGAGGACCGCGACCGCGCCGGCGACGGTGAAGGCGGTGCTCATGCCGGACACGAAGGTGTCGTGCGCGACCCCGGCGATCGCCTGCGCGACGGGCTCCGGGGTGCCCGGCGGGACGGGGGCCATGCCGACCTGGACCCCCTTCTCCACCAGTGCCTGCTCCTGCGGGGCCAGCGGAGGCAGTCCCGCCGCGCTCCAGTTGTCCCCGAACGAGTTGCCGACGGCGCTGGCCATGACCGCGCCCAGGACGGCGGTGCCCAGGCTGCCGCCGACCTGCATGGCGGCCTGCTGGAGCCCGCCGGCCACGCCGGACAGCTCCAGCGGGGCGTTGCCGACGATGACCTCGGTGGCGCCGACCATGACGGGCGCGAGCCCGAGGCCGAGCAGGGCGAACCAGAGCGACATGGTGAGCGTGCCGGTCCCGGGGGTCAGCCGGGCCATCCCGAAGCAGGCGGCGGCGGTGGCGACCATGCCCCCGACGAGCGGGATCCGTGGGCCGACCCAGGTGATGAGGGCGCCGGCCAGCGGCGAGCCGACGATCATCATGCCGGTCAGCGGAAGCAGGTGCAGGCCGCTGTCGACCGGGCTCATGCCGTGCACGTTCTGCAGGTAGAAGGTGACGAAGAAGAGGCCGCCCATGAAGGCGAAGGCCATCAGCACCATCAGCACGGTGCCCGCGGACAGCGGCAGCGAGCGGAACATGTCCAGCGGGATCAGCGGTTCCGCGACCTTCGTCTCCCAGACGGCGAACAACACGAAGCAGAGCACGGAGGCGGCGAGGAAGAACAGGGTCTTCCAGTCGCCCCAGCCCCACTCCCCGGCCTTGATCAGGGCCCAGATCAGGGAGAACATCGCGCCCGACAGCAGCAGGATGCCCAGGAGGTCGAAGGAGCGCGGGGCGTTCGGGGCGCGGTGGTCGACCAGGATGACCAGGCCGAGGAGGAGCGCGACGACCCCGACGGGGACGTTGATGAAGAAGACGGACTGCCAGCTGCGGTGCTCGACGAGGAGGCCGCCGATGATGGGTCCCGCGGCCGTCGAGGCCCCGATGACCATGCCCCAGATGCCGATGGCCATGTTGAGCTTCTCGGCGGGGAAGGTGGCGCGCAGCAGGCCGAGCGCGGCGGGCATCAGCAGCGCGCCGAAGAGGCCCTGCGCGACGCGGGCGGCGATGACGAGCTCGACGCCGTCGGACAGGCCGATCACGGCGGAGGAGAGCCCGAAGCCGGCGATGCCCACGAGGAAGGTCTGGCGGTGGCCGAAGCGGTCACCGAGCTTGCCCGCGGTGATCAGGGAGACCGCGAGGGCCAGCATGTAGCCGTTGGTGATCCACTGGATGTCGGCGAGCGAGGCGTTGAGGTCCGCCGCGATCGCGGGGTTGGCGACGGCGACGATCGTGCCGTCGAGGGCGACCATCATGACGCCGATCGCGACGGCGAAGAGGGTCAGCCAGGGATGGCCGCGCAGGCCCGTGGGGGCCGGTGCCGATCCTGGTTCCTTGGCGGGCACCTGCTCGTCGACGGTGATCTGACTAGTCATGCGAACAGGCTAGTGACAGCGGCTGACACTTCACAAACGGCTTAGCGGGACGGCTTCTGTCGCGTAGGTCACAGGTAACCTGACCGCTCACTCGGCGTCAGAAGAGCGCAAGAGCTAGGAAAGGAGCCCCACGGTGATGACCGACGAGCGGCCTGCGCCGGCCGCCCCGGTGGTGGCGGGACTGCGTGAGCGCAAGAAGCGGCGCACCCGGGACGCGCTGCTGCGCGCCGCCCTGCTGCTCTTCATCTCCCAGGGGTACGAGCGGACCACCGTCGACGAGATCACCGACGCCGTGGACGTGTCGCAGCGGACCTTCTTCCGCTACTTCGCGAACAAGGAGGAGGTCGCCTTCGCCGTCCAGGACCTGGTCGAGTCGCACTTCTTCGCCGAACTGCAGGCCAGGCCGCCCTCGGAGGGCCCGTTCGCGGCGATGCGGGGCGCGGTGCTCGCCGCCTGGGACACCGTCGAGGAGGCCATCTCCGAGGTGGTTCCCGTCGACCTCTACATGCGCAGCTACCAGCTGATCGAGTCCACCCCGGCCCTCCTCGCCGTACATCTGCGCCGCTCCACCGAGTTGGAGGAGCGGATCGCCCGGCTGATCGCCGACCGTGAGGGCCTGGACGTGGACGCCGACCCCCGGCCGCGGGTGGCCGTCGCCGCGTTCTCGGGTGTGATGCGAGTCACCGGGCGGCTGTGGGGACAGGGCGAGGACACCAGCGTGGCCGCGATCCGGCGGATGACCGAAACGTACCTGGACCGGATCGGCCCTGCGCTGGCGGCGGATTGGCGCCGCCCGCCCGCCGCGGGCCGGGACTGACCGGCGGCAGCGGGACCCGGCGGGCAGCAGGGTGACCGGAGTTGCCCGGCGACCCGGTCGGCCGTGAGTCCCGTCACCCGGCGCGCCGTGGCCGGAAGGCGTCTCCTACGCTGGTCGCAGTGAAACTGCCCGGCCTTGCCCACCCCACCGCCCCCGGCGCCGACCCGCGCCCCGCCGCCCTGCGCACCCTGCTCGCGCTCGCGGTGGTCTTCGTCATGCTGGCGACCACCGGCTGGACGGCGGTGCACCGGCCCGAGGGCGGCACCCCGCTGCGGGCCGCGGCCCTCGCCGCCTGGGCATCGGCCCGGGTCGAGGGCCGTCCGGTACCGCCCGCGGACGCCCCCGTACGGACGGTGGCCCGCTTCTTCGCCGGGCTCGACGACGCCCAGCGGGCCCGGCTCGCCGACGGCTACCCCTTCGTCGTGGGCAACCTCGGCGGGGCCCCCGCCGCCACCCGCTACCGGGCCAACCGCATCGGCCTGGAGCGGGCCGGCCAGGTCGAGGAGGCGCGCGGCCGCGATGTCGCCCTGACCCCGGCCGACCGCGCGACGGCCGTCCGGCGCTCCCACCGCTTCGCCTCGCTCGCCGAGCCGGGCCGGCAGATCCTCACCTTCGATCCCACCGGCGACGGCCTCGTGGCAGAGGTCTTCGGCGACCTCGACGAGGCCCGCCGCGTCTCGGTGATCGTCCCCGGCGTCGACACCGACGTGCTCACCTTCGAACGCACCCAGCGCCGCTTCACCGCCCCGGTCGGCATGGCCGAGTCCCTGTACGAGGCGCAGCGCGCGGCCGCCCCGGACAGCCGGACCGCGGTCATCGCCTGGGCCGGCTACACCGCGCCCACCGGGGTCGGCATGGACGCCGCCACGGGCCGGATGGCCGTCGACGGCGCCGTCAGGCTCAGGGCACTGACCATGGCCCTGCCCGGGGACTCCGGCGTGGCACTGTTCTGCCACAGCTACGGATCGGTGGTGTGCGGCGTGGCCGCGCACGAGCTGCCGGCACGGGTGACGGACATCGTGGTGGCGGGCAGCCCCGGAATGCGCGCGGAGAACGTCGCCGGACTGCACACCTCGGCCCGGGTCTGGGCCACGCGGGACGAGGGCGACTGGATCGCGGACGTGCCGCACCTGGAGGTCGGCGGGCTGGGCCACGGAGCCGACCCGGTGTCCCCGGAGTTCGGCGCGCGGCTGCTGTCCGCGGCGACGGCCAAGAGTCACACCGGCTATTTCGCGCCAGGGACCGACTCGGTGGACAACTTCGCCAAAATCGGAACCGGCGCATTCGGTTCCGTGGTCTGCGCGACCAGCGGCGACGCCTGCCGCCGTGGATCTTCCGGGGCAGAGCAGGACTGACGCGCGTAGAGGCGCGGAAATCGGGCCCCGCACCGAGGGGGACGCGCAGGGGCCCCTCCCTTTACCATGTGCCGCATGGGTGACGTACTGGCCGGAAACCATGCCGTCTGGGAGTTCGACTCGGACTCGGTGCTCATCCGCTTCGCACGGGGGATGAGAACGCCGAGGACGCCGAGACTCTTTCACGCCCTCGGCTCACGCCGGATCCCCGTGGAAGCGGTGTCCGGGGTGACCGTGACCGCCGGGAAGCGGGACACGGTGGTGCTGCGCGCCCACCCCCGGCCGGGCGCCGATCCGCTGATGGAAGCCGCGGCCGGGCAGTTGAAGGAGTCCTGCGACCCGTACCGGCTGGTGCTGCCGGGCGAACGGGCCCCGTGCGCCGCCGCCTTCGCCGAAGCACTGCGCCTGCGGCTCGGGCCCGACGCCGCCGAGCCGGCCGACCGCTTCCTGGTCGACGTACCGGGGCCGCCACGGCACCTGAAGGCCTACGACGCGCGGGTGGGCTTCGACGGTTCGGCGGTCGCCTTCCGCTGGTCCCGTACGGGTGCCACCTCCACCAAGTGGAAGGCGGGCGACCAGCGTTACCCCCTCTCGGCCCTCACCGGCGTGGAGTGGAGGTCCCCCGACGGCCCCGGCGGGCACCTCCGGCTGCTCCTGCGGGACGCCGCCGCCGACCCCCGGCCGGACCACGACCTCGCGGCCGCCGTCTTCGGCATGGGGTACGGAGCGGCGCACGAGTCACTGCCGTTCGCCGCGGCGGTCCTCGCCGCGGTGCGCGGCCGTGCCGCGGTGTCCGCGGTCCCCGGCGCCCGCCCGGGCGACGACCGCCTGCGGCACCTGAGCGAGCTGCACACGGCGGGGCTGCTCACGGACGCCGAGTACACGGCGCTGCGGGACCGTTTCACCGCGGATTCCCGGTAGGCCGGACCGCGGGGTCAGGCCTCGCGGGCCGCGGAGGTGAAGGTCATGTCGGGGTAGCGGTCGCCCGCCACCTGCGCGGCGATCGGCTCCAGCAGGGCCAGTTCCGCCTCCGACAGGGTGATCCCGGCGGCCGCGACGTTCTCGCGGACGCGGACCGCCTTGCGGGTGCCCGGGATCGGGACGACGGTCAGGCCGTGCACCAGGGCCCGCTGCTGCACCCAGGCCAGGGCGATCTGCGCCGGGCTCGCCCCGTGTGCCCCGGCGATCTGCCGGACCGGGGCCAGCAGGGCCGCGTTGGCCTTGGCGTTGTCACCGATGAACCGCGGCTGGCTGCGGCGGAAGTCGTCCTGCGACAGCTCCTCGGACGCGTCCGCGAAGGAGCCGGTCAGGAAGCCCCGGCCCAGCGGTGAGTACGGCACGAAGGCCACGCCCAGCTCCGCCGCCGCGCCCACCGCGCTGCGCTCCACGTCCCGGCTGAACAGCGACCACTCCGACTGCAGCGCCGCGATCGGGTGCACGGCGTGCGCCTCGCGCAGCTCCGCGCCGGTGACCTCGCTGAGCCCGAGGTGGCGCACCTTCCCCTCCCGCACCAGCTCGGCCATGGCGCCCACCGACTCGGCGAGCGGCACGGCCGGGTCGCGCCGGTGCATGTAGTAGAGGTCGATGACGTCCACGCCGAGCCGGCGCAGGCTGTCCTCCACCGCCCTGCGGACGTAGGGGCGGTCGTTGCGCACGCCCCGGTGGCGCGGGTCGTCGCTGCGCTCTATGGCGAACTTCGTCGCCAGGGTGATCTCGTCCCGGTGCGCGGCCACGAACGGGGCGAGGAACTCCTCGTTCCGGCCCCGCCCGTAGACATCCGCGGTGTCGAAGAGGGTGACCCCGGCGGCCAGCGCCGCGTTGAGGGTCTCGCGGGCCGCCGCCTCGTCGGTGTCCCCGTAGAACTCGCTCATGCCCATGCAGCCGAGGCCCTGGACGCCGACCAGCGGGCCGCCCTTGCCGAGTTCGGCCCGCGCGAGGGTGGTGCCGTCGTGCTCCGTCATGACTGTGCCTTCCCCGCGATCTCTTTCATCGCATAAAGATCGATCTTGTAGTCCAGTACGGCGAGCGCGTCCGTCAGCTCCGACAGCCGCGCCCGCACGTCGCGCCGCGTCCGCTCCAGCAGCTCACGGCGCTCGTCGACCGTGTGCTCGCCCTCGCGCACCAGTTCGGCGTACCGGACCATGTCCGCCACCGACATCCCGGTGGCGCGGAGCTTGCCCACGAAGGCCAGCCAGTTCAGGTCCCCGTCGCTGAAGCGCCGCTGCCCCGAGTGGGAGCGGTCCACGTGCGGCATCAGACCGATCCGCTCGTACCAGCGCAGCGTGTGCTGGGTCAGACCGGTCCGGGCCTCGACCTCGCTGATCGTGTACCGCGTCTGCGTCAGGCTCCGACTCATGGCCTCCACGCTAAAACCTTGGAGTGCACTCCAAGCAAGTAGGCTCGGCGGCATGCACAGCATGGAGGCCGTCAACGGCATGGAAAGCCTGCGGATCATCGAGAACTGGCCGGTGCCGACCGCCGCGGCGGCCGTCGTACGCGCCGACGGGAGCCTGGCCGGCTCCCACGGGCCCGTCGACCACCGCTTCGCCCTGGCCTCGGTCACCAAGCCGCTCGCCGCGTACGCGGCCCTCGTCGCGTACGAGGAGGGGGCGATCGAGCTGGACGAGCCCGCCGGACCCGAGGGTTCGACGGTCCGTCACCTCCTCGCGCACACCAGCGGGCTGGCCTTCGACGAACACCGGGTGACCGCGCCGCCCGGGCAGCGCCGGCTGTACTCGAACGCCGGTTTCGAGGTGCTCGGCGATCACATCACCAAGGCCACCGGCATCCCCTTCGCCGAGTACCTGCACCAGGCGGTGTGCGAGCCGCTGGGCATGACGGCGACCACCCTGGAGGGCTCGCCCGCCAAGGACGGCGTCTCCACCGTCTCCGACCTCGTGCGGTTCGCCGCCGAACTGCAGGCGCCGCGGCTGCTCGACGTCCGCACGGTCGCCGCGGCCACCTCCGTGGTCCACCCCGGCCTCAAGGGCGTCCTGCCGGGTTACGGGCACCAGTCGCCCAACGACTGGGGGCTCGGCCTGGAGATCCGCGACGGCAAGTCCCCGCACTGGACGGGCGGCACCTCCTCGCCGCGCACCTTCGGCCACTTCGGCCAGGCCGGCACGTTCCTGTGGGTGGACCCGGACGCGCGCGCGGCGTGCGTGGCCCTGACGGACCGCGCCTTCGGCCCGTGGGCCGTGGAGGCCTGGCCCCCGTTCACCGACGCGGTGCTGGCCGAGCTCGCCGGCCGCTGACTGCCGGCCGCTGACCGCTGACCGCTGATGGGCATGAGCCGGTGCTGTGGCCGGAAGGGTTTGCCCGGTGGACCTCGCCGGTCACAGCACTAGGCGGGAAGCTCCCAGATCAGCAGCTCGCCCGGGGACCCTGCGACGATCTCCAGGTCCCGCTCGCCGGTGACCCGGACCGAGTCCCCGGGGCCGAGCTCCTCGCCGTCCAGACGCAGGTCCCCGCGCACCACGTGCAGGTACACCCGCTCCGCCGCCGGTACGGGAACCCGCTCGCCCGCGCCCGGCCGCCGCACGTGCAGCACGGCGCCGGCCGCGGGGACCTCGCAGGGCGTGCCGTCCCCGACGCCCCGGGTCACCTCGTACGAGGGCTCGCCGCCGGCGGCGAGCGGCGCGAGCCACATCTGCACGAAGCGCAGCCGCCCGGTGCCGTCGTTGCGCTCCACGTGCCGCGCCCCGGATCCGGCGCTGAGCCGCTGTACGTCCCCGGGCCGGACCAGGCCCTTCTCGCCGGTGCTGTCCTGGTGGGTGAGCTCGCCCTCGACCACCCAGGTGACGATCTCGGTGTGGCTGTGAGGGTGCTCGTCGAAGCCGGCGCCCGGGGCGAGGGTCTCCTCGTTGCAGGCCAGGACGGGGCCGAAGCGCAGGTTGTCCGGGTCGTAGAAGGACCCGAAGGAGAAAGCGTGCCGGGTCGTGATCCCGGCGGCCGGGTCCCCGCCCTCGTACCGGTCGGCGCCGCGGCGCACATCAATCATGAGGGCCACGGTAGCCCCAGCCGCGGGACGGGGCCCGGCCCGGACACGGGACCGGACTCCGCACAGCCTTCCCGATAAGGCAGTCTTGTCCCGTGCCCCAACCCGAACGTGAGCATTCCCCCGCAACACACGCCGCGCATCCCGCGCCCGTCCATCCGCACACCGCGACGTTGCGCCGACTGGAGAAGTCCTCCGGCCGGCTCGCCGCCAACGCGATCGCGCGGATGGACGAGACCCTGCCGTGGTACCGGGCGATGCCCCCGGAGAACCGGTCCTGGATCGGCCTGGTCGCACAGGCCGGTATCGCCGCGTTCACCGAGTGGTTCCGGCACCCGGAAACCCCACAGGCGATCTCCACCGACGTGTTCGGGACGGCTCCGCGCGAGCTGACCCGGGCGATCACCCTGCGCCAGACCGTCGAGATGGTCCGCACCACGATCGAGGTCATGGAGGCCGCGATCGACGAGGTGGCGGCCCCGGGCGACGAGCAGATCCTGCGCGAGGCGCTGCTGGTGTACGCCCGGGAGATCGCCTTCGCGACGGCCCAGGTGTACGCGCAGGCCGCCGAGGCGCGCGGGGCGTGGGACGCGCGGCTGGAGTCGCTGGTCGTCAACGCGGTGCTGTCCGGCGAGGCCGACGAGGGCGCGCTGTCGCGGGCCGCGGCACTGGGCTGGAATTCCCCGGAGCACGTGTGCGTGGTGCTGGGCACCGCGCCGGAGGGCGACAGCGAACTGACGGTCGAGGCGATCCGGCGCGCGGCCCGCCACCACAAGCTGCAGGTCCTCACCGGCGTGCTCGGGGACCGCCTGGTGGTCATCGCGGGCGGCAGCGACAACCCGATGCAGGTCGCGAAGTCGCTGATCGGGCCGTTCGCGGCCGGACCGGTGGTGGCCGGACCGGTGGTGCCCGACCTGCTGAACGCGACGAAGTCGGCGCAGGCCGCGGCGGCCGGGCTGAAGGCGTGTACGGCGTGGCAGGATGCTCCGCGCCCGGTCCTGGCGGATGATCTCCTGCCGGAGCGCGCGATCGCCTCGGATCCCTCCGCCCGGGAGCAGCTGGTGGAGGAGATCTACAGACCGCTTGAGGAAGCGGGCTCGGCTCTGCTCGAGACGCTGAGCGTGTACCTGGAGCAGGCGAGCAGCCTCGAAGGGGCTGCTCGGATGCTGTTCGTGCACCCCAACACGGTGCGCTACCGGCTGCGACGTGTGACCGACGTCACCGGCTGGTCACCCTCCGATGTCCGTTCGGCGTTCACGCTGCGGATCGCCCTGATCCTCGGGCGTCTGGCCGACGGCGATCCCCAGTCCTAGACTTTTGTCGGACATCAACAATTACCCCGACGGTTCTTGGTCCCTGTCCCCACGGGCGGCAGGGACCATCCACAAGAGAGAGTGTGAGGGTGCTCGTACTCGTCGCTCCCGGCCAAGGCGCTCAGACGCCCGGCTTCCTGACTCCCTGGCTCGACCTTCCCGGTGCCGCCGACCGCGTCGCCGCCTGGTCGGACGCCATCGGGCTCGACCTTGCCCACTACGGCACGAAGGCCGACGCGGACGAGATCCGCGACACGGCCGTGGCCCAGCCGCTGCTGGTCGCCGCGGGTCTGCTGTCCGCCGACGCACTGGCCACGTCCCATGGGCACGGCCGTTCGGCGTTCGGTGCCGTCGCGGGCCACAGCGTCGGTGAGATCACCGCCGCCGCGTACGCCGGTGTACTGACCGACGCCGACGCGCTGTCGTTCGTCCGTACCCGCGGTCTGGGCATGGCCGAGGCCGCCGCCGTCACCGAGACCAGCATGGCCGCGGTCCTCGGCGGCGACCGTGACGTGGTCGTCGCACACCTGGAGAAGCTGGGTCTGACCCCCGCCAACATCAACGGCGCGGGCCAGATCGTGGCCGCCGGCACCATGGAGCAGATCGCTGCCCTGGAGGCCGACAAGCCCGAAGGCTCCATGAAGGTCGTCGCCCTCAAGGTCGCGGGCGCCTTCCACACGCACCACATGGCCCCCGCGGTCGCCACGCTGGAGAAGGCCGCCGAGGCCCTGACCCCGGCGGACCCGGCGCTGAAGTACGTCTCGAACAAGGACGGCCTCGTCGTCACCACGGGCGCCGACGTCGTCGCCCGCCTGGTCGGCCAGGTCGCGAACCCCGTCCGCTGGGACCTGTGCATGGAGACGTTCGCGGAGCTGGGCGTCACGGGGATCATCGAGCTGTGCCCCGGCGGCACCCTGACGGGTCTGGCCAAGCGCGCGCTGAAGGGCGTACCGAGCGTGGCCCTGAAGACCCCGGACGATCTCGACAAGGCCGCGGCGCTCGTCGCCGAGCAGCCGGCCTGAGAGAAGGAGCCCACACAGCATGTCCAAGATCAAGCCGGCCAAGGGCTCCCCGTACGCCCGCATCCTCGGGGTCGGCGGCTACCGTCCGACCCGTGTGGTGCCCAACGAGGTCATCCTCGAGACGATCGACTCGTCCGACGAGTGGATCCGCTCCCGTTCGGGCATCGCGACCCGGCACTGGGCCTCGCCCCAGGAGACCGTCGCCGCGATGTCGGTGGAGGCCTCGGGGAAGGCGCTGGCCGACGCCGGTGTCTCCCCCGAGCAGATCGGTGCCGTGATCGTCTCGACGGTCTCGCACTTCAAGCAGACCCCGGCCGTCGCGACCGAGATCGCGCACCGGATCGGCGCGGTCAAGCCCGCCGCCTTCGACATCTCCGCGGGCTGTGCCGGTTTCGGCTACGGCCTGACCCTGGCCAAGGGCATGGTGGTGGAGGGGTCGGCGGAGTACGTGCTCGTCATCGGCGTGGAGCGGCTCTCGGACCTGACCGACCTGGAGGACCGCGCGACGGCCTTCCTGTTCGGTGACGGCGCCGGCGCCGTGGTCGTGGGCCCCTCGGACGAGCCGGCCATCGGCCCCACGGTGTGGGGTTCGGAGGGCGACAAGTCCGAGACCATCAAGCAGACCGTGCCGTGGGACGAGTACCGCAGCAAGGACAGCGCCGAGAAGTTCCCGGCCATCACGCAGGAGGGTCAGGCGGTCTTCCGCTGGGCCGTCTTCGAGATGGCCAAGGTGGCCCAGCAGGCGCTCGACGCCGCCGGGATCACCGCCGACGACCTGGACGTCTTCATTCCGCACCAGGCAAACATGCGGATCATCGACTCGATGGTGAAGACTCTGAAGCTGCCGGAGCACGTCACGGTCGCCCGTGACGTGGAGACGACCGGCAACACCTCGGCCGCCTCGATCCCGCTCGCTATGGAGCGGCTCCTGGCGACCGGAGCGGCGAAGAGCGGCGACACCGCGCTCGTCATCGGCTTCGGGGCGGGACTCGTCTACGCCGCGACGGTCGTTACCCTCCCCTAGGACCGGGAACCACGTCCCGGTCCTGCTTTACCCAGTTACCCAGAGAAGGAGCGCCACATGGCCGCCACGCAGGAAGAGATCGTCGCCGGTCTCGCGGAGATCGTCAACGAGATCGCCGGCATCCCCGTCGAGGACGTCGAGATCGACAAGTCCTTCACGGACGACCTGGACGTCGACTCCCTGTCCATGGTCGAGGTCGTCGTCGCCGCCGAAGAGCGCTTCGACGTCAAGATCCCGGACGAGGACGTCAAGAACCTCAAGACGGTCGGCGACGCCGCGAGCTACATCCTGAAGCACCAGGCCTGAGCCTGACGAGCGTTTGTCGCCACCTGGCGGTGGCGCCGTGACAATTCAGCACCCCCTGAGACGTGGAGAAAGAATTCCTGTGAGCCCGACCAATCGCACCGTGGTCGTCACCGGTATCGGCGCAACCACTCCGCTGGGTGGCGACAGCGCTTCGACCTGGGAAGGTCTGCTCGCCGGCCGTTCCGGCGTAAAGCCCCTCGAGGGCGAGCGGTTCGCCGAACTCCCGGTCCGTATCGCCGCACCGGCCGCCGTGGACCCGAGCGAGGTCCTGCCCCGGCCGCTGGCCCGCAAGCTCGACCGCTCGGCGCAGTTCGCCCTGATCGCGGCCCGCGAGGCGTGGGCCGACGCCGGCTACACCGCTCCCGCGGGCGAGGACGCGGGTGTCGCGCCCGAGCGCCTCGGCACCGTCATCGCCTCCGGCATCGGCGGCGTGACGACCCTGCTCGACCAGTACGACGTGCTGAAGGAGAAGGGTGTGCGCCGGGTCTCCCCGCACACCGTCCCGATGCTCATGCCGAACGGCCCGTCGGCCAACGTGGGCCTGGAGGTCAACGCCCAGGCGGGCGTGCACACCCCGGTCAGCGCCTGCGCCTCCGGCGCCGAGGCCATCGGCTACGCCGTCGAGATGATCCGCAGCGGCCGTGCCGACGTGGTCGTCGCGGGCGGCACCGAGGCGGCGATCCACCCGCTGCCGATCGCCGCGTTCGCCAACATGATGGCGATGTCCAAGAACAACGAGCACCCCGAGCTGGCTTCCCGCCCGTACGACAAGGGCCGTGACGGCTTCGTCCTGGGCGAGGGCGCGGGCGTCGTCGTCCTGGAGTCCGCCGAGCACGCCGCCGCGCGCGGTGCCCGGGTCTACTGCGAGGTGCTGGGCCAGGGCCTGTCCGCGGACAGCCACCACATCGCGCAGCCCGAGCCGACCGGCCGCGGTGTCGCGGCTGCGGTGCAGAACCTGCTCGACAACACGGGGCTCGACCCGGCCGAGCTGGTCCACCTGAACGCGCACGCCACGTCCACCCCGCAGGGTGACACGGCCGAGCTGAAGGCCCTGCGCAAGGTGCTGGGCGACGACCTCGACCACATCGCGATCTCCGCGACCAAGTCGATGACCGGTCACCTGCTGGGCGGCGCGGGCGGTATCGAGACCGTCGCGACCGTGCTGGCGCTGTACAACCGGCTGGCCCCGCCGACGATCAACCTCGACGACATCGACGACGACATCGACGCGGACATCGTGCGCGGCGAGCCGCGCAAGCTGCCGACGGACGGCCCGATCTCCGCGATCAACAACTCCTTCGGGTTCGGCGGGCACAACGTGACCCTCGCGTTCCGCACCGTCTGACCCCTTACGCACGAAGGGCCCCGCCCGGCATCCGCCGGGTGGGGCCTTTCGCGTGTACGGGCCGCTCAGACGACCTGGTGGAGCCAGCGCACCGGGGCGCCCTCGCCCGCGTAGCGGAAGGGCTCCAGTTCGTCGTCCCAGGGCTTGCCGAGCAGTTTGGCGATCTCCGCCTCCAGGTCGGTCTCGCCCTGCGCGGACCGGGCGAGGGCGGCGCGCAGCCGGTCCTCCGGGATGAGGATGTCGCCGTGCATGCCGGTGACGGCGTGGAAGATGCCGAGCTCCGGGGTGGAGCTGTAGCGCTCCCCCTCGGCGGTCGGGCAGGGTTCCGCTGTCACCTCGAAGCGCAGCAGGTGCCAGCCGCGCAGTGCGGAGGCGAGTTTCGAGGCGGTGCCCGCTTCGGCCTGCCAGGAGAACTCGGCTCTCCAGGTGCCCGGGGAGGCGGGCTGCCTGATCCAGTCGAGGTTCACCCGCACCCCGAGCACGCCCGCAACAGCCCATTCCACGTGCGGGCAGAGCGCGCGCGGTGCGGAATGCACGTACAGAACTCCACGTGTCGTCACCGGGACCTCCAGTGTGGGACGAGGTCGGGAATAAACTCCAGAAAACGGACAGTATGTGACGTGATGTAATGTAACGGAAATTATTTGACATTGCGCTACGGGACCTGCGGCCGAAACGCCACGGGAAAAAGCTACCGTGCGTCAGAGGTCATGGTGTGACGTACGGTCGCTCCGAGGCCCGTAAACGCAGAGCTTTCACTCAGCAGGACCCCCCGAACGATGCGGGGGCGCCGAAGGGGAGACCATCCGATGCGCACCACCGCTCCGCGCCGCCGCGCGCGCCGGACCCTCGCGGGCGCGGGAGCGGCGGCCGTCCTGCTGGCCGGAGCGGTGTCGGGCTGCGGGCCGGACGGCTCGGGCGACGAGGGCGAGCGCGGGGCGCAGGCCGCGCCGCGCTGGAACACGGCGCCCACCTCGATCGCGGCGGTGGGCGACTCCATCACCCGCGGCTTCGACGCCTGTTCGGTGCTCGCCGACTGCCCGGAGGTCTCCTGGGTCACGGGCAACGACCCCGCGGTCCGCTCCCTGGCCGAGCGGCTGCTCGGGGAGGCCCGGGCACCCGTCCGCAGCTGGAACCACGCGGTGACGGGATCGCGCATGGCTGACCTGCCGGGGCAGCTTGCGGAGGCGGCCGGACACAAGCCCGACCTGGTCACGGTGATGGTGGGCTCGAACGACGCCTGCCGGCCCACGGCTTCGTCGATGACCCCGGTGGCGGAGTTCCGGGCCGGTTTCGAGCAGGCCCTCGCGGCGCTGCGGGCCGCGTCCCCCGCAACCCAGGTGTACGTCTCCAGCGTGCCGGACCTCCAGCGGCTGTGGGAACAGGGCAAGGACGACCCGATGGTGCGCAAGATCTGGAGCCTGGGAATCTGCCAGTCGATGCTCGCCGATCCGCTGTCGGCGGCCACGGGTGCGACGGCCCGGCGCGAGCGGGTGCGGGCGCGGGTGGTGGAGTACAACGAGGTGCTCCGCGAGGTGTGCGCGAAGGACGCGCTGTGCCGCTACGACGGCGGCGCCGTCTTCCAGTACCCCTTCGCGGCGGAACAGTTGAGCCGCTGGGACTGGTTCCATCCGGGCAAGGACGGGCAGGCGAGGCTGGCGGAACTGGCCCACCGTCAGGTGACGGCCGCCGAGCCGCCGCGTTGACGCCGGTGGCGGGGGCGGTTGTCAGGACCCGCCCCCGCCCGGTTTTCGGGGGTGTTTTCCGGCCATTCATGTGGTTACGGCGTGTTACGGCGCATTACGGGATGTCGAGCGTGGCTGACAGTCGCGTATCGCCGTGGGAGTGGCTCGCGCGGACCTCGTAGGTGCCGCCGATCCGCTGCCAGCCGCGGGTCTCCTCGTCCCAGATCTCGAAGGCCCGGGCGGGCAGGGCGATCTCGGTCTCGACGCTCTCGCCGGGGCCGGCCTCGACGCCCGCGAAGGCTGCCAGCCAGCTCGCCGGGCGCTCCACCGCCGCGCTCTGCGCGCCGTCGGACGCCGTCGCCGCGGGCGCCAGGTAGATCTGGACGACCTCACGGCCGGGCCGGGTGCCCGTGTTGGTGACGCGGACCCGGGCCGTGGTGCCGGTGACCTCCAGGGACTCGTACGCCCAGTCGGTGTAGCCGAGGCCGTGCCCGAAGGGGAAGGCGGGGGCGATGGACCCGGCCTCGTACGCCCGGTAGCCGATGAGGAGCCCCTCGCGGTACTCCAGGCGTCCCCCGGCGGGCACGACCTCGGTGACGGGCGCGTCGGCGAACCGGGCCGGCCAGGTCGTGGGCAGTCGCCCGCCGGGTTCCGCGTCCCCGAGGAGTACGTCGGCCAGCGCGGCCCCGCCCTCCTGCCCGGGAAACCAGGTCAGCAGCACGGCGGCCACCTCCTCGCGCCACGGGAGCTCGACGGGCGAGCCGGCGTTGACGACGACCACGGTGTTCGGATTGGCGGCGGCGACGGCGCGGACCAGGTCGTCCTGACGGCCCGGCAGGGTGAGGTCACGGCGGTCGAAGCCCTCGGACTCCACGCGCTCGGTGGTGGCGACGACCACGACGGCGGTGTCGGCGGCGCGGGCGGCTGCCACGGCCTCGGCGATCAGCTCCTCCGGGTCGCGCCGGGGGCCGAGGTGGAGCAGCGAGAACATGATCGCCTTGAGTGGCAGCGCGGTCATGTCGGGGACCTGGTGGATCAGCGACACCTCCACCCGCTCCCCCTCGGTGAGGACGGCCCGGGCGCGCTCGCTGGGGGCGCCGAGGAAGGCCTCGAAGGGGTCGGTCTCGTCGCCCATCTCCTGGACGCCGTCCCACCGGGTCCCGCCGCCGACCGTGAGGGTGAAGGCGCCCAGCCCCCGGGTGCCGAAGGCGTGCTCCCCGCTCTCCCGCGGCAGGAACGTCCCGGTGACCTCGATGGTCGCCGTCGTCTCGTACGTGGCACCCCCGGGCAGCTCCTCACCGATCCACTGGACCTGGCCGGACGGCAGGGCGCCTTCGCCGAGGACGGCGCCGGAGGCGTCGCGGCAGACGACGCGGAGCTCGAAGCCCTGGTCGGCGGGGGTCAGTTCGTCGGAGGGGTCGGCGCCGACCGCGTAGGTGGGCGGTACCCCCGACCGCTCGCGGAGGGCGGCGGTGAGGCCGTCGAGCGGGGAGACGATCCGTTCGGGGAAGACGGTGGCGGAGCCGCCGCCGAGGACGCGGGCATCGCGGGCGGCGGCTCCGATCAGGGCGACGGTGCGGCCGGCGGCCGCGTCGAGCGGCAGGGCCGGGGTTTCCCCGAGCACGGCCTCGTTGCGGACGAGGACGAAGCCGCGGGCGGCGAGCTCACGGGCCAGCGCCTGGCCGTCGATGGGCTCCGGGGCCTCGGCGACGACGGCGGGGGCGCCCTCCAGGACGCCGACGCGGGCGGCGAGGCGCAGCACGTTGCGCACGGCCGCGTCGACGGCGGACCCGGGGACCTCGCCGGCCCGGACGGCCTCGGCGAGGGCGGGTCCGTAGACGGTCTGCGGGCCGGGCATGGCCACGTCGAGGCCGCCCTCGATGCCGCCGGTGGTGGAGCGGGCGGCCATCCAGTCGGAGACGTTGCATCCGTCGAAGCCCCATTCGCCGCGCAGGACCTCGTTCACCAGGTACCGGTGCTCGGTCATCGTCGTGCCGTTGACCTGGTTGTAGGCGGTCATGATGCCCCAGGGGTGGGCCTGGGCGACGACGGCCTCGAAGGGCGCCAGGTACAGCTCGCGCAGCGGGCGCGGGGCGATGACGCTGTCGACGGTGAACCGCTCGGTCTCGGCGTCGTTGCCGACGAAGTGCTTGACGGTGGTGCCGACCCCGCCGTCCTGGACGCCGTTCACGTAGCCGGCGCCGACGGCGCCGGTGAGGTACGGGTCCTCGGAGTAGCACTCGAAGTGACGGCCGCCGAGCGGGGAGCGGTGCAGGTTGACGGTGGGCGCGAGGAGGACGTGGACGCCCTTGCGGCGGGCCTCCTGGGCGAGGAGCCGGCCGGCGCGGCGGGCGAGCGCGGGGTCCCAGGCCGCGGCGAGCGCGGTCGGGGAGGGCAGCGCGACGGAGGGGTCGTCGGCGGTCCAGCGCACGCCGCGCACCCCGACGGGGCCGTCGGACATGACCAGGGACCGGAGTCCGATCTCGGGGAGGGCGGGCAGGGACCACATGTCCTGGCCGGCCAGGAGGCGGGCCTTGGTGTCGAGATCCAGCTTGCCGAGCGCCGCCTCGACGGCGTTCTCGCGGGCCTGATCGGCATCGGTCACGGCCGTGTCTCCTCGTTGAGTGCGGGGGTGCGGGTGCGATGCCCCATCGTGGACCGGCTACCTGGCGAGCGGTAGGGTTCGTCATCTCTTCGTAATATCCGAATGGCGTACGGTCCTGCTGGCAGCTGTGAACGGAAGGGGCGCCGGGCGATGGTCAGGGCGAGGAGTGAGGAGCGCCGCGGGGAGATCGTCCGCGCGGCCCTCGAAGTGATCGCGGAGCGCGGCTACCGGGGCGCCGCCCTGGGCGCGGTCGCCGAGCGCGTGGGCCTGACCCAACAGGGACTGCTGCACTACTTCCCGACCAAGGAGGCCCTGCTGGTCGCGGTGCTGGAGGAACGCGACCGCTGGGACACGGGCGGCGGCTCGCGCGCCTCGGCCGGCAGCTGGCGCCTGGACCTGCTGGCGTCGCTGGTGGAGTACAACGCCATGCGCCCGGGCATCGTGCAGACGTTCTCGGCGCTGCTGGGCGAGAGCGTCACCGAAGGCCACCCTGCGCGGGAGTTCTTCACCGAGCGCTACGCCCAGGTCCGCGGCGACATGGCGGCGATGCTGCGCGCCGAGTTCGGCGAGCGCCTCCCCTCGGGCCTCACCCCGGAACAGGCGGCCCCGCTCCTGGCGGCCGTCAGCGACGGCCTCCAGTACCAGTGGCTGCTCGCCCCCGAATCGGTGGACATGCCGGCCGCGTTCCGCGCCTTCCTCACCCTGCTGCGGGGCCCGGAAACCACTTAGGCTCAGCCGGGTGAAGATCGCCGCAGCGCAGTTGACCTGCGTACCCGCCGATGTCCGCGCCAATGCCGCACGGGCGGCCGACCTCGCCGGACGGGCGCGTGAACAGGGCGCCGGGCTCGTGGTGTTCCCCGAGTTCACCCTCACCGGCTACGAGCTGGACGCGCTGGCGGCCGACCCCGGCCTGTGGACGGGTGCCGACGATCCCCGGCTGGACCCGCTGCGTTCCGCCGGCATCGCCACCGCGGTCACCGTCGCCCTGCCGGCCGGCGGCGCACGGCCCGCCATCGCGACACTGGTGTACGACGCGGACGGCGCGCACGTGACGACGTACGCCAAGCAGCACCTCTACCGGCACGAACAGGGCGTCTTCCGGCCCGGCGAGCGCGACGGGCGCTTCGAACTCGGCGGGATCCGCTTCTCGTTGGGTGTCTGCTACGACAACCACTTCCCCGGGCTCACCGGCCGCGCCGCGGCGGACGGCTGCCGCGTCCACCTCGCGAGCTCCCTCTACGGGACGGGCGACGGGATCCGCGAGCGCGCCACCGTCCACCCGGGGATCGCGAAGGAGCACGGCCTGTACGTCGTCCTCGCCAACCACGTCGGCCCGGCGGGCCCGTGGACCGGCTGCGGCGGCGCGGCCGTATGGGGCCCGGGCGGCGCGCTGCTGGCCGAGGCGGACGACCGTACGCCGTCGGTGGTGACCGTCGAGGTCGGCGTGGCCGGGTCGGCCGGGGTCTGAAGACCCCGGCCGTCAGGCGGGCTCGGGCACCCGCGAGTGGGGCAAGGGGCGCGGGGTGTCCCGGTCCGGGGGCCGCGGCGCGGGCGCGACGGGCCGCCGGTCCGACAGCAGGGCCGGCACCACGAGCGCCGCGGCCGCGACCGCGTACACACCGACCCACACGGCCCAGCCGCCCGGCGGGGCCCAGTGGGCGTGGGTCGCCACCCACGAGCCGCTGGTCCCGACCGCGAAGCGGCGCAGCGTCCAGTAGAACGCCGCCACGTCGGCGACCGTGAGGGCGATGACGGAGAACCCGGCCAGCCTGCGCCAGGGGAACCCCCGGTCCGGGGAGCGCGTGGCGCAGATCAGCACGGTCATCAGCGGCAGTCCGACCGCGAAGGGCAGGAGGTAGCGGCCCTGCCACACCATGCCGATCCGCTCCGCCTGCGAGGCCTGGCCGATCACCGGCACCATCACGACGGCCACCGTCATGCCGAGCACCGCGACCATGTCGCGCCTACGGCCGTACGCCAGCGCCAGCGCGGCGAACGTCGCGAGCACACCGAACCAGAACAGCCAGGTGAGGGCGGGCGCGGGCGTGTCCAGCCAGCCGAAGTATCCGATCATCTGGTGGATGTAGTCGTTGGTGAAGCCGAGCGTGCGCTTCGCGGCCACGCCCGTGGTGAGGTCCTTCGGGATGTCTATCGCCGAGTTGTCCGGGTGCTTCGACGCCCAGAGCAGCGCACCGGCCGCAGCCAGCCCCAGCAAGGCCGTCCACAGCCACAGGGCCTTGCGGCGCAGTACCGAACCGATCAGGCCGCGGCCCGCGAGCAGCAGGCAGAAGACAACGGCCCCCGCGAACCAGATCAGCCCGAGCGGCCGGATGTTTATCAGCACCAGGCCGGCGATGCCAAGCCTGGCCAGCCTGCGGTTCAGCAGCCGCGGGTCCGGGGAGAGCACGATCGACAGCATCGCCGTCCACACCAGGATCCCCGCGGCGATCTCGCCGCCGCTGGGGTTGACCATGCCGCCCATGTACAGCGTCATCGGCGTGGCCGCGGCCAGTACGCCCAGCACCGCCAGCGAGCGCCGCCGCCACTCGGCGGCCGTGACCAGCGCGCTGGCCAGCATGGCCGAGCAGAGCAGCGCCGACACGAAGCGCATGAGGTACAGCCCCTTGGGGCCGTCGACCAGCAGGCTCGGCCAGCCGGTCGCCAGGTAGTAGGCCGGGTGGTAGCGGCCGGCCGCCGTGGCGACCTGCACGGTCTTGTCGGAGTTCCCGAGCGGCGGCGCGCAGGACGCGGGCGTCCGCTGCTTCCACGCGTAGCACTCGTGGAGCGTGGGGAGGCTCCCGTACCACTCCGGGAGCTGCACGCCGGTCTCGGCGAACTGTCCCTCGATGCCCGCCACGACGTGCGGGACCATCACCTGGGGTCCGCCGATCTGGCCCCTGGCGACGGCCGCCGCACGGATGAAGTGCGCGTGCTCGTCGGGGGAACTCGCGAGCGGGCTGGCGGCGGACCAGGAGCCCGTGAGCGCGAAGAACAGCGCGAAGGCGACCAGCCACAACCGCTTGGGGCTCCTGGCCGACCAGTCGGCCAGCCGCGTCAGTGCGGAGATCATCGGTTTCCTCGCGTCATCGGATGGAGCTCAGCCAGCTCTGGTCGCCGTCCTTGGAACAGGTACCGCCCGGGGCGAACTCCGGGCAGCTCCCGTCCTGCTCCGTGATCGTGTGCGACACCCACGGCAGGATCCGGTAGGTGCCGTCCTTGGCCGGCATGTACCGGTCGGCCATCGAGGAGGAGACCGTACCGAGGAGCAGCAGCAGGGCGCACAGGGCCCCGATCACCGCCCCTTCGCGTCCCGGGAAGCCGGTACGGGACGTGCCGTCGCCCTCTGCCGTGCGGCGCGCGGCGGCCATCCGCAGCGAGACCAGATGGGCGACCAGCGCGCACAGCAGCAGCCCGCAGTAGAGCAGCTGGTTGTTGGTCCGGGTGTACAGCTGGACGGTCTGCGTCTCGTACATGTGCGAGGCGATGTACATCCGCATCACCCACGCGCTGATGAACATGGCCGCGACGGTGACCACCATCGGCCTGCGGATGCCCAGCCAGATCGCGGCACCGAGGCAGAGGAAGGTGACCAGGGCGAAGAGCCCGACCCCGCCGTACTCGCCGGGCGGCGGCCAGTCGCCCACCTTGCCGGGCATGTCGGTGCGCCACATGAGGTAGTAGGCCGGGTCGGTGAAGTTGTCGAAGCGGAAGTTGTAGTCCTTGGTGGTCTGCCCCTCGGTCAGCATGACCGCCAGGTAGCGCCCGGCGACCACGAGGAAGGCCGCCAGAGCGGCACCGAGGAAGGCCGCGCCCTTGAGGCGGCCGGTCCGCCACGGGAAGTACAGCAGCGCGGCGAACAGCACACCCGCCGCGCTCCACAGGAACCAGCCCGAGTACGTGAGGAACAGCAGGCCGAGCAGTACGCCGAAGCCGGCGCCCTTGAGCAGGAGCGGCCGCCAGCCGTCGGTCCCGCTGCGGCGCAGCGACACGACCATGGCCACGAGCACGGGCACCAGCACGACGAGGACCGTCTGGCTGTACGGCTTGTACGCGTCGATCAGCGCGAAGGCCGGCGCCACACCGAAGGCGAGAGCGCGGACCGGGCTGAGCAGCATGCGCCAGCAGAGGTAGACCAGCGGACCGAAGGCGGCGGCGCCGAGGATCTGGAGGTCCTTGAAGGCGTACGCGGTGTTGCCGCCGCGGAACCACTCGGCGTAGTAGCCGAGGGTGTGGAGGGGGGCCGGCGGGTAGACCGGCGAGCCCGAGGGCCGGCCGTTGGCCACCGCGTGGGCCCACTCGACGATACGGCCGCTGTCGCCGTTGAGGCCGAACATCGGCCACGGCGTGCCGTGGAGTGCGACGACGGCGCCGGCCGCCACGAAGCCGCTGGCCAGGCCCGCGAGGGCGGCGGCGGCGATCCGTGCGGCCAGGTCGAAGTGGCGGCCCCGGCGCAGCCGCATCGCGAGCGCCACCGCGGCGATGAACAGCAGACCGACCAGCGCGAACCGCAGCTGGATCGCGGCGAGCCCGCTGACCTGCGCGATCCTGTCCAGCGGGTTGAGTTTGAACCCTCGGGCCAGCACCGGGAGGACCAGCGCCGCGGCGAAGGCGACGACGGCTTCGAGGACCAGGAGCGTGCCCCGGGAGCGCAGCGTGCCCGGGGCCGCCGGTATCGGGCGGGCGGGCACGGCCGGTCTGCCCGTGGGCAGCGCGGTCCCCGGGCCCGCGGTACTGACTGTCACTGCTGTGTCCCTACTGCTGGTCGGTCCTCGGCCCGACGGCCGGTCGTTGCCGGGCAAGCCACTGCCCGGCCCGGACCCCCGTGCCGAGGCTCCGGGCCGGGGCGGACTCAAGGGCAGTGAGAGACGGCCCTGGCGCTTGCCGCCATGCATACTACGGGCCCTGTCCGGGAAGCCGGGGGCCCGGGAAGGGACCGTCGGCGGCCGGACCCGGGCCTACGCCGAATCCGCGAGCAGGTGCTTGGCGCCCCATGTCCCCAGGGCTTCCAGGGCCGCGTTCAGCTCCTCGCCCAGCGGGGTCAGGGAGTACTCGACCCGCGGCGGGACCTCGTCGTAGACCTCGCGGTGCACGATGCCGTCGGCCTCCAGCTCGCGCAGCTGGGCGGCGAGCACCTTCTGCGAGACGCCCGGAACGAGCCGGCGCAGTTCACCGAAGCGCCGGGGGCGCTGCTCCAGCTCCCACAGGAGCGAGACCTTCCACTTTCCGTCGATCACGGACATCGCCGCGGCGATCCCGCAGTGTTCCGCACCGGGCCTCCGTGCCACCGCCACCGCGCATCCCTCCCACCTGCTCGCTCACCTTGGGGTAACCACCCACTCCAAAGTGCGTACTTGAGCGCCTCATGGCCTGCCAGCAGGCTAAACGCCATGACCGACAACACACCGCTGAATTCGCCCACCCCCCTCACCCTGCTCGGCCTCGGCGACATGGGCACCGCCCTGGCCCGCACCTGGCTCGCCGCCGGGTATCCCCTCACCGTCTGGAACCGCACCGCGGCCAAGGCCGGGGCCCTGGCCGCCGAGGGGGCCGCCGTCGCCGCGAGCCCCGCCGAGGCGGTGGCCGCGAACCGGCTCGTCGTGGTCTGCCTGCTGGACGACGCCTCCGTCGGCTCGGCCCTGGACGGCCTCGACCTGACCGGCAAGGACCTGGTCAACCTCACCACCGGCACCCCGGCCGAGGGCCGCGCGCGGGCCGCCTGGGCCGAGGCGCGGGGGGCCCGGTTCGTGGACGGCGGGATCATGGCCACCCCAACGATGATCGGCGCCCCGGAGAGCGGGGGCTACGTCTTCTACAGCGGCTCGCGGGCCCTCTTCGATGCGCACCGGGCGGTACTGGAGGCCGCGGCCGGGGCGCGCTACGTCGGCGAGGACCCCGGGCACGCCGCCCTGCACGACGTGGCACTGCTCAGCGCGATGACGGGGCTGTTCGCCGGGATCTCGCACGCCTACGCATTGATCGAGGGAGAGGACATCGCCCCGAAGGACCTGTCCCCGCTGCTGTCCGAGTGGCTCGGCGCGATGGGCTTCTTCGTCGGCAACGCCGCCGAGCGGCTGACCTCGCGCGATTTCACCACCGGGGTGGTCTCCAACCTGGCCATGCAGGTCGCCGCGAGCGGCACCCTGCTGCGCACCGCCGAGGACCAGGGGGTCAGCACCGAGCTGATCTCCCCGTACCTGGACCTGATGCGGCGCCGGCTGACCTCCGACCCGGACGCCCATGGCGGTGAGGACACGGTGGGGGCGATCACCCTGCTCAAGCGGTAGTCACGAGTAGGCGGGCGGCGGCGGTCCGGAACTCCCCCGGCTACCGCTGGGAGGTACCCCCACCGGCCGTGGTGGTGGCGCCCCCCGCGACCCCGGTCCCGGTCCCGTCGGCCCCGGCCCCGGCCCCGGCCCCGGCATCGGGAACCTCGTCGGCCCCGGTCAGGTCCCGCACCATCAGCGTGGCCCCCGCCACGGCGCCCGGCATCAGGAACACGGCGACCAGCGGTACCAGGAAGGCCAGCACCAGCGGCACGCCGAAGCCGAGCACCAGCATCCGCCGCGACCGCAGCAGCACCAGCCGCTCGGCCAGGTCCACCTTGCGCCGCTGCAGGGCGACGGCGGTGAGCTCCTGGGTCAGGAAGTACCCGGAGACGCAGAAGCCGAGCGCCGGGACCACGGTCTGCCCGATCACCGGGATGAAACCGAGGCCGAAGAGCAGGATGCCGTACAGCACCACCCGGCCGAGCACCTTCACGCTGTCCCGGGCCGAGATCCACAGCTCCTGCCAGAGCGGGAGCCCGGACTCGGGAACCTCGCCGCCCTCGCTCCGGTCGACCTGCTCCGAGAGGGACTCGTAGAAGGGCTGGCCGATCAGCAGGGTCACGGCGGTGAAGGTGATGACGGCGAGGAAGAGCCCGAGGCCGAAGACCAGTGCGGTCAGGAAGCCGCGGAAGAGCGCGAGCCACGGGGACCCCCAGCCGTCGGCGAACGGAGTGGCCCAGGCGGTGAGGTCGTCGGCGCCGTAGCCGAGCCCGATCAGCGCTCCGGCGTACAGGACCAGGGAGACCAGCCCGGGCAGCAGCCCGAAGCCCAGCCACCGTCCGTGCCGCAGCACCCATCGCTGTCCGGCCAGCAGATACCGGAAACCCCCCGCAAGATCACGCATGGCGTCAGTCTACGGCGAAGGCCGCACCCCGGACCGGGGTGCGGCCTTCGTGGAGCGGCGGCGGATCAGACGGCGAGCTCGACCGTGATGTTGCCGCGGGTCGCCTTGGAGTACGGGCAGACCTCGTGGGCCTTCTCGATGAGGTCCTTGGCGGTGGCGGCGTCCACGTTCGGGATCACGGCGGAGATCTTGACGATCAGGCCGAAGCCCTCGTCGTTCTTGCCTATGCCGACCTCGGCCGTGACGGTGGAGCCGGAGATGTCGGCGTTCACGTTCTTGGCGACGACACCCAGGGCGCCCTGGAAGCAGGCGCTGTAGCCGGCGGCGAACAGCTGCTCCGGGTTGGTGCCGGCGCCGCTGCCGCCGAGCTCCTTCGGCGGGTTCACGACGACGTCGAGCCGGCCGTCGTCGGTGGCGACGCGGCCGTCACGGCCGTTCTCGGCGGTGGCGACAGCGGTGTACGCGACGTCGGAGTACTGGATGGACATGTAAGGGGATCCTCCTGGTAATCGCCGCGACTCGCGCCCACGGTCACGACGGTGTGGGGTGAGCCTAGCCGGTGAAAGAAACGATCATCTTTCCGGTGTTCTCGCCGCGCAGCATGCCGAGGAAGGCGGACGTCGCGTTCTCCACACCCTCGACGACCGTCTCGTCGTACCGGAGCTCCCCGGAACGCAGCCATCCGGCGACGTCCTGCACGAACTGCTGCTGGAGGCCGGCGTGGTCGTTGACGAGGATGCCCTGCAGGCGCAGCCGCTTGCCGATGACCTGCATCAGGTTGCGCGGACCGGGGGCGGCCTCGGTGTCGTTGTAGCCGGCGATCGCGCCGCACAGGGTGGCCCGGCCGCCCACCTTCATCGAGGAGATCGCGGCCTCCAGGTGGTCGCCGCCGACGTTGTCGAAGTAGACGTCGATGCCCTCGGGGGCGGACGCGGGGAGCTGCTCGGCGACGGGGCCGTTCTTGTAGTTGAAGGCGGCGTCGAAGCCGTACTTCTCCGTGAGGACCGTCACCTTCTCCTCCGAGCCGGCGGAGCCGACCACCCGGGAGGCGCCCTTTATCTTGGCGAACTGGCCGACGAGGCTGCCGACCGCACCGGCCGCGCCGGAGACGAAGACGGAGTCGCCCTCCTTGAAGGAGGCCACCTCGAAGAGGCCCGCGTAGGCGGTCAGGCCCGGCATGCCGAGCACGCCGAGGTAGGCGGAGAGCGGGGCGAGCGAGGCGTCCACCTTGGTGGCGAACTTCGCGTCGAGGTCCGCGTACTCGCGCCAGCCCAGGTGGTGCAGGACGTGGTCGCCCACGGCGAAGCCCTCGGCGGCGGAGGCGACGACCTCGCCGACCGCGCCGCCCTGCATCGGCTCGTCGAGCTGGAAGGGCGGGATGTAGGACTTCACGTCGTTCATCCGGCCGCGCATGTACGGGTCCACGGACATGTGGAGGTTGCGCACGAGGATCCGGCCGGGGGCGGGCTCGGCGGACACGGGCACCTCGCGCAGGGCGAAGTCCTCGGCGACGGGCCAGCCCTGCGGGCGACGGACGAGGTGCCACTCGCGGCTGACGGCGGGGATCTGAGACATGCGGCGCTCCTGGTAAGAACGAAATTGCTTCACTAGGTGAAACAACCATGCGCCTGGATATTTCACGTTGTCAAGTAAATGGGTACTCTGGATCCATGCCCAGTCGTCGCGTAGACCCAGTGACCGTCGAGGTCGTCGAACTCATCGGCGATGTCGTGGCCAGGTACCACATGGAGTACGAGCACGCGGCCGCCAGCCACCAGCTGACCGGCGCGCAGGCCAAAGTGCTGAACCTGCTCTCCCTGGAGCCGATGCCGATGCGCCGCATCGCGCAGAAGCTGAGGTGCGAGCCCTCGAACGTGACCGGCATCGTCGACCGGCTGGAGACGCGCGGCCTGGTCGAGCGCCGCCCGGACCCCGCCGACCGCCGGGTGAAGCTGGCCGCCCCCACGGAGGAGGGCCTGCAGACGGCGGACCGGCTGCGCGAGTCGCTGGACTTCGCGCGCGAGCCGCTGGCCGGCCTGTCCGCACAGGAGCGGACGGCGCTGCGGGACCTGCTCAGGCGGATGCTGGGCGGCTAGGACCTACCAGCACAACCAGCCCAGGAAACCGCAGTCCTCGGTCGGCTTCGGCGTGGGCGTCGGGGTCGGGGTCGGCGGCTGCGGGCTGCCGGTGGCGCCCTGCGACGGCTTCCCCGACGCGGTCGGCCTCACGTTGCCCCCCGGGCCGGGAGTGACGGACGCCGAACCCGACGCCGACGGCGCGGGGGCGGACGACACCGGCGCGGGGTGCGCGGCGCCCGTGGAGGGCGCGCCGGTCCCGCTCTTCTTCACGGGCCCGGCGGCGGCCTTCGCGGTGGCCTTCCCCGACGGCCCCGCGGGCGCGCCGGACGTCGGCAGGTCCGGGAGCGGCGCGGGCTGCTGCGGACCGGCGTCGTCCGTCAGCACCACCGTGGCGGCCCGGTCGCTGCGCTGCCCGTCGGTGGCCATCTTGGCCACTCCCAGCGAGCCGGCGGTCGCCAGCAGCAGTCCGAGCCCGACCGTCAGGACGGTCCGGCGGCGCTTGCGCCGCGTGGTGCGGCGGCGGGCACCGGCCCTGCGCTCGTTCGGCGCGGACAGCACGACGAGCGAGTCCGCGTACACGCCGGACGGCGCGGGCTCGTCCGGCGCGGGCGCGTCCGCCGTGTACGCGGACTCGTCCGGCGCGGGCGCGGCGGCAGGCGCGGCGGGCATGAGGTACTCGGCCGGGGTTCCGCACCCGGCGCATGCCAGCGCGCCGTTGAGGTGCCTCCGACAGGCGGGGCAGTAGTTCATAGCGCCCGCAGGCTACGTGGTCCCCGGCAACATACGGATCCCGGGAACGTAAGGATCCTGTGTGGAATCGTGGCCTCCATGACAGCGAATCCGACTCCGGGCGCCCGGGGACCCTTCGGGCCGGCCGCCTTCCAGCTGGTGCTGCTGCGCAGGATGGCGGACTTCCAGCCGGACCTCGCCGACGAGGCGCGCAGGCGGCTCGGCGCCTCGCTCGCGGAGCAGCGGGAGGCGAACAAGCGCTGGCAGGCGATGGTCCGCTCGCCCCGCGCCCGCGGGGCCCTCGCCCGCTACCGCTCGGTGCTCGGCCCGCCGCAGGCCGCGGAGCCGCGCAGGATCGGGGACCTGGAGTGCGAGGCGCTGCTGTGGCCGGTGCCGCTCTGGCCGGACCTGCGCTTCGAGGTGCTGGCCGCCCCGGACGGGGCGGTGTGGAACGAGTGGCTGGTACGGGCCCCGGGCGCGCGGGGACCGGTACTGGAGTCGGCGGACGACCTGCGCCCCTGGTCGGCGACGGTGGACGAGGTGGCGCGCGCCTTCGCCCCGGCGCGGCCGCTGGAGGGCACCGCGCCGACCCGCTGGCGCCTGGCGTTCACCGCGGGGGCGCAGCCGTGCGTGGCCGAGTTCACGTACGGCCTGCTCCAGCGGGTCTCCGTCGGGGAGCCCGGGATCCAGCACTGACGACGGGACCTGGCCGGTCGCGGCACTAGGAGGCGAGGAAGGACCGGACGCCCGCCGAGGTGGCGTCGTCGCCGAGCAGATCGTTGTGCCGCAGGCAGCCGACCGGCGTGTTGGCGGCCCCGGTCAGCGGGACGCTGTCGTCCGGGTTGACGACCTCGTCGCAGTTCGACCAGAAGGTCGCGTACTTCACCGCGCCCGGGGTCTCGTCCCCGCCGTTCAGGTTCTTCACCACGTACGAACCGGGGGTCATGTCCCGGCACGCCTGGTCCCACAGCGCGCAGGCCCACGCGGTGGAGGTGCCCCGGTTGGGGCCGGCCAGCGAGACCCAGTGGCCCACGGTGGCCGCACCGCCGCCGAACTTCACGTACCAGCGGCTCACCAGCGAGCCGAAGGAGTGCGCGACGACGTCGACCCTGGCGGCGCCGGTCTGCCGGCGGACCTCTTCTACGTACGCGCCGAGCCGCCCGGCGAGGACCTCGTTGACCGACTGGTGGGTGTCGTAACCCCAGGAGAAGAGTTCCGAGTCGGTGTACCCGGCGGCGCGCAGGTCCTCGCGCAGGCCTCCCCACACACCCGGATCGGCGTTGTAGCCGTGCACCAGGACCACCGGATTGCGCGATGACGCCTGGTCGGAGACATGGCCCCGGCTCCGGTCGGCGGCATGGGAGGGGAAGGGCGTCAGCAGCGCCAGGCAGAGCGCGAGGAGCGCGGGGAGCGCCAGGAGCACCGTCGTTCCCTGGCGGGCCGTCAGCACCTGGTCCCCTTTACCTTGTTACGCGTGGGTAGCGCGTGCGGTGCGCGCATGGTGCTGCCTGTCGGTACAGAAATCCACCCCCATGCACGCGCGAGGCACCCCCGGCCGGAGCATCCCAACGGGCGGTCCGAGTGAAATGTCCGAGATGATATGAAAAGTGACCGGCATTCCGCCGGTCCTCTTGCGTCAGCGCTCTCGGGAGGATCTGCCGTGACCGTCAGTCTTGAGCAGTTGCGCCGCTGCCACGTCGCCGTCGACCTGGGGGCCGCCAGGACCCGCGTGTACGTCAAGGGCGCCGGCCTCGTCGTCGACGAGCCCAGCGTCGCCGCGGTGAACACACGGACCGGCGCGCTCATCGCCGTCGGGACCTTCGCCGAGCGGATGACCGGCCGCACGCCCGACTACATCCGGGTCGTACGCCCCGTCTCCGGCGGCACCGTCGTCGACATCGAGATGGCCCAGCGGATGCTGCGCCACCTGCTCGGCGAGAAGCTGCGGCGCGCCCTGCGCCGCAAGCCCCGGCTGCGGGCCGCCGCCTGCACCCCGCACGACGCGGACCCGCTCGCCCAGCGGGCGACCGTGGAGACCCTCGTCGGGCTCGGCGCCCGCCGCGTCGAACTCGTCGACACCCTGATCGCGGCGGCCGTCGGCTGCGGCCTGCCCGTGGAGCAGCCGACCGCGACGATGATCATGGTCTGCGGGGCGGCGGCCACCCAGGTGGCCGTCCTCTCCCTCGGCTCGATCGTCACAGCCCAGCGGATCCCGGTCGGCGGCGAGGCCATCGACCACGCCGTCGTCCAGCACCTGCGCCACGCGCACGAGCTGATGCTGCCGAGCCAGGCGGTCCGGCCGCTCCAGCTGGCCCTGCACGGCAACGGCATCACCGCCGAAGGGCCGGCCTCCACCCTCATCCACGGCCGCGACGTGGCCACCGGACTTGCCCGTTCCGTCCACGTGGACACGGCGGCGGTACGCGACGCCATCCACACCCCGCTCACCGCCGTCCTCGACGGCATCGGCAAGGTGCTGCGCGACTGCCCGCCGGATCTGGTCGCGGACCTGACGGACCGGGGGATCATGATGGTGGGCGGCAGTGCCCTGCTGCCCGGCCTCGACCAGATGCTCCGCGACTCCACCGGGATGCCCGTCGCCATCGCGGAACGGCCGGACGTGTGCGCCGTACTGGGTCTCGGCGCGATGCTGGAAGGGAAGATCGCCCCCATGGTCCTCAACCCACTGGCCGAATGACGAACGCCGGGGAGGGGCCCGACGCGACATCCGAAGAGGAGCCCGACGCGGCGCCGGCGAGCCTCCCGGTGCCGCTGGAGGCGGTGCTCGGAGTCGGCTCCGAGCTGGAACTGAACACCACCCTCCAGCAGGTCGTGGACTCGGCGACCGGGCTCTGCTCGGCGCGGTACGGAGCGCTCGGGGTCATCGACCCCGAGCGCGTCCGGCTGACCGCCCTCTTCACCGCCGGGATGACCGAGGCCGAGCGGGCGGCGATCCCCCGGCTGCCCGACGTGCGCTCCGGCGTGTTCGGCGCACTCGTCGGCGCCCCCCGGCCCCTGATGCCGGACGATCTGACGGCGGACCCGCGCGCGGCGGGACTCCCGCCGGGCCACCCTCCGATGCGCAGCGTCCTCGGCGTGCCGATCCGGGTGCACACCGAGGTCTTCGGCAACCTCTGCCTCACCGAGAAGCGGGGCGGCGGCCCCTTCACCGAAGAGGACCTCGCCCTGCTGCGCGTCCTCGCCTCTCAGGCGGGGATGGCGATCGGCAACTCCCGGCTCTTCGAGACCGCGCGCCGCCGGGAGCGCTGGATCGAGGGCGCCGCCGCCGTGACCACCGCCCTGCTGGCCGGGCGCCCGGCGGCGGACGCGCTGATGTGCGTGGCCGAACGGGCCCGGCTGCTGGCGGACGCGGCGGCCGGGGTCGTGCTCCAGCCGACCCGCGAGGGCGGCATGGAGATCGTCGCCGCCTCCACCCACGGGGACCCCGGCGACCTGGTGGGGACCGCGATCGCCCCCGGTTCGCCGGTACTGGAACAACTGCTCGGCGGCGAACCCGTCTTCCTGGACGACTCGGCCACCGATCCCCGCATGACCACGCACGTCCGGAAGCGGTTCGGGCCCAGCATGATGCTCCCGCTGCAGAGCGGCGGCCGGCTGATCGGCACCCTGGCCCTGCCGCGCGCCCGGGGCGGCCCCCCGTACGACGCCGTGGACCGGCTGCTGGCGTCGCAGTTCGCCTCGCAGGCGGCGCTGGCCCTCGTCCTCGCCGACGCGCAGCACGACCGGGAGCAGCTCGCGGTGTACGAGGACCGCGACCGCATCGCCCGGGACCTGCACGACCTGGTGGTCCAGCGGCTGTTCGCCACGGAGATGATGCTGGAGAGCACCCGGCGGCGCTCCTCGGCCGCACCGTCGGGGGACACGGTGGGCGACGAACTGCGCCGCGCCGTCGACGAGCTGGACTCCACCATCCAGGAGGTGCGCACCGCGATCTTCGCCCTCCAGCAGCCGCCGGCCGATGCCCCGACGAGCTTTCGGGGGCGGGTCCTGCGCGAGACGGGCGGTGCGGCGGTGCTGCTCGGCTTCCAGCCGTCGGTGCACTTCGCGGGAGCGGTGGACGCGCTGCTGCCGGAGCCGGCGGCGGGCGAACTCCTGGCCGCCCTGCGCGGCGCGCTGGCCGCGGCGCACCGGCGCGGCGGGGTCACCTCCGTCGGGGTGGAGGTGGACGCGAGGCCGTACCGGGTCCGTCTGACGGTGACGGACGACGGCCGCACGGAGTCGGGGACGCAGGGGACGACGCTCACCTGGGAATCGGTGCTGTAGCCCGGGCGGGGCCGCCGGGCCGGGGCTGCGGCCGCGGCCCGCCCCGGCCGACTCCTACGGCCGGCCCGGCCGGGTGGCGGCCCGCAGCGCGATGCGGGTGCTGGACTGCGCCACCCCGGCCTCCCGCTTGAGCCGGCGGAGCAGGTCGTCGAGCGCCGCGGGGTCGGCGGCCCGGGCCCGTACGAGGTAGTCGTGCTCGCCCGTCACGTGCACGACCTCGGTGATTCCCGGGAGCCTGGCCACCTGCCGCTCGAACTGCTCGTTCGTCGTGTCCTGGCGCAACGTGACGTCGATGAAGACGACGAGCCCGCCACGGGTGTCGGCGGCCGGGTCGATCAGGATGGTGAACCCGCGGATCACGCCGTCCCGGCGCATCCGGCGCACCCGGTCGGCCGCCGCGTTGGCGCTGAGGCCGACCCGGACGCCGAGGTCGCGGTACGAGATCCGCGCATCCTGCTGCAGGATGCCGAGGATTTCCCTGTCGAGGCGGTCCATACCACGATTCTCGCAGCCGGCGCCGATATCGGTGCCCGTCCGGCGGTCCGTGGGCCGGACCCTCCCCCCATGAGCGAACTGACGACTCCGGCCCTGGCGGGCGCGGCAGCGGGCCTGGGCGTGGCGATGCCGATGGGCGCGATGAGCGTGCTGCTGCTCCAGGAGGCGATGCGCCACCGCCGGGCGGCGGTGGCGGCGGCCGCGGGCATCGCGGCGGTCGACCTCGGGTACGCCGCGCTGGCCACCGCCCTGGGCCCGTGGGTGGCCTCCCACGTCCACCCGGTCGAGGCCTGGGTCCGGCTGGTCTCGGCGGCGATCCTCCTGACCATCGCCGCCCGCGGCCTCGCCACGTCCCGCCGCCGCCCCGAGCACGCGCCGCCGCCGCATCCTCCGGCCCCGCCGGCCCCGCCGGCCAAGGCGTTCGCGCGGTATGTCGGCCTCACCGCCCTCAACCCCACCACCGCCCTGTACTTCGCCGCCCTCACCACCGCGCAGGGCGCCACCCTGCGCACCGGCCCGGCCGGGGCCGCCTTCCTCCTGGGCGTCGGCGCCGCCTCGCTCCTGTGGCAGCAGACGCTCGTCACGCTCGGCGCACTCGCCGGGAGCAGGATCTCCGACGGCGCCCGCGCCTGGACCTTCCGCCTCGGCTACGGCCTCGTCGCCGCCTATGCGATCAAGATCGCCCTTCCCCTGCCGTGAACAACCCCTAGGGTGAGCCCGTGACGACGACCCGCCTCTCGGCCCGCGCGGCCATCGCCTCCGTGACGGACCCCGGCAGCTTCACCGAACTCCCCGCCCCCGTACGGGAGTCACCGGCCGACGGCCCCCTCGCCTGGACCGGCTACGACGACTCCCGCGCCCGCGCCCACGCGCACACCGGCGAGCAGGAGTCCGTCGTCATCGGGACCGCCCTGATCGGCGGCCGCGAAGCCACCGTGATCTCCTTCGAGTTCGGCTTCCTCGGCGGTTCACTGGGCGAGCGCACCGGAGACCTGCTCGAAGCCGCGTACGGCCACGCCCGCGAACAGCGCCTCCCCCTCGTCTCCCTCATCGCCACCGGCGGCTCCCGCATGCAGGAGGGGATGCTCGCGCTGACCCAACTCCAGCGCGTGGCCCGCCAGTGCGTCCTGACCCGGGCCGCCGGGCTCTCCCAGATCGCCGTCCTGCGCGATCCGACCACCGGCGGCGGCTGGGCCACCCTCGGCGCCGGGGCCGACGTCGTCCTCGCGCTGCCCGGAGCCCAGGTCGGCTTCGCCGGATCCCGGGTGCGGCCCGCGGACGCGGACCCGGCGGCCTACTGCGCCGAGGGGCAGTACGCCGCCGGTCACGTGGACGCCGTCGTTCCCCCGGCCGAGCTCCGCGGGGTGCTGTCCGACTGGATCCGCGTCCTGACCGCGCCCCGCGCCGAAGGTCCCGTGGAGCCCCCGGCCGCGCTGGCCGACGAGATCCCGCCCGCGACCGGGTGGGACGCGGTCCGCCAGGCCCGTCATCCGGACCGCCCGCGCGCCGGCGCGTACTTGGACGCGTACTTCGGTCTCCGCCTCCCCGTCTCCGGGGACCGGGCGGGCGGCACCGACCCCGGGATGCTGTGCGGATTCGGACTGCGGGAGGGCCGGGCGGTAGCGTACGCCGCCCAGTGCGGCACCGCCACCCGCCCGGCGGGATACCGTACGGCCGCCCGCGTCGTCCGCCTCGCGGACCGGCTCGGCATCCCCGTGCTCACCCTGGTGGACACCCCGGGCGCGGCCAACGACGCCGCCGCCGAGCATGAGGGCGCGGGCGCGGCCATCGCGGACGCCTTCGCGGCCCTGGCCGAGGCCACCGTCCCCGTGACGACCCTGCTGATCGGCGAGGGCGGCTCGGGCGGCGCCCTCGCGCTGGCCGCGCCGGGGAACACCTGGGTCACCCCGGACAGCTACTTCTCGGTGATCGCCCCGGAACTGGCGGCGGCCATCCTCAAGCGCCCCCCGGCCGCCGCCCCCGCCACGGCGGACCAACTCCGCATCCGCCCCCAGGACCTGGTGGCCCTGGGCGTCGCCCGCGGCATCGTCGCCCCGGAGGGCCAGGCCCCGTAGCCCCGGCGCAGGTCCGGTTCGCGGTGGCCCGCCCGAGTGGGGCGAGCGGAAGACGTCCGCGACGGGCGGCGTGCCCGGCGCCTCGCCGCTCCGGCCGCAGCGCCGGACGGCGGGCGTGAACTCGTCCGTGACCGGGCACGACCCGTCCCGGTCGGCGGCGCCCCCTCGGAGTCGAGCGCCCGCGCGCCTCACGCCCGGCCCGATCGGGCGTAGCGCGCCGGGCTGGTCCCGACGTGGCGCCCGAAGTGCCGGGTCAGGTGCGCCTGGTCGTAGAAGCCCGCCGCCGTGGCCGCCGCCGCGGGCGGCGCCCCCGCCAGCAGCAGCCGCCGCGCCAGCGCCACCCGCCGCCCCGTGAGGTAGGCGTGCGGCGGCAGTCCGTACGCCGCCGTGAAACTGCGGATCAGGTGCGTGGGATGGCAGCGGTTCCCGGAAGCGCGCGCCAACTCCGCCGAGGACCTCCTCCAGCGTGATCCCCTCGGCCACCCGCGCGTCGAGCAGCTCGCGCAGGCGTACGGCGACCCCCGCGCCCGGCGCCCCGCCCGCCCGCGACCCGCGTCCGGTCAGCAACCGGCTCAGCCGCCAACTCCGTTAGTGCGGGCGGCGACCGCACCCGGCAGCCGGTGGACGGGTGAGGCCCGGGGCTGAAGACGCCTGCGCCTGCGCCTGCTCCTGCTCCTACGCCTGCGGCGACCGGGCGTCGTAGCGCGCGAACGCCCGCCAGCGGAGCGCGAGCAGCGCCAGCACGGCCACGCAGGCGAGACCCCCGCCCGTGATCGCCACGGCCGGGGAGGTCAGGTCCGCGGCGGTCCCGGCGAGGAAGTCCCCGAGCCGGGGTCCGCCCGCCACGACCACGATGAAGACGCCCTGGAGGCGGCCGCGCATGTCGTCCGGGGTGGCGGCCTGGAGCATGGTGGTGCGGAACACCATGGAGATGGTGTCCGCGCACCCGGCCAGGGCCAGGAAGAACAGACCGAGCCACAGGTTCCGGGTGAGCCCGAAGACGGCGATGGCCAGGCCCCACGCGGCGACGGCCACCAAGATGGCCAGCCCGTGCCGGCGGACGCGGCCCTGCCAGCCGGAGAACAGCCCGCCCAGCAGCGCTCCGACGGCGGGCGCGGCCACCAGCAGGCCGACCGTCTTCGCGTCACCGCCGTACCAGAGCACGGCGATGGCCGGGAACAGCGCCTTCGGCTGCGCCAGCACCATGGCGGCCATGTCGGAGAAGAAGGTCATCCGGATGTTGGGCCGGGTCCCGAGGAAGCGCAGACCGTCGACGACCGAAGCCCTCCCGCGCGTCCCGTCGGCGCGGTCGGGCCTCATCGACGGCAGCCGCCACATCGCGTAGAGGGCGGCGC
This sequence comes from Streptomyces sp. NPDC056224, assembly GCF_042267665.1. Taxonomy (NCBI): domain Bacteria; kingdom Bacillati; phylum Actinomycetota; class Actinomycetes; order Kitasatosporales; family Streptomycetaceae; genus Streptomyces; species Streptomyces sp. NPDC056224. The sequence continues at coordinate 83,042 of NZ_JBHJTK010000007.1, forward strand.
TGAAGGTCACGACATCGATCAGGTACGCCGCCTGGTACCCCCACCAGCCGACGATCAGCCCGCCCAGCATCGGGCCGGCCATCATCCCGGACGTCATCGTCACGGAGTTCAGCGCGTTGGCGGCGGGCAGCTGCCCGGGCGGCAGCAGCCGCGGGATCATGGCGGACCGGGCCGGTCCGGAGAGCGCCCCGCAGACCGCCTGGAGCGCGACGACCGCGTACAGGAACCAGACCCGGTGGTAGCCGAGCAGCGCGGCCGCGGCGAGCGCGGACGACAGCCCGGCGGCGCCGAGGGAGCTGTAGAGGCCGAGCATGCGCCGGTCCACGGTGTCGGCGATGGCTCCGCCGTAGAGCCCGAACGTGACGAGCGGGACGAGCGAGAAGAGTCCGACGAGGCCGACGGAGAAGCTGGACCCGGTGATGTCGTAGACCTGGAGCGAGATCGCGAGGGCGGTCATCGCCTGGCCGAGCCAGGAGACGGTGCTGCCGATCCACAGCCGCCGGTAGTCGAGCGACGTGCGGAGGGGGGTGAGGTCGGCGAATATTCGCCGCTGGGTGCGGTCGGGCGCGGCGGCAGGGGTCACAGCGGATGATAACCAGGGGCCGGTTCCGCCCCCGGGTGTTTTTTTCCGGCGTCCGCACACCGGCAACAGCCACCCCACCCGGATCCCGGGCCCCACGGCGGGGCGCCCCTTGCCGCTAACTCGCCACTGTCACCGGACTTTTGACCGAATCGGCGTACGCTCCCCGCCTCGTGTTCGGCTCATGATGAAAAGACTCGTATGTCCAGGGAGGCGCAGTGATCGAACCTGGCAACAGCACCACGAGCACCGGCACCGCGCACAACTCGGTGCGCCCCACCGTTCCCCTCACCGTCGGTATCGAGGAGGAGTTCCTCCTCGTCGACGCCCGCACCTTCCGGGTGGTCCCCGCCGCCCCGCTCGTCCTCGCCACGGCCGGCGGACTGCCGGGCGAGATACACCCCGAGGGAACGCGCTACCAGGTGGAGATCGCCACCCCGATCGCCCACTCGGCGGCCTCGCTGCGCGAGGAGCTCGCCACCCTGCGGCGCACCCTCGGGCGGGCGGCCCGTGCCCACGGCTGCCGCCTGCTGGCCGCACCCTCACCGGTCGTGGCCGTGGAGGGGCCGCTGCACCTCACCGACGACGAGCCGCGCCAGCGCGAGCAGCACCGCCGCTTCGGCTCGCTCACCGAAACCCTCGTGAGCTGCGGCCGCCACATCCATGTCGGCACGCTCGACGTGGATACGGCGGTGGCGGTGTCCAACCGGGTCAGACCGTGGCTGCCGACGCTGATCGCGCTGGCCGCCAACTCGCCGTTCTGGGGCGGCCGTGACACCGGTCACGCCAGCTGGCGGGCGATGGCCTGGTCGGGCTGGCCCTCGGCGGGGCTGCCCCCGCACTTTACGTCCACGGCCCACTTCCGGCTCTCGGTGCAGACCCTGCTCGGCTCCGGTGCGGCCCTGGACACCAAGATGGTCTATTGGGACGTCCGCCCGTCGGGGCACTGGCCCACGCTCGAAGTCAGGGCCCCGGACATGTCCCCGGACATCGACACGGCCGTGCTCCAGGGCGAACTGGTCCGCGCCCTGGTGGCCACGGCCCTGCGGGAGATCGCGGAGCGGCGGCCTGAACCGGCCCTGCGGGACGACGTACTGCGCCTCGCGCGCTGGCGGGCGGCCCATGACGGCCTGGAGGGCTTCGGTCTCGACCCGTACACGGGCACGGAGCTCCCGGCGGCCGATCTCGCGGAGGCCCTGCTGGACCTGGTCGCCCCGGCCCTGGTCGCCGCCGGCGACCTCGACCACGCGGCCAAGACCCTGGGCGCCCTGCTCCGGGACGGCTCGGGTGCCCACCGCCAGCGCGCGGCCTTCGCACGCCGCCAGGACCTGACGGACGTGCTGCGTTACCTCGCGGACGAAACGGAGAACTTCTAGCCGGGCACCACGGTCCCTCCGGACACGCCAGAGCCGCAGGTGCAGTCGTTTCCGCACCTGCGGCTCGCCCGGTGGGGCGGGTGGGACCCGAACCCGACAGCGTCAGCGTCCGGCCCGGGCCGTCAGCTTCCCTGAAGCGTCACGTCGTCGATGACGAAGCTGGTCTGCAGGGACGAGTCCTCGGAGGCCGTGAAGGTCACCGTGACCTGCTGTCCGGCGTAGGAGCTCAGGTCGACGGACTGCTGGACGTAGCCGCTCGCGGCGTCCGCGTTGGACTTGGTGGCGAGCGTGGTGCCGTTCACCTGCACGCGGAAGACGTCGTAGGCCGTGGATCCGGACTCCGCGGTGTCGATGTGCAGGTAGTACGTGAGCGTGGCCTTGGTGCAGCCCGCCGGGACGGTGACCGACTGGTTGATCGTCTCGGTGTGGGTGCTGCCGTAGCCGGCGAGCCACACGAACCGGGTGCCGGTGCGCGGCGACTGGCCACTGTGGGCGCCGATGGAGCCGGTGTCGCCCGTCCACGGCGACGTGCCGTTCTCGAATCCGCCGTTGACGATCTTCTGGCCGGCTCACGCGTGCCGCTCTCCCACCTGCTGATCAGACTGTGGTGGTAGCCGACTCGCTGACCGAGCTGCAGCTGAGTCAGCCCCGCCCGCCGGCGGAGGTGCTTCAACCGCTGACCGAACTCCGCCCACGGCGCTGCCGTGGCACCGCCCTCGCCACGGGGTTTCCCGGGGCTCGTTTCGTCGACGGGCATGGCCGCTCCTATCGGGGTCGGCGTGTCACCGGGGGGACTGCGCCGCGATGACAGGTGCCAGGAGCGCGACGGGGGAAAGCCGTCCTACGAGCCAGGTCCCATCAGAGACATTCGCGCGCCGCACCGTGATCGGTGCGGCGCGGTACACCGGTGTGCACTGCCGCCGGCAGCCGTGTCCCGGCGGGTCCGGCCGGTTCGCACCGGCCGGCCCCGCCGGACGCACCCGCGGAGCCTGTGGGGAGGAGGCTCAGCCGGTGGTGACCGCGGTGTCGTCGATCAGGAAGCTGGTGGCCGCGGACGAGTCCTCGGTACCGGTGAACTTGATCGTGACCGTCTTGCCCTTGAACGCCGACAGGTCGAGGGTCCGCTGGGTGTAGCCGCCCGGCGTGGCGTTGGAGTACGTCGCCAGGGTGGTGGTGGTCGTGCCGTAGACGACCTGTGCCTTCAGCGTGTCGTACGGCGTGGTGCCCGTCTCCTTGGTGTCGATCGCCAGGAAGAAGCTGAGCTTGGGCGCCGCGGCGGTGGCCGGGACGGTCACCGACTGGGACAGGGTGTCGGTGTGCGCGCTGCCGTACCCGTCCAGCCAGGCGTAGTACGAGCCGGAGTGCGGGGTGCGGCCGGTGTCGTTGGTGATCACACCGGTGCTGGCGGTCCAGTTGACCGCGCCGGACTCGAAGCCCGGGTTGGAGAACAGGTTGGAACCGCCCGGCGGCGTGGTGCCGCCACCGCACGTGGTGGCGGTGGGGACGACGGCGACGCCGCTCCACGCCTTCTCCACCGCGGCGCACTGGCCGCTGCTCGCACCGTACAGGTCGATCGCGGCCTTGATGCTCGCGGTACGGGCATCCGGGTAGGTGGTGCCCGCGGTCATGTACGTGGTGAGCGCCCGGTACCAGATCTTGCCCGCGGCGTCGTTGCCGACGCCGGTGACCGTGCCGCCGTCACAGGTCGGGCTGTTGCCCCACTGGGAGGAGCCGGAGCCGACCGCCAGCAGGTAGAAGAAGTGGTTGCCCACTCCGGAGGAGTAGTGCGGGTCGAGGTTCTTGGTGCCGGTGGTCCAGCAGCTCTGCGAGACGCCGTCCTTCTTCGGGTCGTCCATGAACCGCAGCGGCGTGGAGCTGATCTTCTCGCCGATGAGGTAATCGGGGCTGTCCGCCGGGCTGTTGGCGTTGAACTCCACCAGGGTGCCGAAGATGTCGCTGGTCGCCTCGTTCAGGCCGCCCGCGTCACCGAAGTAGTTCAGGCCGGCGGTGGCCGAGGTGACACCGTGGCTCATCTCGTGGCCCGCGACGTCGAGTTCGGTGAAGGGCTTGTCGCCGGGGGCGCCGTCGCCGTAGATCATGCTGAAGCTGGTGTCGTCCCAGCCGGCGTTGGCGTAGTTGTTGCCGTAGTGCACGAACGAGCGGGCGCCGACGCCGTCGTTCTTGATGCCGCTGCGGCCGTGCACGTTCTTGTAGTAGTCCCAGGTCGCCTGGATGCCGAAGTGGGCGTCGGCGGCGACGGTGGCACGGTCGCTGAGGCTGCCGTTGCCCCACACGTTGTCGGTGTCGGTGAACGCCTTGCCCCAGCCGGCCGGCGGGCTGTCGTTGGTGGCGGTCAGGTTCTGGGCGTCCCGGGTCTCCCCGTTACCGCGGGTGGAGTCCTTGAGCTGGTAGCCGCCCGAGATCGCGGTGGTGGTCAGCGGGACGTCGCCCACCTGGTAGCCGTGGCCGGTGCCGTTGGCGGTGTGGAAGTCGTTCCAGGTCTGCCCGACCTCGCCGGTCAGGGCGTCCACCAGCACGTTGAAGTGGCTCGGCGACTGGTCGGGGGCGATGCCGTCGACGGTCACCTGCCAGGCCAGCCGCGGGGTGCCGGAGAGTGCGTCGACGACCAGCTTGCTGGCCGTCGAGGCGCGCTTGCCCTGGAACCTCTCCTGCGCCAGGGTCTCCGCGCGCTGGGCGCTGACCTGGGGGGTCACCTCCAGGGAGAGGCTCTCCTTGAGGGTCAGCGTGCTCTCGCGGAACGCCCCGCTGGGCGCGGAGTGCACGACGACGTCGCCGCCCAGCACGGGCAGGGCGCGGTACTCACGCGTCATGTGCACATGCCGGGTGCCGTCCTTGTCGACCTGCACCGAGGCGGACTTGAACGTGTCGTACGAACTCGCCCGGACCGCCTGGGGATGGGCGGCGATCGAGTCGCGGGCGTCCTGGACGGCCTGGCCCTTGTCGGCCTTGGGCGGGTGGGGCCGAGCGGGGTCGGCAGCGGAGGCGGGGGATCCCGCACCGGCTATCAGCAGGCCGCTGACGGCCAGTGAGAGTGATGCGGCGAGCACGGTTCTCTTCATGGGCCGGGATCGTGGCCGCCGCCGGCGGGCCGGGGCAATGGAACGCCAAGTCTGTTTATTTGCGGGCGCTGTGAAAAGGCCGGTGCCCGGCCTCGCCCCCGGCCACGGCTCTGCCACGCCCCGACCTTTGGTCAAAACTGTTCACAGAATGTCTAACAACTCGCCGCTATCCGGCCAGGCCGTGGCTAGCATGTGACCCCGTTCCATCCCCCCGGAACGCTGTCACGGGAAGCGCCCCCATCCCGAGGCGCGCAACGCAGGTGCAGAAGGCGAGAGACTGGTGGACTCCAGTGGCAGCACACGGTTCAGGCAGACGGGCCAGGTCCGGCGGCCGCTGGAGCCGAAGGCCGCGCAACCGCTGCGGGAACTGCCCCCGGATCTCCTCGACGCGCTCCGCAACGGCCCCTTCGAGGCTGCCCTGGACGCCGCCCTGCGGGCCAGCGGGCTCAGCCTGGAGCGCGTCCAGCACCGACTGGCCGAGCGCGGCGTGGAGATCAGCGTCACCACGCTCAGCTACTGGCGGCGCGGCCGCAGCCGCCCCGAGCGGCCGCAGTCCCGGCAGGCGGTCCGACTGCTGGAGGAGCTGCTGGGCGTCCCCAGCGACGGCCTGGTCTCGCTGCTCGGGCCGCGCCGCCCCCGGGGCCGCTGGGTCAACCGGGGGGCCGAGGTGTTGGAAACCGAGCGCCTGTGGCGGGAGTTCGTGAGCCTTCCCGAGCTGCTGGCCGAGCTGGACAGCACGGACGACGGCCTGCTCCGGGTCGCCGCCCACGACGGTTACGAGCTCGACGCGCGGGGTGCCGGGGCACGGCTGACCACCCGCCTGACGCTGAAGGCCACCCGGGAGCGGGTGGACCGTTGTGTGGTGGTCCTCCGCGGCGAGGACCCGGACAGGGCGCTGCCGGAGTTCGTCGACGTACACAACGCCCGCCTCGGGCGGCTGCGTTCGGATCGCAGCGTGCCGCTGATGGTCGCCGAACTGTTCCTGGACCGCACGCTGTCCGAGGGTGAGACCACGCTGGTCGAATACACCGTGCGGTTCCCCGAGGGCGGACGCCGCGCCCAGGAGTGCGGGCGGGGGTTCCACGCCGCCGCCCTCCTCTACACCCTGGAGGTCACCTTCCACCCGGACGCCGTGCCGGTGCGCTGCCGACGCTGGTTCAGCGCCGCGGCCACCTGGGAGCCGGTGTCCACGGAGCCGGTGTGGATCAGCGCCGCCGGCCGGGCGCACGCGGTCTTCGAGAACCCCGGGTCCGGTTTCCGGGCGCTGCGCTGGGAGTGGCACTGAACGGCGGAAACCGGGCGCCCGTCGACTGAGTTCACCCGCCGGCCCAAGCCGACGGGTTCATGTGCTCGTCCGGACGCGAACGAGGGAGAGGACCGCGGCTGCGACGGACAGGGCCGCGAGGAGGAGGAAGAGGTGCGGGTATCCCCCGAGGGGTCCGGCGAGCGCCGCACCGGCCCAGGGGGCGAGGGCGGCCGCGATGTGGGCCGGGGCTCCGAGGAGGGCCGAGAGGTGGCCGTAGTGGGTGGTGCCCCAGCGGTCGGTGACGGCCGTGGCCTGGAGGAGGGTGAGGTTTCCGCGGACGACGCCGGCCAGGACCGAGAGCAGGACCAGGAGGGGTAGGGGGCCCGGTGCGAGGGCGAGTGCGGCGGTGGTCGCGCCGCCGAGGGCGATGAGGGTGACGGTGCGCGTCGTCACCGAGGTGCGGGTGGCCAGGCTCGCGTAGAGGGTGCGCCCCAGCGTCTGGCCCGCCCCGCCCAGTCCGAGTGCCCAGGCCGCCTGGGTGGGCGTGGCGCCGCGTTCGGTGAGGAGCGGGATGAGGCCCATGACCACGGCGTACATGGCGAAGCTGGAGAGCGTGAACGCCGCGGCCAGGAACAGGAAGGGGCGGCTGCGGGGAACGGGCGTGCGGGCGACGGCGGGTGGCGGCGGTGGGGCGGCCGGCCACGGGGCGCGCAGGGCCAGAGCGTGCGCGGGGATGGTGATGACGGCAAGGACCACCGCGAGGACCGCATAGGTGGCTCGCCAGCTCAGATGTTCGGCGAAGAGGGCGGTGAGGGGCGCGAAGACGGTGGAGGCCAGTCCGCCGGCGAGGGTGACGACGGTCAGGGCGCGGACGCGGTCGGGGCCCCACCAGCGGGTCAGGGCGGCGAAGGCGGGCGGGTAGAAGGTGGCGGCCATGGCGACGCCCGCGAGCAGCCAGCCGAGCGTGAACACGATCAGGTTGGGCGCGGCTGCGACGAGCAGCAGGGCGAGCGTGCCGAGTGCGGAGCCGGCGGTCATCACGGCGCGCGGACCACGCCGGTCGAGGATCCGGCCGATCGGGATCCCGGCCACGGCCGAGACCAGGAGCGCGACGGAGAACGCGGCCGTCACCGCGTTGGTGGACCAGCCGGTGTCGGCGGTCAGCCGTGGGAGGAGGACGGGGAAGGCGTAGTAGACGATGCCCCAGCTGGTGATCTGCGTGGCGCAGAGTGCGGGCAGTACGGCGCGCGGCCGCGCCCGGACCCCCGTCCCGGTCGCGGCCGTGTCGGCCTGGATGTGTTGCACGGTGGTCAGCAGCCGCCGGAAGGGGCCGGGGCGCCGATCGTGAGCGTGGCGGGGGCTGCGCAGCAGCCGCCACCGGTCGCCTCGGCGGGCTCGGGCTGGTCGAAGAGGCCGGCGCCGCCGCACACCCCGGTCTCGGGCAGGGTGAGCTCGACGCGCTCGGCGGCTTCCTGGTCTCCGGCGAGGGAAGCGGCGATGGAGCGGACCTGCTCGTAGCCGGTCATGGCGAGGAAGGCCGTGGAGCGGCCGTAGCTCTTCATGCCGACGAGGTAGACGTCCTTCTCCGGGTGGGAGAGCTCCTTCACGCCGTGCGGGTAGACGGTGCCGCAGGAGTGCTGGTTGGGGTCGATCAGCGGGGCCAGCTCCACGGGCGCCTGGAGGCGCTCGTCGAGGCCCAGGCGCAGTTCGGAGACGAAGGAGAGGTCGGGGCGCAGGCCGGTGAGGACGATGACCTCGTCGACCGGCTCCAGGCGGTGGCCGTCCTCCGCGATCAGGACCACCCGGTCCCCGTCGCGCTCGATGGCGCCGGTGCGGAACCCGGTGACGGCGTCGGCGTAGCCGTTGTCGACGGCGGCCTTGGCGGCGAGGCCGAGCGCGCCGCGGGCGGGGAGCTGGTCGGCGGCTCCGCCACCGAAGGTCGAGCCGCTGATGCCGCGCCGCAGGATCCAGACGGAGTGGGTGCCGGGCTCGTCCCGGGCGAGTTCGGCGAGGTAGGCCAGCGCGGTGAAGGCGGAGGCGCCGGAGCCGATGACCGCGGTGCGCTTGCCTGCGTACCGGGCGCGGACGGCCGGGTCCTTCAGATCCGGGACGCGGTAGGTGATGCGGTCTGCAGCCGCCTTCTCGCCGAGGGCGGCGAGTCCGCTGCCGCCGGCCGGGCCCGGGGTGGTCCAGGTACCGGAGGCGTCGATGACGGCTCGCGCCCACACGCGCTGCTCGTCTCCGTCGGCGGTCTCGTAGTTGATGACGAAGGGCTGCGCCTCGCGGTCGGCGTCGACGATGCGGTCCCGTCCGGTACGGGAGACGCCGGTGACCCGCGCGCCGTAGCGGACCTGCTCGCCGAGGACGTCGGCGAGGGGCTGGAGGTAGAGCTCGGCCCAGTCTCCGCCGGAGGGGTACCTGGCCGGGTCGGGCTTGACCCAGCCGGTGGGGGCGAGGAGCTTCTCGGCGGCCGGGTCGACGACTTCGCCCCAGGTGGAGAACAGCCGCACGTGTGCCCACTCGCGTACGGCGGCGCCGGCTGCGGGGCCGGCTTCCAGGACGAGGGGTTCGATGCCGCGGTCGACGAGGTGGGCGGCGGCGGCGAGTCCGGCGGGTCCGGCCCCGATGACGACGACGGGCAGGTCGGTGGTGGCAGGCGCGTTCACGACAGGCTCCTCTTTTGTTTCGATATCCGTCGATGCTTACGTTTCAAGCATGGCAGCTGCTTCGACGAGCGTCAACATAGATGCTCATCAAATTAGAGGCTTCTCGGGGGGCGCGCGGACGCCGGACCCGCCCACCCGAACCGACCTCGACGCCGCCCCACTCGACCGCCCCACTCGACCGCCTCGCCCGACCGCCTCGCCCGACCGCCCGCCCGCCCGCCCGCCCGCCCGCCGAAGGCTCCGCCCGGGTCGCCCGCGCCCGGGCCGCCCGGCCGGCCCGCACCGGACCCCTGCCGTCTTAGTTCGACGTGTGTCAACATAGACGTATGTCGAATGCGAAGGTTCTGCCGCTCCTGGAGCCCGACGCCGTCGTGCCCTGCTGCCCGCCGCTGAACGAGCGCCCCATGTCGGCCGAGGAGGCCGAGGCCGCGGCGAAGATGTTCAAGGCCCTCGGCGACCCCGTGCGCCTGCGGCTGTTCTCCGCCGTCGCCTCCCACGAGGGCGGAGAGGCGTGCGTGTGCGACATCTCCGACGTCGGCGTTTCCCAGCCCACCGTCTCCCACCACCTCAAGAAGCTGAAGGAGGCCGGGCTGCTGTCCTCCGAGCGCCGCGGCACGTGGGTGTACTACCGGGTCGAGCCGTCCGTGCTCGCCGCCATGGGCGCCCTGCTGGCCGGCCCCACGAAGACGGCATGACCGGCGTGCGGATCGAGGCACTCCTTGCGGAGCACGCCGGGCAGGTCCTGGGCATCTACCAGGCGGGGATCGACGAGGGCAACGCCACCTTCGAGACGCAAGCCCCCGAGTGGGCCGCGTTCGACAAGGCCAAGCTGCCCGGCCACCGCTTCGTCGCCGTCGACGACGACGGCCGGGTGCTGGGCTGGGTCGCAGCGAGCGCGGTCTCGGACCGGTGCGCGTACGCGGGCGTGGTCGAACACTCCGTCTACGTCCACCCCGACGCGCGCGGTCGTGGTGTCGCCCGGGCCTTGCTGGACGCGCTGATCGCTTCGACGGAGGCGGCCGGGGTCTGGACGATCCAGTCCGGGATCTTCCCCGAGAACGCCGCCAGTCTCGCCGTCCACGCACGGGCCGGGTTCCGCGTCATCGGCACCCGCGAACGGATCGGCCGTCACCGCGGCGCCTGGCGGGACGTGGTCCTGCTGGAACGCCGGAGTCCCCTGGTCGACTGACCGCGCGCCGGCGGAACCCAGTCGTGACGGGCGAGCTCGTACACCGCCGCCCCGCCCGCGCGCAGTTGAAGCCGCTGCTGTTCGGCGGCTCGATCCTCGCCGCCGGCTCGGGCCGGACCTCACCGCGGCCGGCGCCGGCTGCGCGGCGCCTCGGACGCCGAGCGGTACCTTGCGGCTCTGGGTGCGCCGGCGTGGCGGCAGATTCCGAACTGGCGACGACCGGCCGAAGACACCCTGTGATTCGGCCGTTTCGGCGCCCGCCCCAGACACCCGGGGTCACCACGACGTCGGCCCCTGGCTCGTCCCCTGAGCGCCGAAAGACGTCCACGTGGGACGCGAGGTCCACGTTCAGAAGCGGCCGGGATCGCGAACATGCAGGTCAGAACGTTCCTGCATGTTCGCGATGCGGTGGGGCGGGTGGGACTCGAACCCACGGCCGACGGATTATGAGTCCTCCAGCGATCTTGGCGGCCTTTGCGTTCTGACGCCCATCCGTGCCGTTCTCCCAGGTCAGAGCGCACTCGTTGGGTCGAGACTTGTCCGCCTGTGCGCGTCCTTACCTGTCCTTGCGTCCCCTGGGCGTCCCCTGGCGGTCCCCGCGGGGCTACTCCTGAACGCCCACAGGCGGGTCTGGCGCGAGCAGAGGACGAATCCATACTTTCGCAGCGGATTCCGACTCTGCTGCGCAATTCGCGGGTCAGGCTGTGAGTCGGTAGGCGAGGTGTTCGAGGCGGCCGCTGCGGGTGTGGTGCTGGTTGTGTCCGGTCCAGTAGGCGTCGAATCTGAGCATGTTCAGGCCGGTGGCGGGGAAGGCGTGCTGGGGGCGCACTTTCGGCAGCCCGCGGTAGCGGGCCCGGCGCATGCCGGTGAAGCCGGGAGCCTGGTTGATGGTGCCCTCAACGCCCCCGCGCGCAGGGCGTACTGCCCGAGCACCCCCGGTCACCGCGTAGACCAAACCAGTCCGCCGCCATGAAGTTCGGGGCAGATCGGAACCCCAGGGGGAAAGTCACGTGGAGCCAACGAATCAGCCTGCCCGGGGCATACCCGCCGCGGCCGCCCGTGGCGGTCGCAGGCGGAACGCGCGGGCCGGTGGGCGCCTCGTGGTGCTGGACGGACTGCGGATCCTGGCCGCGCTGATGGTGGCGTTCCACCACTACGTCGGTTGCGGCGGCGCCGCCGGGGCGGGCAACGCATGGTCGCGCCCGATCGCCCACGTCTTCCCGCTGGCCTCTACGCGCGGATCGTCTTGCGATCGTGCCCCAGGTGCCGGGCGATCGCCGAGATCGACCAGCCCTGACGACGCAGCGCGTGAGCATCCACGTCTTCCTCCCAGGTGAGCATCCAAGGCCCTTCAAACACGCCGAACTCCGTACTCACGCAGGCTCTCCACGACACGCCCACACCAGTTCGACACGCCGAGAAGGATCACGCAAAGGGTGGGGAGATCACCTGAGCAGGTTTGGCCACCTCAGGAGCGACACCTGGGGAAGTTCAAGGAGCGCCATCAGCCTCTCGCACCGACGCTGGCCGAGGTGATGAGGACGGCCGCGCGCAAGGCGTTCGATCGCCGCCGACACCCGCGATCAGCTGGTCCGGGGCGCCTCGGTGACGGTGATCGAGCTGTAGCGTTGTCCCGGCCGCCGGTCAGTCGGACACCGCCGCCGCGAGCGGTCGCCTCGCAATTTGGAGCAGCGGCTGCGGCTCACGGGTGAAGGCTGAATAAGGGCATGCGTTGAGCTCCGGGTCGCGGGACTCCCAGCCCTGCAGCCATGGGCGGAGCCGCGGGTTGTCAACCTCGAGTGAGCCGTCGGGGAGGAGCTGTCCGATGGTGTTGGCGGGGTCCGACAGGGCCACCGTGCATTTGCCCAGCCGGCCGTCCGCGCGTACCAGCAGCGAGTTGGCCCGGGCTGCGTAGCAGACCTCCTCCGGAGCGAACAGCCGCTCGGAGGCGCCGCCCCGGACCAGCAGCTTCTTCAGATCGTTGATCTTCTGGTCGTCGGAGTCGAGCACGTCCATGGTTGCGTCGTTGGGTCCGCCGAGGCGCACCACGCGCTTCAGGAACACCGAGAACCGCGAGTCGTCGAGAAATGTGTCCCGGATCCGGGTGAGGAACTCCGGCATCACCGGCAGGTTCTCCGGCGTCAGATGGACCCGTAGCAGCATCCGCACCTGGGCGGAGCTCTCGCGGACCGACAGCAGGTTGTGCCAGATCTGCTGGAACGTCCCCTTGCCGTCGGCGCGCACGCGGGTCCGGTCGTGGTACTCGTCAGGCCCGTCCAGGGAGATCTGGTAGGCCCGGACGCCGAGACCGGCCAGGTGCTCGGCAGTCCTGCCGTCCAGCATGTAGCCGTTGGTCGTCATGTCGCTCTCGTAGTAGAGACCGTCGTGCCGCTCCTGCACTCGACGCGCGTGGGCGGCCACGTCCTCGATGATCCGGCGACCTAGCATCGGCTCCCCGCCGAACCACGACAGCTGGAGGTGCCGCAGTCCAGGGGCACGCCGATCGATGAGGTTCTTGATGCCGCTGACAACCTTGGGCGCCATGCGTCCGATGGCGAAGTCCTCGTAGCAGTACGTGCAGCGGAAGTTGCACTGCTCGGTCGGCAGCAGGATCAGGTGGAGACGATCGTTACGGAAGGAGTTGGTGAACTCCCTGTCGAATGCGGATACTCCGCCGGAGGCGTCGGTCACTGCTCCTCCAGCTTGCTGCCGCATCCTTTGGCACAGTTGCCGCCGTGGCAGTTGTTGGCGGCGTCTCGGATCTCCGCGTCCGGCTGCGCCGCCAAGGCGGCCGCCACCGCCCGGGCGAGCTGCGGATCCAGGATTCTGACCTGCCCGTCACTGTCCAGGGTGAGGTCCTCCGTGCGGAAGCCGAAAATAGGTCCCTGCGTGGCCATTGTCTGCTCTCTTTCGGAAGTTCGGAGGCTTGGACGCCACCGGTCGCGGAGCAAAGGTCCGAGCGGCGGCCGGGCGACGGTCCTCGGGAGGGCTACGTCTCAGAGGAGCGGTCGCCTACATCCTCCGGGCCGCGCGTGCGAGCCGCGCGGGATGCTGGTCCGTGCAGGTGACCACCGAACGGGACACGACCTGGATCACCGCCATCAACGGACACGACGCCGCCCCCTACCCCCAACCGAACACCTGTGGTGGGGCGACGGCTGGGACGGCAGGCCCAGCGAGGCCGCAGCCGTCGTCAAAGGCGCACGTCCGCGGCGCCTTGTTTAATCCTGTTACGTCTCGGTTCGGGAGGTTTTAGGTGTCACGCCATGTGGGGGTCGACTCGCTGGTGAGGCGACGGGTCATGAGATTGATCATCGCGACGTAAATTTCATGGCTTCGGAGCTGTGGGGTTTCGCTTCGCAGTCGCGGGCCAGGCGGTGGTGATTCATCAGCCAGCCCAGGGTCCGCTCGACGGTCCAGCGGCGGGGCAGGACGGCGAGCCCCCTTGTATGGACGGAGGCGAAGGTGCCGCCGGCGCTCTTGCGGGTCATCCTGGCCAGAAAGACGTTCGCCGCCGCAACCGCCTTCCGGAGCGCGGCACAACCCCCTGAAGGGCTGGGTGATCGCAAATGCCTCCGTCCACCACTGAGCTGGTCACGATACCGCTGGACAAGGAACTTGCGCAGTCACGGATTGCCGTCGCTCCGGATGGGCGTCAGGTTTACGTGACCGTGAGGGAAAACAACCCGGATGGCCCGGATCCAGGAGCGGTCTGTGTAATCGACACGGCCAGCCACACAGTCACCGCCGAGATAGCCGTGGGTCGCAATCCCGGAGGTGTGGCGGTCACCCCCGACGGTCGCCATGTGTACGTGGCTTGTTGGGGAGCGCAGGCGACGGGTCTGGCGAGTGTGATCGACACCGCCCGCCGAGCAGTCGTGGCCGAGATCACCTTGTCCGGCCCTCACGGTATTGCCACCGACGTGGCGATCTCCCCTGACGGAAGCCACGCCTATGTGCTGACCAACCAGGAGCAGGTCGACGCCTCGGGTCGGCTGAACGTGATCGACACCGCCTCCCAAACGGTCATCGACAAGATCAACATCCTGGTCCAGGATCCCCGGACGATTGTGGTCACCCCGGACGGGCAGCGCGCGTACGTGAACAGCGAGTCCGAGGGGGTGGATGTGGTGGTCGACCTGGCCGCGAAATCCGTCGGTCTCACGGTCGAAGCGTTCAGGATGGCGATCACTCCGGACGGGCGCCGAGCTTACGCCATCCGCTTTGCAAACCAGGACGTCAGCGTATTCGACCTCGCCACCGAACAGCTCACCCACACCATCCTGACACAGGGTCTTACCACTGATGTGGCAATCATGCAGGACGGACGCCACGTCTATGTGACCCAGCGGCACACCACGCATAACGTCATCGTGATCAACACCGAGACCAACAAGGTCACCGGCCCCCCTGTCACCTGGAACGGCCTGGCCAACGCGATAGCCATCGCCCCAAATGGAACACGCGCCTATGTGGTCGACGGTCATTCGCGCACGATCGTCGTCATCCCGATCCCACACTTCTGACGGCCTGCCGGGCAAGCCTGTACGCAGCACGCCGTGGATCCTCCATGACGGCGCTCACTGCCACTCAAATAGCCGACCAGCTTGTCTCAAGACCCATAGCGGTGAGGCCGGAGGAGGTCACCGAACTCCTCACAGTCAAGGTCCTCCCCGGTTTCGGCGCGACCGTGGCCGCCGCCGCCGTGATCAACTAGCCCCATGGCGAAGTGCCGGCAGCACCGCGTCGGCGAAATGGTCCCGGCAGCGGGATGCCGCTCGGCGCTGACGGCTCGCTTGGCAACGCCGAGTACGTCATCGTCGCCGACCCGCCGCACATCGTCCTCACCCGCATCCAGCTCTACTATCCCGCCCGACGCCCGGAGCCCGACGAGACACCCGTCTCGCCTGGCCTCTTCCCGTTCCTGGCCGCGCCGCGCGGCGCCAGCGGACCGCCCCCGGAGGATCCAGACCCGGCCGTCCAAGACCGCTGTGAGCTGCGGACTGTCGCCGCGCTGTCCGGCGGTGACCAGCAGGGACAGCGGCCGCTGACCTTTGTTTGATGCGTCGGTGGCGAACCGAGGGCGACGCGGGCCTGCACGATCGCCCCAGCCGTCCCCGCAGGACTGCTCACCGCATTCCGGCCGCGGTCGAGTCCAAGGTGTGCGAACTGCGACAGGCCCGCAAGCTGGGTCCCGCCCGGATCGGCCCGATCGTGGGCCTGCCCGCCTCGACCGTCCACCGGATCCTGACCCGCCACGGCCTGCATCGCCTGGCCCGGCTCGACCGCCCGCCCGGCACCGTGATCCGCCGCTACGAACGCGAACGGCCCGGCGAACTCATCCACGTCGATGTGAAGAAACTCGGCCGGATCCCCGACGGCGGCGGCCACAAGGTCCTTGGCCGCGAGGCCGGCCGACCGATCCGCGGCATGGGCTTCGACTACGTCCACTCTGCGGTCGACGACCACTCCCGCCTCGCCTACAGCGAGATCCACCCCGACGAGAAGGTCGCGACCCGCGCCGGCTTCCTCACCCGCGCGGCCGCGTTCTTCCAGAGCCACGGCATCGAACGGATCGAGAGGGTCCTCACGGACAACGCGTGGTCCTACCGCAAGGGTCTGGCCGGGAAGAACGTCCTCAGGGACCTTGGCGCGGACGGCAAGCTCACCAGCGCCTACCGGCCCCAGACCAACGGCAAAGTCGAACGCTTCAACCGCACCCTGCTGGACGAATGGGCCTACCTGCGGCCCTACACCAGCAACACCGAACGCACCCAGGCCCTGACAGACTTCCTCCACAGCTACAACCACCACCGCTGCCACACCGCACTCGGCGGACACCCGCCAATCACCCGTGTCAACAACCCTGCGGGTCAATACACCTACTGGCCGCAGCAGCCACGCTCCAGCTGGCCTTCAGGCAGCCGATGGCCGTGGTCGGCTCCTGTGCCACGCAGCCGCTTGGGCAACGCCGGCCTGAGGTGACTTTTGCGGGCTGCTCATGAAAACGGGGTTCTGAAGGGTCGCGTCACCACCAGGGGGAGGAAGCGTCCGCATCTCCTACACGGTCCTGCTGGAGCAGCTTCGCGAGGCACCGGAGCGCCTGGCCGTCATCGTTGCGCAGCCCCGTTCGGGGTATCCCCAGCCAGCAGTTAAGGGCCGTTTCCTGTTCGGGCCGTATCGCCTCGGCAGACGCACCGGGCCCGAGCTTTAAATTCGGGCGAAACTGTTCAGAGCGGACACAAGTTCGTCCCCTGACTCGTCCCCTGAAGTGCCAAGAGTGGTCCCCGTGAGACGTGAAGTCCACGTTCAGAAGGGGCCGGGATCGCGAACATGCAGGTCAGAACGTTCCTGCATGTTCGCGATGCGGTGGGGCGGGTGGGACTCGAACCCACGGCCGACGGATTATGAGTCCGCTGCTCTAACCGGCTGAGCTACCGCCCCTTCACGGCGTGGCGCGTACACGTGTGCGCGCCGTCTGCCGCAGCATAGCCGCTCATACGATCTCCTGCCTCGGATGCCTCGCATGATCGGCTTCGCCTGTTCAGAGAGACCGCGCCGAGGGCTGCCCGGTTCCGTTCGGGGGCGGCAAAAAAGAAGAAGAGGACCCAAGGGGGCCCTCTTCTTCTGCTTGCTCCCCCGGCTGGACTCGAACCAGCAACCCTCCGGTTAACAGCCGAATGCTCTGCCAATTGAGCTACAGGGGACCGCGCTCCCCCGACTGGACTCGAACCAGTAACCTGCCGGTTAACAGCCGGCTGCTCTGCCAATTGAGCTACAGGGGATTGCTGCGGTGCATCGAACAGCCCACCTCCGGCCTTGCCGGGGGGCGAGCGCCCGTTGCGAGTCATAGATTAGCGCAAGCAGGGGGGTGCTCCGCCAATCGGTATCGGCAGCAGGCCGGGCACCACACGACGAAGGGTGGCAGGCATGCGGTACAAGGTCACGTTCGTGGTCGGACTGACCCTCGGGTACGTGCTCGGAAGCCGGGCCGGGCGCGAGCGCTACGAGTCCATGAAGAAGTCGGTGCGGGCGTTCGCGCAGAACCCCGCGGTGCGCAACGCCGCCGAGACCGCCGGACACACCGGCCGCGAGTACGCGGGCAAGGCCTTCACGGTGGTGAGCGAGAAGGTCGGTGACGCCGTACCCGCCTCCCTGGCCGGGCGGGTACGGGGGCGGCGCGACCGGGTCGGCGGCGCCGAGGACGACTGGGGCACCAGCAACACCTGAGCCGTCCGGGGCGGAGGAGTCCGGCCCGGCGTGCGGCAGAATTCTCCGCATGGGGATAGTCGCCGGGCTGGACAGCTCTTCCGCCTTCACTCGCATAGTCGTCTGCGACACCGAAACGGGTGCCGTGCTGCGCCAGGGGTACGCACCCCATCCACAGCCCGCCGGGGAACCCGACGGCGCGAATCCCCACGAGACCGATCCCCAGGCCTGGCTGCTCTCGCTCGGCGAGGCCGCCGGCGGCGGGCTCCTCGAAGGGGTCCAGGCCATAGGGGTCTCCGCCCAGCAGCACGGGCTGCTGCCCCTGGACACGCAGGGCGGGCTGGTGCGCCCGGCCCTGGTCGGCAACGACAAGCGCGGGCAGGTCGCCGCCGCCGACCTCATCGACGCCCTCGGCGGCCGGCACGCCTGGGCCGAGGCGGTGGGCTCGGTCCCGCACGCCGCGCAGCCCCTGGCGAAGCTGGCCTGGCTGGCCCGCACCGAACCCGAGGCCGCCCGCCGGGTGGCCTGCGTGATGTCCCCGCACGACTGGCTCGTCTGGCAGCTGCTGGGCCGGCCGGTCCGGCGGACCACCGACCGGGGCGGCGCCTCCGGCACCGGGTACTGGTCGGCCGCCTCCGGCTCCTGGCGTCCCGACCTGGTCGAGCTGGCGCTCGGGCACCAGGCGCTGCTGCCCGAGGTGCTCGGCCCGGCGGACGCCGCCGGGACCACGCCCGAGGGGCTGTTGATTTCGGCCGGCACCGGCGAGACGATGGCCGCCGCCCTCGGGCTGGGACTCGGCCCCGGCGACGCGGTGGTCTCGCTCGGTGCCTCCGGTTCGGTGATGGCGGTGCACCACGAGGCGCTCTCGGAGCCGGGCGGTCTGATCACTTCGCTGGCCGACGCCAGTGGCATGCACCTGCCGGTGGTCAACACCTCCAACGCCGTACGGGCGCTGCGCGGCACCGCCGGGCTGCTGGGCACCGACCTGGAGGGGCTGTCCGAGCTCGCACTGAAGTCGACGCCGGGCGCGCACGGCCTCGTACTCCTGCCGTACCTGGAGGGCGAGCGGACGCCGAACCTGCCGCACTCCGCCGGGACCCTGTCCGGGCTGCGCCGGGACTCGATGAAGCCGGAGCACCTGGCCAGGGCCGCTTTCGAGGGCATGCTCTGCGGGCTGGTGGACGCCCTCGACGTGCTGCGCTCGCGAGGGGTCGAGATCCGCCGGGTGTTCCTGCTGGGCGCGGCAGCCGAGCTGCCCGCCGTACAGGCCGCGGCCCCCGGGCTCTTCGGGACGCAGATCGTCGTACCGGCGCCCGCCGACTACGCGGCGCTGGGCGCGGCGCGCCAGGCGGCGTGGGCGCTCGGAGTGGCGCAGGGCACGCTGGCCCCGCACACCCCGCCGGTGTGGCCCGCCCCCGCGGCGCAGGTGTTCGAGCCGGGCGAGGAGTTCCCGGCGTGGCAGGCGGTGCGCCAGCAGTACATCGCGACGCGGGAGCAGATCCACCCCGGAGCGTTCTAGTGCTGTGGCCGGAAGGGTTTGCCGGGTCGCGGCTCCCCCGGCTACCGCTGGGAGGGGCCCCCAGGTGCGGTGCATCGCATGGCGGAGGGCCGCGGCCCGTACGGGACGTACCGGCGTGGTCCGACAACGCGGCGAGGTGCCGTGCCGGGGGCCGCGACCCGGTGGACCTTGCCGGACACCCCCTAGGGCGCGCCGTTCCGCCGGACGACGGCCGGGGGCCCGGGTCGTAGGGCGGCCTACTCCTTTTGACCGGCCTTTGCGAAAAGCAGTGGGGATCGGGCCACCCGTTGGCAGAAGATGGGGTGAACCCCCCTCGATCTTGCCGACCGGAGCCTGCGCGTGCTCATACGACTTCTGCGGACCCATCTGGGTCCGTACCGGAAACCCATCGGCCTGCTGGTCCTGCTGCAACTGCTGCAGACGAGCGCGAGCCTCTATCTGCCCACCCTCAACGCGGACATCATCGACAACGGTGTCATCAACGGCGACACCGGCTACATCCTGCGCTTCGGCGCGCTGATGCTCGGCGTCTCCCTCATCCAGCTCGTGTGCAACGCCGGCGCCGTGTACTACGGCGCCCGCACGGCGGCGGCCTTCGGGCGGGACGTGCGCGCCGCTGTCTTCGACCGTGTGCAGAGCTTCTCCGCGCGGGAGCTCGGCCAGTTCGGTGCCCCGTCCCTGATCACCCGTTCGACGAACGACGTCCAGCAGATCCAGATGCTGGTCCTGATGACCTTCACCCTGATGGTGTCGGCTCCGATCATGTGCGTCGGCGGGATCGCCATGGCGCTGTCGCTCGACGTGAAGCTGTCGGGCGTCCTGCTCGCCGTCGTCCCCGTGCTCGGCCTGTCGGTCGGCGCCATCGTCCTCAAGACGCGGCCGCTGTTCCGCCTGATGCAGGCCCGACTGGACACCGTGAACCGGGTGTTGCGCGAGCAGATCACCGGCAACCGGGTGATCCGCGCCTTCGTCCGCGACACGTACGAGAAGGATCGTTTCCGGGAGGCCAACGAAGACCTCACCGGGGTCTCGCTCGCCGCCGGAAAGCTCCTTGCCCTGATGTTCCCGACGGTGATCGTGGTCGTGAACATCTCCAGCGTCGCCGTCATCTGGTTCGGCGCGATGCGCGTCGACAGCGGCGGCATGGAGATCGGCCAGCTGACGGCCTTCCTGGCCTACCTGATGCAGATCGTCATGGCCGTGATGATGGCCACGTTCATGTTCATGATGGTGCCGCGCGCCGAGGTCTGCGCCGAGCGCGTCCAGGAGGTCCTGGACACCGACTCCAGCGTGGTCCCGCCGGCCGAGCCGATCCGCGAGCTCGCCCGGCGCGGGCTCCTCGAACTGCGCGGCGCCGACTTCCGTTACCCGGGCGCCGAGGCCCCGGTGCTGCGCGGAGTGGACCTGGTGGCCCGCCCCGGCGAGACCACCGCGGTGATCGGCTCCACCGGAAGCGGCAAGTCCACCCTGCTCGGCCTGGTCCCGCGGCTGTTCGACGCGACCGGTGGCGATGTGCTGGTCGACGGCGAGGACGTGCGCCGGCTCGAACCGGGACTGCTCGCCAGGACGGTCGGCATGGTCCCGCAGAAGCCGTACCTCTTCTCCGGAACCGTCGCCTCCAACCTGCGCTACGGGCGTCCGGACGCGAGCGACGAAGAGCTGTGGCGGGCCCTGGAAGTGGCCCAGGCCAAGGACTTCGTGTCCGAGCTGGAGGGCGGCCTTGAGGCCCCCATCGCCCAGGGCGGAACCAATGTCTCCGGCGGCCAGCGCCAGCGCCTGGCCATCGCCCGCACCCTGGTGCAGCGCCCGGAGATCTATCTCTTCGACGACTCCTTCTCGGCCCTGGACTACGCGACGGACGCTGCGCTGCGCGCGGCTCTCGCCCGCGAGACCGAGGACGCGACCGTGGTGATCGTCGCCCAGCGGGTCTCCACGATCCGCGACGCCGACCGGATCATCGTCCTGGACGAGGGCCAGGTGGTGGGCGAGGGGCGCCACCACGAGCTGATGGCCGGCAACGAGACCTACCGGGAGATCGTGCTCTCCCAGCTGACGGAGGCGGAGGCCGCATGAGCGGGCCCGGAGGACGGATGATGGCGGGGCCGGCCCAGCGGTCCATGGATTTCAAGGGTTCGGGGAAGCGGCTGCTGCGCCAGCTCGCGCAGGACCGGGCCAAGCTGTGGGGCATGGTCGCGGCCGTCGTCGGCAGCGTCGGCTGCGCGGTCGTCGGCCCGAAGATCCTCGGCCAGGCCACCGACCTGGTCTTCGCGGGGATCGTCGGCCGCCAGATGCCGGCCGGGCTCACCAAGCAGCAGGCGCTGGACGGGCTGCGGGCGCGGGGCGAGGGCGGTACGGCGGACATGCTGTCCGGCACCGACTTCACGCCCGGCGAGGGCATCGACTTCGGTGCCGTCGGGGTCGTGGCCGTCTGGGCGCTGGTGGTCTTCGTCCTCGCCGGCCTGCTGATGCTGGTCGCCACGAGGCTGTCGAACCACGTGATGAACGGCACCGTCTACCGGATGCGCGAGGAACTCCAGGCGAAGCTGTCACGGCTGCCGCTGTCGTACTTCGACCAGCAGAAGCGCGGCGAGGTGCTCAGCCGGGCCACCAACGACATCGACAACATCGGCCAGACGCTGCAGCAGACGATGGGCCAGCTGCTGAACTCGCTGCTGACCATCGTCGGCGTGCTCACGATGATGTTCTGGATCTCGCCGCTGCTGGCGCTGGTCGCGCTGGCGACCGTACCGCTCTCGGTCTTCGTCGCGGCGAAGATCGGCAAGAAGTCGCAGCCGCAGTTCGTGGCGCAGTGGAAGTCGACCGGCGCGCTGAACGCCCACATCGAGGAGATGTACTCGGGGCACACGCTGGTCAAGGTCTTCGGTCGGCAGGAGGAGTCCGCGGCCGTCTTCGCCGAGCAGAACGAGGCGCTGTACCGGGCTTCGTTCAAGGCGCAGCTGGTCAGCGGCATCATGCAGCCGGTGATGCTGTTCGTCTCGAACATCAACTACGTGCTGATAGCCGTCGTCGGCGGGCTCCGGGTCGCCTCGGGCACCCTGTCGATCGGTGATGTGCAGGCCTTCATCCAGTACTCGCGGCAGTTCTCGATGCCGCTGACGCAGGTCGCCTCGATGGCGAACCTCGTGCAGTCGGGCGTCGCCTCGGCGGAACGGGTCTACGAGCTGCTCGACGCCGAGGAGCAGGAGCCGGACGCAGAGGTTCCGGAGCGCCCGCAGGAGCTGCGCGGCCAGGTCACGCTCGACAAGGTGGCCTTCCGCTACGAGCCGGACAAGCCGCTGATCGAGAACCTCTCGCTGTCGGTCGAGCCGGGCCAGACGGTCG
Organism: Streptomyces sp. NPDC056224; assembly: GCF_042267665.1. Taxonomy (NCBI): domain Bacteria; kingdom Bacillati; phylum Actinomycetota; class Actinomycetes; order Kitasatosporales; family Streptomycetaceae; genus Streptomyces; species Streptomyces sp. NPDC056224. Next base: position 105,249 of record NZ_JBHJTK010000007.1, read on the forward strand.
CCATCGTCGGTCCGACCGGCGCCGGCAAGACGACGCTCGTCAACCTGCTGATGCGCTTCTACGAGGTCACGGGTGGCGAAATCGCCCTGGACGGCGTGGACATCGCGAAGATGACGCGCGAGGAGCTGCGCGGCGGCATCGGCATGGTGCTGCAGGACACCTGGCTCTTCGGCGGCACCATCGCGGACAACATCGCCTACGGCGCCTCGCGCGCGGTCACGCGCGCCGAGATCGAGGAGGCGGCGCGGGCGGCCCACGCGGACCGCTTCATCCGCACCCTGCCGGACGGTTACGACACCGTGCTGGACGACGAGGGCGCGGGCGTCAGCGCCGGCGAGAAGCAGCTGATCACCATCGCCCGGGCGTTCCTGTCGGACCCGGTGATCCTGGTGCTCGACGAGGCGACGAGCTCGGTCGACACGCGTACCGAGGTACTGATCCAGAAGGCGATGGCGCGCCTGGCGCACGGCCGTACGTCCTTCGTGATCGCGCACCGGCTGTCCACGATCCGCGACGCTGACGTGATCCTGGTGATGGAGAGCGGCTCGATCGTGGAACAGGGCACGCACGAGGAGCTGCTGGAGTCGGGCGGCGCCTACGCGCGGCTGTACGCGGCGCAGTTCGCGCAGGCGGTCGCCGAGGTCGACTAGCGCCGGTCGGTCGGCTGACCCGTCGGTCGGCGGGTCGGTGCGGTGCGGTGATGCGGGGGCGCCCTTCGGGGCGCCCCTTTCGCGTTCCGCCCCGGTCCTTCCGCCCCGGTCCTTCCGCCTCAGTCCAGGTAGCCGCGGAGCTGGTCGGCGAAGGCGTGGTCGCGCAGTTTGTTGAGGGTCTTGGACTCGATCTGGCGGATCCGCTCGCGCGTCACGCCGAAGATCCGGCCGATCTCCTCCAGGGTGCGCGGCCGCCCGTCGGCGAGCCCGTACCGCAGCTGGACGACCTTCCGCTCGCGCTCGCCGAGGGTCGACAGCACGGCTTCCAGGTGCTCGCGCAGCAGGAAGAACGCGGCCGACTCCACGGGCGAGGCGGCGTCGCCGTCCTCGATGAGGTCGCCGAGCGCGACGTCGTCCTCCTCGCCGACCGGAGCGTGCAGGGAGACCGGTTCCTGGGCGAGGCGGAGCACCTCCAGTACCCGCTCAGGGGTCAGCTCCAGGTGGGCGGCGACCTCCTCGGCGGTGGGCTCGTACCCGCGTTCCTGGAGCATGCGGCGCTGCACGCGCACGACGCGGTTGATCAGCTCCACGACGTGGACCGGCACACGGATGGTGCGGGCCTGGTCGGCGAGGGCCCGGGACATCGCCTGTCGGATCCACCAGGTGGCGTAGGTGGAGAACTTGTACCCGCGGGCGTAGTCGAACTTCTCAACGGCCCGGATGAGCCCGAGGTTCCCCTCCTGCACGAGGTCGAGCATGGTGAGCCCGCGGCCCACGTACCGCTTCGCGACGGAGACGACGAGCCGCAGGTTGGACTCGATCAGCCGGCGTTTGGCCATGCGCCCCATGACGACGAGTTTGTCGAGGTCCAGGGCGAGCTGGGAGTCGAGGTCGGGGGTGCTGCCCAGTTTCTCCTCGGCGAACAGTCCGGCTTCGACGCGCCGCGCGAGATCCACCTCTTCGGCGGCGGTGAGCAGCGGGATCCTGCCGATCTCGCGCAGGTACTGCCGGAACAGATCGGCGGACGGACCCGCCCCGCCGTCCGCCGCGGCCCGTTTGCGCTGCGGGGGCACCGGCTCGATCAGCTCAAGTACCTCGGGCTCTTCGGGCTCTTCGGGTACTTCGGGCTCTTCGGGCACTTCGTCCACGGCTTCGGCCTCTGCGGGTTCCGAGGACTCGCTCACGTTCACGGTCACGGTCAGGATCCGGGTCTGCACGGGGGCGACCTCCAGGGCTCCGACGACGGGGGCACCGCACTTCAGTGTGGGGTACGACACAGCGCTGCCACGAGGGGCGTGCGAACACTTTCTGCGTCCGGTGCGTGAGCGGATGGTTACCCCCCGGCGGGATTCCCGAAGCGGATCGGACTCATGTCCGATCCGCTCCCGGGCCGGTCGCCGCCCGTCCTTCCGGTCGGCCGGGCCTCAGGCCGCCCAGAAGCAGGCGGCCGTCATGCGCTGGTCCTCCAGGGTGAGGTACGCCGCCCGCGGGCTTCCCGGGCGGCCGGATCCGGGCGCACCGGTCGTCTGCCGCACGAGCCGTTGTGCGCGGGCGGGTCCGGCCGGCTCCGGGCCGTGCACGACGCGCGGGCGCGGCCGGGGTGCGGCTTGTGCGGGGAGCCCGGGACCCGGTGGTCACGCCCCGGGTCGGCTTGCGTTACGGCAGGTTCGAAGAGGCATGGCGGGAACGGCAGTTCGGCGCCTCCGGGGACTCGTCACAGCGGTGGCCGAGAGTCCGGCAAGACCCGGTCCGCGGGCCGGCCACCGTACTAGGTGACCGGTTCGACGCGGACCGCGCAGACCTTGAACTCCGGCATCCGGGAGACCGGGTCGAGCGCCGGATTGGTCAGGGTGTTGGCGCGGCCCTCGCCCGGCCAGTGGAACGGCATGAAGACGGTGTCCGCGCGGATGGCGTCGGTGATGCGGGCCGGGGCCACGGCGCGGCCCCGTCGGGAGATCACCGCCAGGGGGCTGCCGTCGACGGCGCCGATGCGGGCGGCGAGGCGGGGGTGGAGTTCCACGAAGGGGCCGGGGGCGGCCTCGTTGAGCTCCGCGACGCGGCGGGTCTGGGCGCCGGACTGGTACTGGGCGACCACGCGCCCGGTGGTGAGCAGGAGCGGGTATTCGGCGTCGGGGACCTCGGCGGCGGCCCGGTGGACGACGGGGACGAAGCGGGCCCGCCCGTCCTCGGTGGCGAAGCGGTCGAGGAAGAGGCGGGGCGTGCCCGGGCTCTCCTCCGGGCAGGGCCAGAAGACGCCCTGTTCGGCTTCGATGCGGGCATAGGTGATGCCCGAGTAGTCGGCCGGGCCGCCGGCCGAGGCGCGGCGCAGTTCGTCGAAGACCTCCTCGGGGGCGGTGGGGAAGCCCTTCTCGACGCCGAGGCGGCCGGCGAGGCCGTGCAGTACCTCCAGGTCGCTGCGGACTCCGGGCGGCGGGGTCAGGGCCCGGCGGCGGAGCAGGACCCTGCCCTCCAGGTTGGTGGTGGTGCCGGTCTCCTCCGCCCACTGGGTGACCGGGAGGACCACGTCCGCGAGGGCGGCGGTCTCGGAGAGGACCACGTCGGCCACGGCCAGGAAGTCGAGGGAGCGGATGCGGTCCTCGATGTGGGAGGCGTGCGGGGCCGAGACCACCGGGTTGGAGCCCATCAGGAGCAGGGCCCGGACGTCCGTGCCCAGGGCGTCGAGCAGTTCGTACGCGCTGCGGCCGGGGCCGGGGAGGTCGGCGGGGTCGACGCCCCAGACCCCGGCCACGTGTGCCCGGGCCGCCGGGTCGGTCAGCTTCCGGTAGCCGGGAAGCTGGTCGGCCTTCTGGCCGTGCTCGCGGCCGCCCTGGCCGTTGCCCTGGCCGGTGAGGCAGCCGTAGCCGGAGAGCGGGCGCCCGGCCCGGCCGGTAGCGAGGCACAGGTTGATCCAGGCGCCGACGGTGTCGGTGCCCTTGGACTGCTGCTCGGGGCCGCGGGCGGTGAGGACCATGGCGGAGGAGGGTGCGCAGAACATGGCGACCGCCTCGCGCAGCCTGGGCACGGGGACGCCGGTGACGCGTTCCACCAGCTCGGGCCAATGGGCCATCGCGGCGGCCCGGGCCTCCTCCCAGCCGGTGGTGCGGCTCGCGATGAACTCCTCGTCGGTGCGCCCTTCCGCCACCATGAGGTGCAGCATGCCGAGGGCGAGCGCGAGGTCGGTGCCGGGCCGGGGGGCCAGGTGCAGGTCGGCCTGTTCGGCGGTGCGCGTGCGGCGCGGGTCGATGACGATCAGGGTGCCGCCGTTGGCCTTGAGTTCGGTGAGGTAGCGCAGGGCGGGCGGCATGGTTTCGGCCAGGTTGGAGCCGACGAGGATCACGCAGCCGGTGCGGGGGATGTCCTCCAGCGGGAAGGGCAGGCCCCGGTCGAGACCGAAGGCCCGCTGGTGCGCGGCGGCGGCCGAGGACATGCAGAACCGGCCGTTGTAGTCGATCTGCGAGGTGCGCAGGGCCACGCGGGCGAACTTGCCGAGCGCGTACGCCTTCTCGTTGGTGAGCCCGCCGCCGCCGAATACACCGACCGCGTCCGGGCCGTGTGCGCGGCTCGTGCGGGTGAGGCCCTCGGCGACGGCGTCGAGAGCCTCCTCCCAGGTGGCCGGTTCGAGCCGCCCGGCGTGGGTGCGGATGAGCGGCCCGGTCAGGCGCACCCGGGAGGAGAGCACGGCGGGGGCGGTACGGCCCTTGCCGCACAGCGCGCCCCGGTTGACGGGGAAGTCCGCCCGCTCCTCCACCGTCACGCCGCTGCCGTCCGCGACGCCCGGTGCGGCACGGAGGTTCATGCCGCACTGCAGCGCGCAGTACGGGCAGTGCGTGGCGGTGACGGAATCCGAGGTGTGCATGGACGCCAGCGTGCGTCGTCGGTGTTACACCGGCAGCCGCCCCGCGTTACGGGCCGGGGTGCTCTGCCTCAGCGCCGCCCGGTGCCCGCGGTGAGGCCCGGCGCGGGGGAGGGCGGTCGAGGATCCCGCCCGACTCGGTCCGGCCGTGGACCCGTGCCGAGGCAGGCGTGCGAGCTCGGCCGTCACACCCGGAAGACGTCACGCACGAGGCGTGCGCCGTCCCGTGCGTGCGCGGCGTTCCACGGCCGGCCGGGGGTCACTGGCCGGTCAGGTACTTCACCGTGAGGCCCGCGGTCCAGCCGCCGTCGACCGCGAGCTCCGCGCCCGTCATGTACCCGGCGGCGTCCGAGAGCAGGAACGCGACGGCGGCGGCGATCTCCTCGGGTACCCCGACGCGGCCCATCGGGGTACCGGGGAAGTTGCCCTCGCCCGCCCGGATGCCGACGGGGGCGGTCATCGGCGTCAGCGTCATGCCGGGGTGTACGGAGTTGACACGGATCTTCGCCTCGGCGAGCTCGACCGCGCCGATCTTCGACAGACCGCGCACGCCCCACTTGGAGGCTCCGTAACCGGCGGTGAGTGCGAGCCCCGTCAGACCGGCGGCGGAGGAGATGTTGACGATGGAGCCGCCGCCGTTCGCCCGCAGCAGGGGGATCGCGGTCTTGATGCCGATGAACACACCGACCAGGTTGATCTCCACGACCTGGCGGAAGTGCTCGACGCTCTCGTGCTCCAGGAACTGGCCGGTGGCTATGCCGGCATTGTTCACGAGGCCGTCGATCCGGCCGAACTCGGCCACCGCGTAATCCAGGGCCGCCTGCCAGTCGGCCTCGCTCGTCACGTCGTGCCTGAGGAAGCGCGCCGAGCCGCCGACCTTCGCGGCCGTCCGCGCGCCCTCCGCCTCCAGCACGTCGGTGATCAGGACCTTGCCGCCGCCGTCCACGACGGCCTGTGCCGCAGCCGCGCCCAGGCCGCGGGCCCCGCCGGTGATGACGACGACCTTGCCGCCCAGATCCACAACAGCCACGTGCCACACCTCTGACGCTCGGAACCGACGGGCCGGTATATGGCCGATCGGCATGAGCCGACGCCGCGTCAGTCTGCCAGAGCGCCCAAGGCCCGCGACACCCCCTGTTCCTTCGGCCCCATGAAGTGCGGGGCGGGCTTGAAGGCCGCGTCCAGCGCCGCCTTGCCCGCCGCGAACACCTCGCGGGTCCCGCCGTAGTACCAAGTGGAGTCGTGCTCGTCGTCCACGCCGACCCCGTACGACTCCAGGCCCGCCGCTTGGCACAGTGCGACGGCCCTGCGTATGTGGAAGCCCTGGCTGATCAACACGGCACGCTTGACCCCGAATATCTCCTTGGCCCTCACGCACGAGTCCCACGTGTCGAAGCCGGCGAAGTCGCTGACGATCTGCCCGTCCGGAACCCCGTGCTCGGCCAGATACGTGCGCATCGCGTCGGGCTCGTCGTACTCCCGGCGGCTGTTGTCCCCGGTGACCAGCACGACCTTGACCTTGCTCGCGCGGTACAGCTCGGCAGCCGCATCGAGCCGTCTGGCCAGATAGGGCGTGGGCCGCCCGTTCCACAAGCCCGCCCCGAACACCACGGCCACCTCGGCGGCCGGCGCGTCGGCCGTGGTCCGCAGCCGGTCCGCGGCCGCCGCGTGCGTCCACGCCGAGGGCAGCAGCGCCAGCACGCAGCCCGCCATGGCCACCCGCACGGCCCGCCGCCGGCCCCGCACCCCGAGCCGGAGCCACGGCCGCCATCCCGCCCCTGCCGCCGCCCCTGCCGCCGCCGCCCCCGCCGCCGACCGCACCCGCTCCGTGACCTTCATGACCGTCCCCCTCGCACCACACGCTCCACACGTCGTTCGCACGGATTGACGAGCGAGCCCCGCCCGCCAGTTCCGCCCGCCCCGCCATTCACCCGCACGAATGACCGAGCGGGCGGGTGAGCAACCGGAAAACACCCGTCATCACCGCGCAACGCGGCGGCAACCTCCGACGCGCAGGATCGGTTCATGACGGAGCCGGTGCACCCTCCCGAAGCCCTGCCCCTCCCCTTCGACAGCGCGGCCGAGCTGCTCAGCCTCATCACCATCCAGCTGGGCACGCAGCTCAGCACCTTGCGCCGACCCGGAGTCCGCCCATGCAGCCCACCCTCGTCGCCGTCGCGCACGGCAGCCGCGACCCCCGCGCCGCGCACACCGCCCGCGCGCTCCTCGACCGTGTCCGCGAACTCCGGCCCCGCCTCGACGTCCGGCTCGGCCACATCGAGCTGAGCGATCCGCTCCTCGACGACGTCCTGCGGGAGCTGAGCGGCGAGGCGGTGCTCGTCCCGCTGCTCCTGGGCCGCGGGTACCACGTCAAGTGCGACCTTCCGCAGGCCGCCGCCCGCGCCCCGCACCTGCGGGTCGCCTTCGCCCCGCCGCTGGGCCCGCATCCGCTGCTCGTCGAGGCCCTCTACGAACGGCTCGTGGAGGCCGGCTGGACCCCCGGCGACGCCGTCGTGCTCGCCGCGGCCGGATCCCGCGACCCAGACTCGGCGGCCGACACGCGCCGCACCGCAGACCTGCTCGCGGAACGCCTCGGCGGCGTCCCGGTGGTCCCCGCCTACGCCTCGGCCGCCGGGCCGAGCGCAGCCGAGGCGGTCCGGGCACTCACCGCCCGCGGCCACCGCAGGACAGCCGTGGCCTCGTACTTCGCCGCTCCCGGCCGCTTCGCCACCCAGACCGCCGCAGCGGCGCCCGCCCTCGCCGCGGCTCCGCTGGGTGACCACCCGGCCCTCGCCCGGCTGTTGCTGCACCGCTACGACCAGGCCCTGGCGCTGCCCCGCGGCGTCCTGCGGCCGGAACTCGTCTCCGCCTGATCCCGGTTTGTCGGAGGTTCCGGTTACCGTCGATTCATGGAAGGCACCACGCACGCCCCCGCAGACGACCTCTCTGCCCTCTACGACGCAGCCGACACCGAGCGCTGGGCCGCCGAGCCCGACAAACGGCCCGGCCGCACGGCCTTCCAGCGCGACCGGGCCCGCGTACTGCACTCGGCCGCCCTGCGCCGCCTCGCCGGCAAGACCCAGGTGGTCACCCCCGGCACCCGCTCGTACGACTGGGACGCGAGCCCCCGTACGCGCCTGACGCACTCCCTGGAGTGCGCCCAGGTCGGCCGGGAGCTCGGCGCCGCACTCGGCTGCGACCCCGACCTCGTCGAGGCGGCCTGCCTCTCGCACGACATGGGCCACCCGCCTTTCGGCCACAACGGCGAGGAGGCGCTCAACGAGTTCGCCAAGGACTGCGGCGGATTCGAGGGCAACGCCCAGTCGCTGCGCCTGCTGACCCGCCTGGAGCCCAAGCGCTTCGTGCCCGACCCGGCCGGCGGCCAACTCGTCAGCGTCGGCCTCAACCTCACCCGGGCCTGCCTGGACGCCGCGACCAAGTATCCGTGGGCGCGCGGGGACCACCCCACCGACCCCGGCTCGGTGAAGTTCGGCGCGTACGAGGACGACCTGCCGGTCTTCGAGTGGCTGCGCCGCGGCGCGCCCGCCGACCGCAAGTGCTTCGAAGCCCAGGTCATGGACTGGGCGGACGACGTCGCGTACTCGGTCCACGACTTCGAGGACGGGCTGCACGCGGGCCACCTCGACCCCAACCTGCTCTTCTCCGAGCCCGAGCGCACGGCGATCTGGAGGGTCGCCATCGGCCGCTACGTACCCGCCGACACCGAGCCGGAAGAGCTGAGGGACGCGCTCGACCGTTTGATGGATCAGGAGTGGTGGCCGCACGGTTACGACGGCTCGGCCGTCGCCCAGGCCCGCCTGAAGGACGCGACCAGCCAGCTCATCGGCCGCTTCTGCCTGGCCGCCGAGGGCGCCACCCGCGAGGCGTACGGCTCCGGTCGCCTCACCCGGTACGGCGCCGAACTGGTGGTCCCCCGCGAGGCGCGCAACGAGTGTGCGGTCCTCAAGGCGGTCGCCGATCTGTACGTCATGCAGCGGGACGAGCAGGAACGGATCCGGGCCGATCAGCGCATCGTCCTGGCCGAACTCGCGGAGGCGCTCAGCGCCCGCGCACCCGAGGGCCTGGACCCCCAGTTCCGGGCCATCTTCGACGCGGCGCCGGACGACAGGGCCAGGAAACGGGCGGTCGTCGACCAGATCGCGTGCCTCACCGACGCGGCCGCCCGCTCCCTGCACGCACGCCTCACCCGGCGCACCCGACGCGCCGAGGGGTGAGCTGATCGGGCCACTCCCCCTTCACGCGGCAGGCTCGGTGAGGGACGCTCGCATGTGGTCGCATGTGGCGGAGAGGTTATGAGGAGGCATCAGGTGGTCGACGCACACCGGACATTCGTCATCGTCGGCGCGGGGCTGGCCGGGGCAAAAGCGGCCGAAACGCTGCGCTCCGAGGGGTTCACCGGGCGGGTGATCCTGATCGGCGACGAGCGCGACCATCCCTACGAACGGCCCCCGCTTTCGAAGGGGTACCTGATGGGCAAGGACGACCGCGACAGCGTCTTCGTCCACGAGCCGTCCTGGTACGCGGCCTCCGACGTGGAGCTGCACCTCGGCCAGCCCGCGGTCCACCTGGACCGGGGCGCCAAGAAGGTGGTCCTCGTCGACGGCACGGCGCTGCACTACGACAAGCTGCTGCTGGCCACCGGCGCCGAACCGCGCCGCCTGGACATCCCGGGCACGGGCCTGGCCGGAGTGCACCACCTGCGCCGGCTCGCGCACGCCGAACGGCTGCGGGGCGTCCTGGCCGCCCTGGGCCGGGACAACGGCCACCTGCTGATCGCGGGCGCCGGGTGGATCGGCCTGGAGGTCGCCGCCGCGGCTCGCGGGTACGGCGCGGAGGTCACCGTGGTCGAACCGGAGGCCACGCCGCTGCACGCGGTGCTCGGCCCGGAGATCGGCCGGCTCTTCGGGGACCTGCACGCCGAGCACGGGGTGCGGTTCCACTTCGGGGCCAGGCTGACCGAGATCGTGGGCCACGACGGCATGGTGCTGGCCGCCCGCACCGACGACGGGGAGGAACACCCGGCGCACGCGGTGCTCGCCGCGATCGGGGCGGCGCCGCGGACGGCGCTCGCCGAGACCTCCGGGCTGACCCTCGTGGGCCGGGAGCACGGCGGCGGGATCGCCGTGGACGCGTCGCTGCGCACGTCGGATCCGGACGTCTTCGCGGTCGGGGACGTGGCGGCCGCCCACCATCCGGTGCTCGGGACCCGGCTGCGGGTCGAGCACTGGGCCAACGCGCTCAACGGCGGGCCGGCCGCCGCGCGGGCCATGCTGGGGCAGGAGGTCAGTTACGACCGGGTGCCGTACTTCTTCTCCGACCAGTACGACGTGGGCCTGGAGTACTCGGGGTACGCCCCGCCGGGCGGCTACGACCAGGTGCTGATCCGCGGGGACGCGGGCAAGCGGGAGTTCATCGCCTTCTGGCTCTCCGACGGCCGGGTACTGGCCGGTATGAACGTCAACGTGTGGGATGTCGCCGAGCACATCCAGGCCCTGATCAGGTCGAAGGCGCCCGTGGACCGCGAGGCGCTGGCGGACCCTTCGGTTCCGCTCGCGTCGCTGGTCGAGGCGGAGGGGGCCTGACGGGTTTGCCCGCGTCCGGCCGTAGACTTCACGGGTGGCAGGACGGATCAACGACGACGACGTGAAGGCGGTACGGGACGCGGTCCCGATCGACGCCGTGGTCTCCGACTACCTCCAGCTGCGCAACGCGGGCGGCGGCAACCTCAAGGGCCTGTGCCCCTTCCACGACGAGAAGTCCCCGTCCTTCCAGGTCAGCCCCGGCAAGGGTCTCTACCACTGCTTCGGCTGCCAGGCGGGCGGGGACACCCTCGACTTCATCATGAAGATCGACCACCTCTCCTTCTCGGAGGCGGTCGAGCGCCTGGCCGGCCAGGCCGGCATCACCCTGCGGTACGAGGAGGGCGGCTACACCGCCGGTACCAGCGGCCGCGGTGAGCGCATCCGCCTGGTCGAGGCGCACAAGGCCGCCGCGCAGTTCTACACCGACCAGCTGGACGGCCCCGAGGCGGAGATCGGCCGCAAGTTCCTGGCCGAGCGAGGCTTCGACCAGGCGGCCGCCGCGCACTTCAGCGTCGGCTACAGCCCGGCCGGCTGGGACCACCTGACCCGCTTCCTGCGCGGCAAGGGCTTCAGCGACAAGGAACTGATCACCTCCGGGCTCGCCCAGGACAGCCGCAGCGGCAAGCCCATCGACCGCTTCCGGGGCCGGCTGATGTGGCCCATCCGCGACATCAGCGGCGAGGTGGTGGGCTTCGGCGCGCGCAAGCTGCGCGACGACGACAACGGCCCCAAGTACCTGAACACGCCTGAAACCGCGATCTACAAGAAGTCCCAGGTGCTCTACGGCATCGACCTGGCGAAGAAGGAGATCGCGAAGACCTCGCGCGCCGTGGTGGTCGAGGGCTACACCGACGTGATGGCCTGCCACCTGGCGGGGGTCACCACCGCGATCGCGACCTGCGGCACGGCCTTCGGCGGGGACCACATCAAGATCCTGCGCCGGCTGCTGATGGACAACGCCACCGCCGAGGTGATCTTCACCTTCGACGGTGACGCGGCCGGGCAGAAGGCCGCGCTGCGGGCCTTCGAGGACGACCAGAAGTTCGCCGCCGAGACCTCGATCGCGATCACGCCGGGCGGCATGGACCCCTGCGACCTGCGCCTGGCCGAGGGGGACGCTGCCGTGTCCGGGCTGGTGGAGTCCCGCACGCCGCTCTTCGAATTCGCGCTGAGGCACATCGTCGCCCGGCACAACCTGGAGAACCCGGCGGGCCGGGCGGCCGCGCTGGACGAGGCCGCGCCGGTCGTCGCCAACATCAAGAACATCGCGATCCAGCACGAGTCCGCGGTCCAGCTCGCGGGCATGCTGGGCATCCGCGACGAGCAGTTCGTGGTCAAGCGCGTCGCCCAGCTGGCGCGCTGGGCCCGCGACCGCGGCGGCCAGGGCGACGGCCGGCCCCAGCGGGGCGGCGCCCGATCGTCCTACGAGGCCTCCTCCGCGCCCGCCGCCCAGCAGACCGGCGGCGGCCCCGCCCTGAACCTGCGCAGCCCCGCCCACCGCACCGAGCGCGAGCTGCTGAAGCTGGCGCTCCAGCGCCCGGCCCTGGTCTCACCCGCCTTCGACGCGTACGGGATGGACGAGTTCACCGCCCCGCCCTACGCGGCCGTGCGCCAGGCCATCCAGGACGCGGGCGGCGCCTCGCTCGGCACCGAGGACTACCTCGCCCGCGTGCGCGACGCGGCCCCGAACGACACCGTCCGCGCGCTCGTGACGGAGCTGGCGGTCGAGGCCATCCACGCCAAGACGGTGGACGAGGTCTACGCCGGGGTCCAGCTGGTCCAGGTGCGGCTGCGCGCCGTCGACCGCCGGATCCACGAGATCCAGGGCACGCTGTCCCGGCTGGGCCCGCAGGCCCCGCCGGAGCAACTGGCCGCGGTCCAGGAGGAGCTGTGGGTGCTCCAGCAGTACGGTCAGCGGCTGCGCAACCGGGGCGCCGAGGGCCTGTAGGCAGGCCGGGCGGGCCTGCCGGACGGTCGCGCGGTCGCGGGCCCGCCGGACGGCTGCGGGCCGCTAGGACGGCAGGTCCTGGACCCGCTTCAGCCAGTCGCCACCCGGTATCTCGGTGCCGGACTCCCGCAGGTCGCGGGCGAGCAGCGGCGACGCGAGGTAGACCCAGGCCAGCACCCGGGCGCCGTCGGGGCGCAGCGCCTCGCGGGCGATCCGGTCGTAGACGTTCCCCGGGCGGCCCGGGCCCCCGTACTCCTCCAGCCGGTCCAGCGCGGCCAGCAGTACCCCGTACGCGCCCGGCGCCGCGGTGACCAGCTCGCCGACGACGGCCGCACCCGGACCCTCGACCGCGAAGGGATAGCCGGGACCGTCGTAGAGAGCGACGTCCGGAAGGGTCGCGGGCTCCTCCGAGACGGTGCGGCCGCGCAGGAACAGCTCGTGGTTGACCTCGCCCGGACGCAGGGTTCCGTAGACGAAGAACGGGAGCGGAGCGGTCGGGTCTTGCGGCCGAACGACCGATGTCACGGGGCCCTCCCTGAGGTACGGCGGAACACACTCCGCAGGCGGGACGAAAGCCCCGGCCCGGCTGCGTACCCCCACCGTACGCACCGCCGTTGCGCGGCCTCCCGGCGCCCGTGCCCCCCCGCCGTCCGGCGCGGGCCACCCGCGACCGGCGGCGTCGGTACGGCAACCGCCCGCCGCCCTCGTGCCGGCCCAGCCGCGCGGCGGACCGCTGCGACCCGACCGGGCCCACACCCCTGGCGCTGCGGTGGGCCGACGGGAGCCCGCGCCGATGCCGTTCGAGAACGGGCGGACCTGTCGGCCGACGCCCGGCGGCACGGCGGGGGCCCGTCGCCGCGCCGGCGCCCGTGCCGGGGACGACCGTGACGGTCGGGACCGGGCCGGGCTCCCGGAGGGGCTGTTGCGCGGGGCCCGGCGGTCCCTCGCCGGGCGGCCGGGCGCGGCCCGGACACGGGGCACGCGGCCCGGACACGGGGCACAGGGCTCGGCCCGGGCACCGCCCCCGCCCGGGCGCAGGTGTCCGTTGCGCGGGCCTCCCCGGCGAAGCCCGCCGCCCGCGGTGCTGCCGCGGTGGTGCTTGCGCCGGCCGGACCCGCGCGCGGCGCGTGTCACCCGGACGGCGCGGGCAACCCGGATGGCATCGACAGCAGCACTGACCTGCGAAAACGAGGTCATGGTGGGGCGCCTCCGAACAGACCTGACGGGACATCAGCAGGCGCGCTGCGGGCGGGCCCGGTTACCTCGGAATCACGACCCCGTGTCTTCAGGGAGAGTGTCCCCATGCGCCGACGTACCGCCCACGCGCTGACCGCCGCCGCGCTGACCTGCGCCGCTTTCACCGGCCCGGTCGCCGGTGCGGTCGCCGCTGCGGAACTCGGCATGGTGAGCTTCGCGCCCGGCGACTTCGCCGCACTGGAGGTGTGGCCCAAGTCCACCGCGCCCGGCACCACGGTCACCGTGAACACCACCGCCTGCGGGCCCGGCAGCCATGCGGAGGGTGACGCCACCACGGTGGGCGGCGGCCGGTTCAGGCTGGCCCCGGGCACCCACAAGGAGGTGGTCGTGGGGCAGTTCCACGTCGCCCACGGCACCCGCCCGGGCACCTTCGGCATCGGGGTGACCTGCGCGAACGGCAAGTTCGCCACCGGCGACCTGGTCGTCACCGAACGCGGCCCGCAGGGCCACGTCCAGACCGGGGTGGGCGGTGGCACGACCACCGCCAACGACCCCGCCAAGATCGCGGCGGGAGCGGCAGTACTGGCCGCGACCGCCGTCGGCGGTACCTGGCTCCTGCGTCGCCGGGCGAGCGGCACGCGGAGCTGACGGACGCCCACCGCGGCTCCGGCCGCGGTCCGACCGGTACCGTCCCCCGTCGCCCGCCCCCGCGAGGTCCCCCCCGTTCGCGGGGCCGGGCGACGGCCAGTCACCCCGAAACGGAAGCCGAGGGGATACGCATGGGTGGCGATTTCGGAGGGATCCGGACCGCCCGCCACGGGGGCGTCGTGGCCATCGCCGCCTGTGTCGGCATCTGGCTCGTGACCAGCGGCTCCCGCGAGCCCGTAGGCCCGCCGCTGCCCTCCCCCGCGGAGGCCCTGACCGCCTCCAGTGCCGGCGGCCCCGGAATCGCGCCGTTGACCGGATCCCCGCCCACCCGGATCCGGATCCCCTCCATCCGGGTCGACGCCCCGTTGACCGGCCTCGGCCTGCAGTCGGGCGGCAGCCTCGAAGTACCCCCTCCCGACCGCCGCGACCTGGCCGGCTGGTACCGCGACGGCACCACACCGGGCGCCGTCGGTACCGCCGTCATCGCCGGGCACGTGGACGACGCAGCCGGGCCGGGCGTCTTCTACCAGCTGGGGGCGCTGCGCCGCGGGGCCGCGGTCGAGGTCCCGCGCGCGGACGGCCGTACCGCCGTGTTCACGGTCCACGCGGTCGAGGTGTACGACGCCAAGGCGTTCCCCGACACCCGCGTGTACGGACCGTCGGCGCGCGCCGAGCTGCGGGTGATCACCTGCGGCGGCGGCTTCTCACCGCGCACCGGCTACCGCGGCAACGTGGTCGTCTTCGCCCACCTCACCGGGACGTACTAGCCCCACTGCTCGATGCCGAGCTTGATCACCAGCGCGCCCACCACCGTCAGCAGCACGCCGCGGACGAAGCCGCTGCCCTTCTTCAGGGCCATGCCCGCGCCGATCATGGCGCCGGCCAGGTTGAACACCGCCATCAACGCGGCCAGCTGCCACAGCACCATGCCCTGGTACGCGAACATCGCGAGCGCCCCGGCGTTCGTGCACACGTTGACGATCTTGGCGGTCGCCGAGGCGGTGACCAGGTCGAGATGGAGCAGCGCGGTGAGCGCGAGCACCAGGAAGGTACCCGTACCCGGCCCGATGAGGCCGTCGTAGAAGCCGATGCCGAGCCCGGCGAGGCCGATGGCGAGCAGCACCCGCTGCCTGCTGACGGGCGAGGCGCTCGGGGCGGTGCCGAAGGCGGGCCGGAAGAGCACGAAGCCCGCGACGACCACGAGCACCGCCATGATCAGCGGGCGCAGCGCGTCCTTGCTGATGCCTCCGGCGAGCGCGGCGCCGCCCATCGAACCGGCGAGCGCCGCGACGCCGATGCGGACGGCCAGCTTCACGTCGACCGGGGCCTTGCGGAGGTACGTCACGGCCGCGCCCGTGGTACCGACGATGGCGACGGCCTTGTTGGTCCCGAGGACGGTGGCCGGGTGGGCGCTGGGCAGGCCGAGGAGCAGGGCAGGCAGGAGCAGCAGGCCGCCGCCGCCCACGACCGCGTCGATCCAGCCGGCGGCGGCTGCGGCCACGCACAGCACGATGATCATGGTTGTCGATATGTCAGGCACGGTCAGACCCTATGGAGCGGTTGGCTGCACGTGCCATCAATCCCCGGAAAGTTGCGCAAAGGTTGAGCTTCGCCCGGCGGGCACCCGGTCCGGGGCCTCCGGAGCCCGCGGGTCCACGGCCGCGGTCAGCACGCTCGCGGCCAGCACGCTGGCGAGGCCCAGCCCGGCCGCCAGCCGCACGGGGGACGGCTTGCGGTGGCGGGCCGCGGCGCGTCCGGTCACAGCGGGATCGGGTGCCGGTACGGGCACGGACAGGGTGATGTGGAGCGGGTGGCGCACGGCGGGGTGGGTCCTCTCGGAAGGTCAGGAACCGAAGCACTCGGAATGGATGCGGCCGGCCGGCACCCCGGCCCTCAGCAGCCCGGCGCGGGCCGCCTCGGACATGCCCGGCGGCCCGCACAGGTACACGTCGTGCTCGGCCAGCTCCGGCACCAGTGCGGCCAGCGCCTGCGGGGCGAGCGGATCGTGGGCGGCGCCGGAGGGCCCGAGCAGGTAGTGCAGTGCGGCCTGCCGCTCGGCGGCGATCGCCTCCAGCTCGGAGCGCAGTACGAGGTGCTCCTCGGCCCCGGCCCGGTAGAGCAGGGTGATGTCCCCGGGGCCGCCGGGCAGCGTCTCGAACAGGGCCCGCATCGGAGTGATCCCGACCCCGCCCGCGATCAGCAGCACCTTGGGACGCGTCCGGCGGGCGGCGGTGAGCGCCCCGAACGGACCGGTGGCCAGGACCCGCGTGCCGGGGCGCAGCCGGCGGATCCGGCGGGAGTGGCCGCCGAGCCCCTTGACGGTGATGCGCAGGGTGTTCCCGCGGACCGGCGCGGACAGCGAGAACGGCAGTGCGGTGTGCCACAGACGCCGCTGCAGGAACCGCCAGCGCAGGAACTGGCCCGGCTCCGCACGCAGTTCCGCGAGGTGCTCCCCGTACACGACCACGGAGACCACCCCGGGCCCCTCGGCCCTGACCTCCGCGACCCGCAGCGCGTGCCGCAGGGCCTGCCGTACGGGGACCACGGCCCGGTACCAGAGGAGCAGGGAGGCGACCACGGTGTGGGCCAGCGCCCAGAACCAGCCGAGGAGGGCGAGGTCGGGCCCGGCGAGCTGGTGGACGAAGGCGAGGGCGACGGCCGGGTAGACGAGCAGGTGCACCCCGCGCCAGGTTTCGTGCGGCAGGCGGCGGCGCACCGCGCGGGCGGAGGTCGCGCCGACCGCGGCCAGGAGGGCGGCCCCGCCGGCGGCGGCGGCGAGCCCGGGGTAGCCGAGCAGCTCCCGGACGGCGGAGACGACGTCGACGCCCTCGTGCACGGCGTAGCCGAGCAGGGCGAAGAGCCCGTGCCCGAAGCAGAGGAGCAGCACGTGACGGCCGCCGAACGCGTGCCATCGGGCGAGCCGGTCGGCGCCGACCCCGTGCTCGACGGCGGGCACCCGGGCCATCAGGAACAGCAGCACGAGCACGCCGTACCCGGCGAGCAGGCCGGTCAGGTGGGCGGCGGTGGCGAACAGGGCGTCGGGCCGTGCCGAGGGCCGCACCTGCGCCGCCCAGAGCAGGACCACCACCCCCGCCCCGCCCAGCATCCCGCCCCTGACCCGCACCGCCGCATCTCGCATGCGGGCCACGCTAGGGGCCCGCAGGGCGCCGGTGATGATCCTTAAGCCGGCCTTGAGGAAAGCCTCACGGGCGCTTAACCCGGCTGCTGAGGTGGGTGTTCCCCCCGGGTAACAACGGCGATCCGGCGGGGAAACAGCGGTCGCGCACGCTCGGGGCATGACATCGGAGCAGCGTGTGGTGGTGATCGGCGGCGGCCTCGCGGGCCTGCGGCTCGCTGCGCGGCTGGGCGGGGCCGCGGAGGTGACCGTACTCGGCGAGGAGACGCACCTCCCGTACAACCGGGTGCTGCTCGCCGAGGTGCTGGCGGGCCGGTACGCGCCGGAGGTGGCCGCCCTCCCGGCGCCCGGCCCGGCACTGCGGCGGGGCGTCCGGGCGGTCCGCATCGACCGGGCCGACCGGCTGGTGCACTGCGACGACGGCGCGGCACTGGCGTACGACACCCTGGTACTGGCGACCGGGTCCAACCCGGTACTCCCCGCACTGCGCGGCCTGTTCGTTCCCGGGGGCGGGGAACTGCCCGAAGGGGTCCACGCGTTCCGCACGATGGACGACTGCCTCGCCCTGTCGGCGGCCGTACGCCCCGGGGTGCGGGCGGTGGTGATCGGCGGCGGCCTGCTGGGCGTCTCGGCTGCGCGCGCACTCGCCGCACGGGGCGCCTCGGTCGTGCTCGCCCAGCAGGGCGAGCGCCTGATGGAACGCCAGCTGGACGCGGGCGCCTCGGCTCTGTTGCACGCCCACATGGCCGATCTCGGCGTCGAGATCCACACGGAGTGCCGGGCCCGAGGCCTGATCACGTCCGCGGCGGGTTCCCGAAAGGTCACCGGGGTCGAGCTCGCCGACGGCTACCGGCTCGACGCCGACCTCGTCGTGCTCGCCTGCGGCGTACGGCCGCGCACCGGCCTCGCCCAGGCCGCCGGCCTCGACGTCCGCACCGGCGTCGTGGTCGACGGACGGCTCCGCACCAGCGACCCCCGCATCCACGCCATCGGCGACTGTGCCGAGCACGCCGGCCAGGTGTACGGCCTGGCCGGACCGGCGCTGGAGCAGGCCGACGCCCTCGCCGCGACCCTGACCGGCTCCCCCACGGAGTACACCGGCACCCGCGCCCTGACCCGCCTCACGCTCGGCGGCGCCGACGCGCACTTCGACCTCGCCGCCTTCGGTGAACCGAACCCCCGCCCCGGCGACGACGTGGTCCGCCTCGCCGACGCCACCCGCCGGACCTACCGGACGGTCGTCGTCCGCGGCGACCGCCTCGTCGGCGGGGTGCTGCTCGGCGAGCTCTCCACCGTGGGCGCCCTCGCCCGCACCTGGGAGGGCGACGAACCACCGCACGACCTGTTCCACCTGCTCACCGACGACGGAGGCCACTGACATGACCGAGCCCCTGCCCGCGATCGTGCTCATCGGGCACGGCATGGTCGGCCAGCGCTACCTCGAGGCCCTGGCCGAACGCGGCGCGACCCGGACCCACCGGATCACCGTGCTCTGCGAGGAGCCCCGGCCCGCCTACGACCGCGTGCACCTGACCTCGTACTTCTCCGGAAGCAGCGCCGAGGACCTGTCCATGACGCCCCCCGGCTTCATGGCCGAGCACGGCATCGCCCTCCACCTCGACGACCCCGCCGAGCACATCGACCGGGACGCCCGCACCGTCACCTCCCGCTCCGGACAGGTGTACCCGTACGACGTCCTGGTCCTGGCCACCGGCAGCTACCCCTTCGTGCCGCCCGTCCCCGGCAAGGACGCCCCGGGCTGCTTCGTCTACCGCACCATCGAGGACCTCCTCGCCATCGAGGAGTACGCGAAGGACCTCACCAGCGGCGCGGTCGTCGGCGGCGGGCTCCTCGGCCTGGAAGCCGCGGGCGCCCTCCAGGGGCTCGGCCTCGCCACCCGCGTCGTCGAGTTCGCCCCGCGCCTGATGCCCGTACAGGTCGACGAGGGCGGCGGCGCCGCCCTGCTGCGCACCATCGAATCCATGGGCATCACCGTCCACACCGGGGTCGGCACCCAAGAGGTGCTCACGGGCGAGGACGGCCGGGTCATTGGGATGAGGCTCTCCGACGGCTCCACCGTCGACACCGGCCTCGTCGTCTTCTCCGCGGGTGTCCGCCCCCGCGACCAGCTGGCCCGCGACGCCGGGCTGGACGTCGGCGAGCGCGGCGGCATCGCGGTGGACTCCCGCTGCCGTACCTCCGACCCGCACGTCTACGCCATCGGCGAGTGCGCCCTCGCCTGCGACGGCCGCGTCTACGGACTGGTCGCTCCCGGCTACGAGATGGCCGAGACCGCCGCCGAGGACCTGCTGGGCCGCGAGAAGGAGTTCACCGGAGCCGACCTCTCCACCAAGCTCAAGCTGCTCGGCGTGGACGTCGCCTCGTTCGGCGACGCCCACGGGACCGCCGAGGGCAGCCTGGACGTCGTCTGGTCCGACTCCCGCTCCGGCGTCTACAAGAAGCTGGTCGTCTCCCCCGACGGCATCCTCCTCGGCGGGGTCCTGGTCGGCGACGCGGACTCCTACGGCCTGCTGCGCCCGCTCACCGGCAGCGTCCCGCCCGTCGCCCCCGAGCAGCTGGTCCTGCCCGCCGGTGTCGGCGCGCCCGTCGCGCTCGGCCCGTCCTCGCTCCCCGACCACGCGGTGATCTGCTCCTGCCACAACGTCACCAAGAAGGCCATCACCGCCTTCACCACCCTCCCCGAAGTCAAGAAGTGCACCAAGGCGGGCACCGGCTGCGGCAGTTGCGTCAAGGTGATCGGGCAGCTGCTGCCCGCCGCCGCCGACAAAGGCCTGTGCGGCTGCTTCCCCTACACGCGTGCCGAGCTCTACGAGATCGTCCGCACCCGCCGCCTGACCTCGTACCAGGAGCTCCTCGACGGCCACGGCCGCCCCGAGGCCCGCGGCGCTGACGGCTGCGAGGTGTGCAAGCCCGCCGTCGGCTCGGTCATCGCCTCGCTCGCCCCGACCCTCGGCGCCAGCGGGTACGTCCTGGACGGGGAACAGGCCGCGCTCCAGGACACCAACGACCACTTCCTCGCGAACATGCAGCGCAACGGCTCGTACTCGGTCGTCCCCCGCATCCCCGGCGGCGAGATCACCCCCGACAAGCTGATCGTGATCGGCGAGGTGGCCCGCGACTTCGGCCTCTACACGAAGATCACCGGCGGTCAGCGGATCGACCTGTTCGGCGCGAGCGTCGACCAGCTCCCCCGGATCTGGGCCCGGCTCGTCGACGCCGGATTCGAGTCCGGGCACGCGTACGGGAAGGCCCTGCGGACGGTGAAGTCCTGCGTCGGGCAGACCTGGTGCCGGTACGGGGTGCAGGACAGCGTACGGATGGCCATCGACCTGGAGCTGCGCTACCGGGGGCTGCGCGCCCCGCACAAGCTCAAGTCGGCCGTCTCCGGCTGCGCCCGCGAGTGCGCGGAGGCGCAGAGCAAGGACTTCGGGGTCATCGCGACGGCGAGCGGCTGGAACCTCTACGTGGGCGGCAACGGCGGGGCCACCCCGCGCCACGCCGACCTGCTCGCCCAGGACCTGTCGGACGCGGAACTGATCCGGCTGATCGACCGGTTCCTGATGTTCTACATCCGCACCGCCGACCGGCTGGAGCGGACCTCCACCTGGCTGGAGCGGCTGGAGGGGGGCCTGGCCCACCTTCGGGACGTGATCGTGCACGACTCGCTCGGGCTGTGCGCGGAGCTGGAGTCCCTGATGGCCGACCACGTGGCGCACTACCGGGACGAGTGGGCCCAGACGCTCCAGGACCCGGAGAGGCTGCGCCGGTTCGTGTCCTTCGTCAACGCGCCCGGCGCCCCCGACCCGACCGTGAAGTTCGTCCCCGAACGCGACCAGGTCAAGCCCGACCTGGCCGTCCTGACGATCGGAGGAGTCCGATGACCGTGGAACTGCAGGTGGCGGAGGGCTGGCTGACGGTGTGCGAGCTGTCCGCGCTCATCCCCGGGCGCGGGGTCGCGGCCCTGCTGCCGGACGGGAGCCAGGCCGCCGTGTTCGTCGACCGCGCGGGGCGTACGTACGCCATCGGCAACCAGGACCCCTTCACCGGGGCGCACGTCCTGTCGCGGGGGCTGCTGGGCGCCGCGGCGGGCCGGCCCTTCGTGGCCTCGCCGCTGCTGAAGCAGCGCTTCGACCTGGAGTCGGGGCGCTGCCTGGACGACGAGGAGGTCGTGGTCCGGACCTACCCGGTGCGGACCGCCGAGACCTCCTGACCGGCGAGCCGGACGCTCAGCCCTGGACCATGGCCGGGTCCATCCACATGATCTCCCAGGTGTGACCGTCGAGGTCGTCGAAGGCCCGGCCATACATGACGCCGTGGTCCTGGGCCGGGCGGGGCTCGGTGGCCCCGGCCGCCAGGGCGCCGTCGACCAGCTCGTCGACCGCGGTGCGGCTTTCGGCGCTCAGGCAGATGAGGACCTCGGAGGTCGTGGTGGCGTCCGCGATCGCCTTGTGGGTGAAGTCCTTGTAGCGGGCCTCGGTGAGGAGCATGGCAACGATGGTGTCGCTGATGACCATGGAGGCGCAGTTCTCGTCGGTGAACTGGGCGTTGAAGGAGTAGCCGAGCTTGCCCCAGAAGGCCTTGCTGGCGTCCAGGTCCTTGACGGGCAGGTTGACGAAGATCATGGTCGCGGACATCTCGGTCTCTTCTCTCGTGTGCACTTCGGTGCTAGGTGCTCGGTGCTTTCGAGAGTCAGACCGGGGCGGCCCGGGAAACTCATCGCTCCCGCGAGAGTTTTTTTGAGATTTCTTGAAACCGCAGGTCAGGCCGCTGTCGATCGGAGCTTCAGGGCCGCCAGCGGTACGAAGCCCGCCGCTACCCCGCCGCGGAGCGGCTCCGCGTCCGCGCCGGCCAGCCGCTCGTGGAAGGCCAGCGCGATCCGCTCGCCCATCGCCTTGGCGCGCTCGGCGTTCGGCCCGCGGTGCCGGCCGTCGATCGCCGCGCGCCACAGCTGCACCCAGCGGCCGAAGTCCGCCGCGGTCATCGCCCGGGCGGAGTGCAGGGCGCGGTGCGGGGCGACGGGATCGCCCTGGTAGTCGGCGGTGCGGAAGAGGGCCCGCTCCCAGAAGTCGCCGATCCGGGGCAGGTGGGCCTCCAGGTCCGTGCCCGCGATCTCCGTGAAGAAGGGCCCGATCTGCGGATCCGCGAAGGCGGCCGTGTAGAAGCGGCGCAGCACGACGTCGAGGTCGGCGCGGCCCGCGATGTCCCCGTCGGCGGCGAAGTGGCTCATGGCTCCACCATCCTTCCCCGCGGCCGGCTTTTCCAGGGCCGAAAGTCCCGCTGTACGTCATGCGGAATTGATGTCGCGTCAATGCGGCGCCCCTAGGTTCCCCGGTGCGTGCGACCCCGCGCCCGACCGGCCGCGGGGCCTTCCTCCCCCCAGGAGTGACCGTGGAACGTCGTACCTTCCTGCGCGGCGCGGTGATCGGTTCGTCGGCCGCCGCCTTCGGCGGCACCTTGATGCACGGGGCCGCCCACGCCGCCCCCGCCCAGCCCGGTGCCGGTCCCTACGGCGCCCTCGGCGCGGCGGACGCCAACGGCATCCAGCTGCCGACCGGCTTCAGCAGCCGGGTGATCGCCCGCTCCGGCCAGAACGTCGGGTCCACCACCTACAAGTGGCACAGCGCCCCGGACGGCGGGGCGTGCTTCGCGGACGGCACGGGCTGGATCTACGTGTCGAACTCGGAGATCAACCCCTCGGGCGGCGCGAGCGCCGTGAAGTTCGATTCCTCGGGCACGATCACCGGCTCCTACCGGATCCTCTCCGGCACCCGGCAGAACTGCGCGGGCGGCAAGACCCCCTGGAACACCTGGCTGTCGTGCGAGGAGGTCAGCCTCGGCTACGTCTACGAGACCGATCCGTACGGCGTGAACGCGGCCGTCCAGCGCCCGGCGATGGGCCGCTTCAAGCACGAGGCGGCGGCCGCCGACCCGGTGCGTCAGGTGATCTACCTGACCGAGGACGAGACCAGCGGCTGCTTCTACCGCTTCATCCCCGCCACCTGGGGCAACCTCTCCTCCGGCACCCTCCAGGTACTCGTCGCCGGGACCGCCACCTCCGGGTCCTTCACCTGGCAGAACGTCCCGGATCCGGACGGTTCCCCGACCACCACCCGCACCCAGGTCTCCGGCTCCAAGAAGTTCAACGGCGGCGAGGGCTGCCACTACGCCGGCGACACGGTCTGGTTCACCACGAAGGGCGACAACCGGGTCTGGCAGCTCAACCTGGCGAACAGCACGTACGAGCTGGCCTACGACGACTCGCTCGTGCCCGGCGGCGCGGCCCCGCTGACGGGCGTGGACAACGTCACCGGTTCCTCGTACGGCGACCTGTACGTCGCCGAGGACGGCGGCGACATGGAGATCTGCCTGATCACCCCGGACGACGTCGTCGCCCCCTTCCTGCGGGTCACCGGCCAGTCCTCCTCGGAGATCACCGGCCCGGCCTTCTCCCCCGACGGCAGCCGGCTCTACTTCAGCAGCCAGCGCGGTACGAGCGGCAGCTCGACCGGCGGCATCACCTACGAGGTGACGGGCCCGTTCCGTACCTGACGGGCCCGTTCCGTGCGGCCCCGGTCCCGGCCCGTCGCCGGGGCGGGGGCCGCACGCGCCTCATGAGGCCACGGCCCCGCCCCTGAGCAGCGCGGCGCCCAGCGGGGTGACCGTGTGCAGTACCGCGTTCCCGTGGCGGAGCGTGGTGACCAGCCCCGCCTCGCGCATCACGCAGGCGTGCTGGCTGGCGGAGGCCAGCGAGACACCGGCCCGGCGGGCCAGTTCGCTGGTGGTGGCGCCGTCCCCGATGGCCCGCAGCACCACCGAGCGGGTGTGCCCCACGAGCTTGCCCAGGGTGCGCTGGCGGTGCTCCTCCACGGGCCGGGCGGCCTCGCCCCCCGCGGGCGCCGAGGCCAGGTGGGCGGCGGCCGGATAGACCAGCACCGGCGGCAGCTCCGGGTCGTGCAGGGTCACCGCGGTGCGCCGGCAGAAGAAGGACGGCTGGAGCAGCAGCCCGCGCCCCCGCAGCCGTACGTCCCGGTCCACGGGGTAGTCGCACTCCAGCACCGGGGCCCGCCAGCGCAGCATCGGCGGCAGCGAGGCCAGCAGCTCGTCCGCGCCCCCGTCCAGCAGGGCCCGGCCGCGCGCGGCCCGCTCGGCCTCGATCTGGGCCTGGATGTGGGTCCAGTACGGCTCCACGGCCGCCCGGTGGTACCCGCGCAGCTCGCCGAGCAGCCTCGGCAGCTGCCCGGTGCCGCCGTCCATGAACTCCCGCAGCCGCCGCGGGACCGTGGTGTCCGGGCACCCGCTCACGGCGGAGGGCATCCCGAAGGCCGCCCCGAGGCCCGCTCCCGCGCCCAGCAGGGCCAGCTCGTGGCGCATCCGCTCGGGGCGGATGGCCCGCAGCGCGTCGAGCCCCAGGTCCCACCCGTACTGCCCCTCCACAGGGGTGAGGAAATCGGGGAAATAGCCTCGGCTCGGTATGAGCGCACCGAGCAAGCGTGTTTCACTGTTCAACCTGCTCCGGGTTTCCGTACGCCATTCACCGAACAGCCGGGCATCACGCCGGTCTCTTAAGCGATGGAAGCTGAGAATCGTCTCCCACAACGCATCGGGACGCCCTGCCATCCGTACGCGTGCCAGGTCCACTCCAGTGAAATGGATACGCAGCACCGAACCCCCACCTGTGCAATCGCAATCCCCCCGCCCCATGAGTATGCATGCCGTCACACGTGGTCACCACGCCCTTTCGGCCACAGTTGAAACCCCTTTCGGCGGGGGCGTGACAACCGAAATCCTGTACTCCGCCGGGCACACTCCGATGCGACCGAAACGCTCCGCGAAGGCCGTGGGGGGCTTTGCGGGGCCTGGCGGTCGGTCGCACCGGGAAGCGCCGACGTGCCCGGCAGAATGACAGCGGCGGTGGACGGGTGGGGATCCGTCCACCGCCTGCTGGCGTAAAGGTTTGTTGAACAGAAAAAATAGGCGCGCCCGCCCCCGGGGCGTCAGGGAACCCGGGGGCAGGCGCGGTCTGTGAGGCCCTTCTCAGGGCCGGGGATCAGCGGCTGTCGCTGCCCTTCGCCTCGGCGGCCGCGCGGCCGGCCTCCAGGCGCGCCACCGGGATCCGGAAGGGCGAGCAGGAGACGTAGTCGAGGCCGACCTCGTGGAAGAAGTGGACGGACTCGGGGTCGCCGCCGTGCTCACCGCAGACGCCGAGCTTGAGCTCGGGGCGGGTGGCCCGGCCGGCCTGGACGGCGCTGCGGACCAGCGAGCCGACGCCGTCCCTGTCGATGGTCTCGAAGGGCGAGACCCCGAAGATGCCCTTCTCCAGGTACGCGGTGAAGAAGCTGGCCTCGACGTCGTCGCGGGAGAAGCCCCACACCGTCTGGGTCAGGTCGTTCGTTCCGAAGGAGAAGAACTGCGCGGCCTCGGCGATCTGCCCGGCCGTCAGGGCGGCGCGCGGCAGCTCGATCATCGTGCCGATGCTCAGCTTGAGGCTGGTGCCCGTGGCGGCCTCGACCTCGGCGATGACCCGGTCGGCCTCCTCGCGGACGATCTCCAGCTCCTGCACGGTGCCCACGAGGGGGACCATGATCTCGGCGCGCGGGTCGCCCTTGGCGTTCTTGCGCTCGGCCGCGGCCTCGGCGATCGCCCGTACCTGCATGGCGAACAGGCCGGGGATGACCAGGCCGAGGCGGACGCCGCGCAGACCCAGCATCGGGTTCTGCTCGTGCAGCTTGTGCACGGCCTGGAGCAGGCGCAGGTCGTTCTCGTTGGCGTCCTTGCGGGACTCGGCGAGGGCGACGCGCACCGACAGCTCGGTGATGTCGGGCAGGAACTCGTGCAGCGGCGGGTCCAGCAGGCGGACGGTGACGGGCAGGCCGTCCATCGCCTCGAACAGCTCGACGAAGTCCTTCTTCTGCAGCGGCAGGAGGGCACTGAGTGCCCCCTCGCGCTCGCCGTCGGTGTCCGCGAGGATCAGGCGCTCGACCATCTCGCGGCGCTCACCGAGGAACATGTGCTCGGTGCGGCACAGGCCGATGCCCTGGGCGCCGAAGCGGCGGGCGCGCGAGGCGTCCTCGGCGTTGTCGGCGTTGGCGCGCACCCGCAGGCGGCGGACGCGGTCCGCGTACGCCATGATCCGGTGCACGGCGGCGACCAGCTCGTCGGCGTCGTCGGCGCCGGCGTGCATGCGGCCCTCGAAGTACTCGACGACCGGGGACGGTACGACCGGTACCTCACCGAGGTACACCTTGCCGGTGGAGCCGTCGATGGAGACGACGTCGCCCTCTTCGATGACCGTCTCGCCGACCGTCATGCGGCGGCGCTTGGTGTCGACGTCGAGCTCCTCGGCGCCGCAGACACAGGTCTTGCCCATGCCGCGGGCGACGACGGCCGCGTGCGAGGTCTTGCCGCCGCGCGAGGTCAGGATGCCCTCGGAGGCGATCATGCCGTCCAGGTCGTCCGGGTTGGTCTCGCGGCGGATCAGGATGACCTTCTCGCCGGAGCGGGACCACTTGACGGCCGTGTACGAGTCGAAGACGGCCTTGCCGACGGCCGCGCCCGGGGAGGCGGCGATACCACGGCCGAGCAGCGTGGTCTTCGCGTCCTCGTCGAAGCGCGGGAACATCAGCTGCGCGAGCTGGTGACCGGTGACGCGCTGCAGGGCCTCGGCCTCGTCGATCAGGCCCTGGTCCACGAGCTGGGTGGCGATGCGGAAGGCGGCACCGGCGGTGCGCTTGCCGACGCGGGTCTGGAGCATCCACAGCTGGCCGCGCTCGATGGTGAACTCGATGTCGCAGAGATCCTTGTAGTGGGTCTCCAGCGTCTCCATGATCGTCATGAGCTGGTCGTACGAGGCCTTGTCGATGGCCTCCAGGTCCGCGAGCGGAACGGTGTTGCGGATGCCCGCGACCACGTCCTCGCCCTGGGCGTTCTGGAGGTAGTCGCCGTAGACGCCCTGGTGGCCGCTGGCGGGGTCGCGGGTGAAGGCGACGCCGGTGCCGGAGTCGGGGCCGAGGTTGCCGAAGACCATGGAGCAGATGTTGACCGCGGTGCCCAGGTCGCTGGGAATGCGCTCCTGGCGGCGGTAGAGCTTGGCGCGGTCGGTGTTCCACGAGTTGAAGACCGCCTCGACGGCGAGGTCCATCTGCTCGCGGGCGTCCTGCGGGAAGTCGCGGCCGGCTTCCTTGGCCACGATCTTCTTGAAGACCTTGACCAGCTTCTTCAGGTCCGCGGCGTCGAGGTCGGTGTCGACGCTGACCTTCTTGGCGGCCTTGGCCTCGTCGAGGGCGTCCTCGAAGAGCTCGCCCTCGACGCCGAGGACGGTCTTGCCGAACATCTGGATGAGGCGGCGGTACGAGTCCCACGCGAAGCGCTCGTCACCGGACTGAGAGGAGAGGCCGGCGACGGACTCGTCGGAGAGGCCGATGTTGAGGACGGTGTCCATCATGCCGGGCATCGAGAACTTGGCGCCGGAGCGCACGGAGACCAGCAGCGGGTCGTCCGACTGGCCGAGCTTCTTGCCCATCTTCGCCTCGAGGGCCACGAGGTGGGCGCTGACCTCGTCGCGGAGCTCGGCCGGGGCCGTGCCGCTTTCGAGGTAGACCTTGCAGGCCTCGGTGGTGATGGTGAAGCCGGGAGGGACGGGGAGACCGAGGTTGGTCATCTCGGCGAGGTTGGCTCCCTTGCCGCCGAGAAGGTCCTTGAGGTCCCGGTTGCCCTCGGTGAAGTCGTAGACGAACTTCTGATCTTTGTTTTCCGACACGGGTCTCGACTCCTCGAGGCTCGGTGGCTGCCCTGACGGCCAGGAACATACCCAGATCGAAGGCTTCTGGGTACGTCCACTTGGTCGTCATGCGGATGTAACCACCCGTGCGCCAGCAGATCGAAAGTAACTCATGGGTAATCAGAAGGGCCCCTGAGCGTTCACATCCCGAAGCCCGATGGGTCTCCTGAGGCTTGATCACGCTCGGATGAGCGATCATCGATACATTTGCCTTCAAGTATTGAACGCACAAAGGGTGGCACCCAGTGCCACCCTTTGAAAGTCTTACCCGTGATCTTCGCGCTCATCTGAGCGAAACCTCTCCCATGCGTGGCGTATATCACGCGACACTGAGGGCGATTTGTCAGCCTCCGGAGGTGTCCAGTTCGGCGTCCTCACTGATGCCCGCGCAGTCGTACGGGTCCTTCAACCAGCCGTCCGGCAGGACAACTCGGTTGTTTCCGGACGTCCGACCCCGCGGGCCGTCCGCGCTCTCGGGCCAGGCTTGATCCAGATCAAGCTCGCTCAGATGAGCGTCCAGTTCGGCCAGGGAGGAGGTGACCGCCAGCTTCTTGCGCATCTCCGAGCCGACGGAGAACCCCTTGAGGTACCAGGCCACGTGCTTACGGAAGTCGATCACCCCGCGCGCCTCGTCGCCGATCCACTCCCCCAGCAGCTGTGCATGGCGGTGCATGGTGCCCGCGACCTCGCGCAGAGTGGGCTTGTGGAAGTCCTCGGGGCGGCCCTCGAAGGCCGCCACCAGGTCGTTGAACAGCCACGGCCGCCCCAGGCAGCCGCGCCCCACGACCACGCCGTCGCAGCCGGTCTCGCGGACCATGCGCAGCGCGTCCTCCGCGCACCAGATGTCGCCGTTGCCGAGCACCGGGATCTCCGGCACGTGCTCCTTGAGCCGCGCGATGGCGTCCCAGTCGGCGGTGCCGCCGTAGTGCTGGGCGGTGGTGCGTCCGTGCAGGGCGATCGCGGTGACGCCCTCCTCGACGGCGATCCGGCCGGCGTCGAGGTAGGTGAG
This sequence comes from Streptomyces sp. NPDC056224, assembly GCF_042267665.1. NCBI lineage: Bacteria > Bacillati > Actinomycetota > Actinomycetes > Kitasatosporales > Streptomycetaceae > Streptomyces > Streptomyces sp. NPDC056224. The sequence goes on from NZ_JBHJTK010000007.1 coordinate 134,091, forward strand.
GTGGTCGTCGTTGATGCCCTTGCGCATCTTCATGGTCACCGGCAGGTCGCCCGCTCCGGCGACGGCCTCGCGGAGGATCGCGCGCAGCAGGTTCCGCTTGTAGGGCAGGGCCGAGCCGCCGCCCTTGCGGGTGACCTTGGGGACGGGGCAGCCGAAGTTGAGGTCGATGTGGTCGGCGCGGTCCTCTTCGACGATCATGCGGACCGCCTTGCCGACCGTCGCCGGGTCGACTCCGTACAGCTGGATCGAGCGCGGCTTCTCGGTCTCGTCGAAGTGGATCAGCTGCATGGTCTTCTCGTTGCGCTCGACCAGCGCGCGGGTCGTGATCATCTCGCTCACGAACAGCCCCTTGCCGCCCGAGAACTCCCGGCAGAGGGTACGGAACGGGGCATTGGTGATGCCGGCCATGGGCGCGAGCACCACCGGGGGCTGCACGGTGTGCGGGCCGATCGCGAGAGGCGGGGGGAGCGTGGTCATCCGCCCATTGTCCCGCATGCCGGGGCGGTGGGGCAGACGTACGATCGGCGGCATGATCGAGCCGAGTCAGCCGAGTCAGCCGAGTCGCCGGCAGCGCATGATCGTCCTGGCCGTCTGCTGCATGAGCCTGCTGATCGTCAGCCTCGACAACACCGTCCTGAACGTCGCGCTGCCCTCGATGCGCGAAGACCTGAACGCCTCGGTCGCGGGGATGCAGTGGACGATCGACGCCTACACCCTCGTCCTCGCCTCGCTGCTCATGCTCGCGGGCTCCACCGCCGACCGGATCGGCCGCCGCAGGGTGTTCGTCGCCGGCCTGGTGCTCTTCACGGCCGGATCCCTGCTCTGCTCGCTCGCGCCCAGCCTCGAATGGCTCATCGTCTACCGGATGGTCCAGGCGGTCGGCGGCGCGATGCTCAACCCGGTGGCGATGTCGATCATCACCAACACCTTCACGGAGCCGGCCGAGCGGGCGCGGGCGATCGGTATCTGGGGAGCGGTCGCGGGCGTCTCCATGGCGGCGGGACCGCTGGTCGGCGGTGTGCTGGTGGACTCCGTGGGCTGGCGCTCCATTTTCTGGGTGAACCTGCCGATCGGTCTGGCGGCCCTCGTGCTGACCGTGCGCCACGTCCCCGAGTCCCGGGCGGCTCGGGCGCGGCGCCCCGATCCGGTGGGACAGCTGCTGATCATGGCGCTGCTGGGCACTCTGACGTACGGGATCATCGAGGCGCCGGCCGCGGGCTGGCACTCGCCGGTGATCATGGGCTGCGCCGTGGTGGCCTTCGCCTCGCTGGTGGGGCTGCTGATCTACGAGCCCCGGCGCGAGGAGCCGCTGATCGATTTCCGGTTCTTCCGGAGCGCGCCCTTCAGCGGGGCCACGGTGATCGCCGTGAGCGCCTTCTCCGGAATGGCCGGGTTCCTCTTCCTGAACACCCTGTACCTGCAGGACGTACGCGGGCTGGACGCGCTGCACGCCGGGCTCTACATGCTGCCGATGGCCGCGCTGACCATGCTGTTCGCACCGCTGTCGGGCCGGCTGGTGGGCAGCCGGGGACCGCGGCTGCCGCTGCTCATCGCGGGCGTGGCGATGGCCGCGAGCGGGCTGCTCTTCGCCGCCTTCCGGGCCGAGACCTCCACTGCGCTCATGTTCACCGGGTACGTGCTGTTCGGACTCGGCTTCGGCATGGTGAACGCGCCGGTCACCAATACGGCGGTGTCCGGGATGCCGCGGTCCCAGGCGGGTGTCGCGGCAGCCATCGCCTCCACCAGCCGGCAGACGGGCAGCACGCTGGGCGTCGCGATCGTCGGCGCGGTCCTGGCGGCCGGGCTGGCGAACGGCTCGGACTTCGCCGGGGCGACCGGCCCGGCGTGGTGGATCATCACGGGCTGCGGCGTGCTGGTCCTGGTGGTGGGCGCAGCAACGAGCGGCCCCTGGGCCCGCGCGACGGCGGCCCGCACGGCCCGCACCCTGGACCCGACGACCCCCCGCACCCGAGCGGACGCCTGACCCGCCGGGGGCGGGCGCGGCGGGCGGGGGCGGGGCGGGGGCGAAGCGCGCGGGACGCGGGGACGCGGAGCCGAGCAGGACCGCAGCCCACCTCCGACCCCCCGGGCGCAAGGCCGGGGCCACGCGCGGGCACGGGCACAGCCCGGCGCGGAGCACGATGCAACGCGGACGGACGGCGCGCAGGGCCCGGCGCACGGCACCGCACCCAGCAGGGCGCAGCCCACGACCACCCGGCCCCCCGAGGCACAGGCCGGCCGGGCACGGGCATGGCCCGGCACGGAGCACGATGCAACACGGGCGGATGGCGCGCAGGGCCCAGCGCGCGGCACGGTCACCCAGCAGGGCGCAGCCCACCGCCCCCGCCCCGGGGCACAACGCCGGGGCCACGGCCCGGCGCGCGATGTGGTGCAGCAGCGCAGGGGCCGAGCGCGGAGCAGGGCGCGGCCCACGACCACCCGGCCACCGGGGCGCAAGGCCGGGGAAGGCCCCGGGGAACGCGCCCGGAGCGAGGCCACGAAACGTGCGGGCCGGGGCAAGGTCGCCCCGGACCCGGGCACGGGGGCACCGGGCCGGGGCGCTGGAGCCGAGGGCCCTCCGGCACGGGCCGTGGCGACGCGCTCCCGAGAGCCCTGCACGGCCGTGCGGCCGACCGATGCTCCCGGTGAGAGCGGTCCGGCTTCCGGAGACGGGGCCCCGGCACGGGATGTCCACGCCCGGCCCACCCCCGGCAGGGGCCGGCGGGCCTACTCCTGGCAGTCGAACTCGTCCGCGCGGGTGTCGATCCGCGCCAGGAGGGCGCGCAGGACGTCCTGGTCACCGGCCGACAGGCCCGCGAACAGGCCCTGCTCGACCTCGTCGAGCGCCGCGTTCGTCTTGCCCAGTGCGGTCGATCCGGCGACGGTGATGGCCACGTTGTGGCGACGGCGGTCGGCCGGGTCCCGCCGGCGTTCGGCCAGGCCGTCGCCTTCCAGGTCGTTCAGGATCCCGACGAGCACGCTCGGGTCCACCTCCAGCCGCTCGGCGAGCGCCCGCTGGCTGATGGGGCCGTCCTCCAGATGCATCAGCGTCATCGCGTGCCGTGGGGTGAGCCCCGCCGCGCTGAGCGCCTTCTTCATCCGCGCCTGGGTGACCGATCCGTGCCAGGCCAGCAGCAGGCCCAGCCGCTGCGGAGGGTGCGATCCGTCCTGATCTGCCGTCATGGTCCACATCGTAGCAATCGAGAAATGATTGCACTCTCTATATCGTTGATGCTATTCAATGATTCCAGATAACCGACTGTTGGAGATCTCCATGTTCATCGCCTACGCCGTCGTCGGCGGCCTCCTCGCCCTCGTCCTCACCGCCTCCGCCACCCTCACGCTCCATCGCAACGACCAGATCGTCGCCAGCATGCGCAAGGTCCAGGTCCCGGATTCCTGGCTGCCACGCCTGGCCACCCTCAAGGCCGCCGGCGCGATCGGCCTGGTCGCGGGCCTGTGGATCACCCCCCTCGGCATCGCCGCCGCCATAGGCGTGACCCTCTACTTCGTCGGCGCGGTCATCGCCCACCTCCGCGCCGGGGATTTCGAGCTCGCCCCGGCCGCCGTCCTGACCGCGATCGCGGCAGCCGCCCTGGCCCTGCGGGTCCTGTCGTAGCCCCTCCACACTGACGGGTGACAGATATTGAAATCTGTCACTCGTCATGCCATTCTCGTTCCATGACCACGAACGAGAACGCCACAGCCACCGCCACTGCCACCCCCCGCACCCCCACTCGCACCCTCGGCGCCACGGGACCGTCCGTCTTCCCCCTCGGCCTCGGCTGCATGGGGATGTCCGCCCTGTACGGGGAGGCCGACCGCGCGGAGTCCATCGCCACCCTTCACGCCGCCCTGGACGCCGGCGTCACGCTGCTCGACACCGGCGACTTCTACGGCATGGGCCATAACGAACTGCTGATCAACGAAGCCCTGCGCACCGCGCCCGCCGCGGCCCGCGAGCAGGCGCTGACCAGCGTCAAGTTCGGCGCCTTGCGCACGGTCGAGGGCGGCTTCACCGGCTACGACGGCCGGCCCGAGGCCGTCAAGAACTTCCTGGCCTACTCGCTCCAGCGCCTCGGCCGGGATCACATCGACATCTACCGGATCGCCCGGGTGGACCCGGACGTCCCGATCGAGGAGACCATCGGGGCCATCGCCGAGGCGGTCGAGGCAGGGCACGTGCGCCACATCGGCCTCTCCGAGGTCGGCGCGGACACCCTGCGCCGGGCCGCCACCGTGGCCCCCATCGCCGACCTCCAGATCGAGTACTCGCTCATCTCCCGCGGCATCGAGGAGGAGATCCTGCCGACCGCCCGCGAGCTGGGCATAGGCATCACGGCGTACGGAGTGCTGTCGCGCGGCCTGATCAGCGGCCACTTCACCCGGGACCGCAGGCTGAGCCCGCGCGACTTCCGCGGCATGAGCCCCCGCTTCCAGGGCGACAACCTCGGCCGGAACCTCGATCTGGTCGACGCCCTGCGCAAGGTCGCCGAGGCCAGGGGGGTCAGCGTTGCCCAGACCGCCATCGCGTGGGTGCTCTCCCGCGGCGAGGACATCGTGCCGCTGGTGGGTGCCCGGCGCCGGGACCGGCTGGCCGAGGCACTGGGTGCCATGGAGATATCGCTCAGCGCTGCCGACCTGGCCGCGATCGAGGAGGCCGTGCCCGCGGGCGCCGCGGCCGGGGACCGTTACCCGGCGGCGCAGATGGCCCACCTCGACAGCGAGCACTGAGCGGGCGGTACGGTCGTCCCATGCCCCCCGCTGCTGCCGAGCCCCTGACACCCGAGCGCATCCTCGAAACCACCGAGGAGGTGCTGCGCCGCTTCGGCCCGACCAAGGCGACGGTGGTGGACGTGGCCCGCGCGCTGGGCGTCAGCCACGGCAGCGTGTACCGGCACTTCCCGTCGAAGGCGGCGTTGCGCGAGGCCGTCACGGACCGCTGGCTCGCCAAGAGCGTCGTCATGCTGGAGGGGATCACCTCGGCGCCCTCCGAGAGCGCCCCCTCCAAGCTGGAGGCGTGGCTGGAGGCATTGTTCGAGGCCAAGCGTCACAAGGCGGGTGACGACCCGGAGCTGTTCGCCACGTACACCGTGCTGCTCGCCGAGAACAGCGGGATCGTGGAAACGCACCTGACCGAGCTGATCGGCCAGCTGGCCCGGATCATCGCCGAGGGTGTCGCGGCGGGCACACTCGCCGCCGACGACGTACCGGCCGCCGCCCGTGCGGTCTTCGACGCCACCGGCCGCTTCCACGACCCGCAGTACGCGGCCGACTGGCTCTCACCCACGATCTTTACGGAGTTCGAGGCGGTCACCGCTCTGGTCATCCGGGGTCTGCGCGCCTGACGCGGCCCGGCCCGGCCGGACCGCCCGGAGTCTTTCGGTCCGGACAGCTTGATGATCATTTTGGACGCGTTCGTCTTGTACATGCCATCTCGATGTCCTTACGGTCCCCCTACCGCACTCATCAGGCACGTTCCAGGGGGAACCTTGTCCGCCCAAGAAGCACGGCCCACACCTCCCGCCCGCTCGGGAGCCGCAACCGCCCTCGGCTGGATCCTGACCATCGGCCTCAATGTCGTGGCGCCGATCATCACGTACAACACGCTCGTCGACGACCATGGCTGGAGCGAGTTCTCGGCGCTGCTCCTCAGCAGCGTCTGGCCGGTGCTCGACAGCGCCATCAGCGTGGCCTGGCGGCGCAAGCTCGACGAGTTCGCCATCGTCACCCTGGTGTTCATCGTGATCACGGCCGTCGTCTCGCTCATCGGCGCGCACTCCGCCCGCGCCCTGCTCGTCAAGGACTCGGGCGTGACCGGGCTGTTCGGGCTCCTGTGCCTGGCCACGCTGCTCGCACCGCGCCCGTTGATGTTCTACTTCGGCCGCAAGTTCGCCACCGACGGCACCCCGGAGAGCACGGCCTGGTGGAACGGCCTGTGGCAGTACGAGGGTTTCCGGACCACCATGACCCGGATGACCCTGGTCTGGGGCGTCGTCTACGTCATCGAGGCCATCGTCCGCATCGCCCTGGCGTACGCCCTGAGCACCAAGACCATGGTGACCCTCAGCCCGATCATGATCTATGGGGTGCTCGGCGCGCTGGGTGTGTGGACCGCCCTGTACGGCAAGCGGTCCCAGGCGGAGGGCGAGCGCCGCGCCGCCGCCGCGGCAGCCGAGGCTCCGGCCACCTGAGACGGGCACGCGTGAAAGGCCTGTGGCCCGGTGCGCTGCGAGCGCGCCGGGCCACAGGCCTTTCGAACGGCGGAACCTAGCAGCCGAGCAGGCGGCTGCCGAGGTAGCTCTGGATCTGGTCCAGGGAGACGCGCTCCTGCTTCATGGTGTCGCGCTCGCGCACGGTCACCGCGTTGTCGTCCAGGGTGTCGAAGTCGACGGTGACGCAGAACGGCGTACCGATCTCGTCCTGGCGACGGTAGCGGCGGCCGATGGCGCCCGCGTCGTCGAACTCGATGTTCCAGTTCTTGCGCAGGTCGGCGGCGAGGCCCTTGGCCTTCGGCGACAGCTGCGGATTGCGGGACAGCGGCAGGACGGCGACCTTGATCGGGGCCAGGCGCGGGTCGAGGCGCATCACGGTGCGCTTCTCCATGACGCCCTTGGCGTTCGGGGCCTCGTCCTCGATGTACGCGTCGAGCATGAAGGCGAGCATGGCGCGGTTGACACCGGCCGCCGGCTCGATGACGTACGGGGTGTAGCGCTCACCGGCCTCCTGGTCGAAGTAGGTGAGGTCCTGGCCGGAGGCGGCGGAGTGGGCCTTGAGGTCGAAGTCGGTGCGGTTGGCCACGCCTTCGAGCTCGGAGAACTCGTTGCCACCGAAGTTGAAGCGGTACTCGATGTCGGCGGTGCGCTTCGAGTAGTGGGACAGCTTCTCCTTCGGGTGCTCGTACCAGCGGATGTTCTCCTCGCGGATGCCGAGGTCGCGGTACCAGTTCCACCGCTCCGCCATCCAGTACTCCTGCCACTGCTCATCCTCGCCCGGCTTGACGAAGAACTCCATCTCCATCTGCTCGAACTCGCGCGTGCGGAAGATGAAGTTGCCCGGAGTGATCTCGTTGCGGAAGGACTTGCCCATCTGCGCGATGCCGAAGGGGGGCTTCTTGCGCGAGGTGGTCTGCACCATGGCGAAGTTGGTGAAGATGCCCTGGGCGGTCTCGGGGCGCAGGTACGCCTTGGAGGCGGTGTCCTGGCTCGGGCCGAGGTGCGTCTCCAGCATGCCGGAGAACTGCTTGGGCTCGGTGAACTGGCCCTTCACGCCGCAGTGGGGGCAGTTGATGTCGGCGAGGCCGTTCTCGGGCAGACGGCCGTGCTTGGCCTCGTACGCCTCTTCAAGGTGGTCCGCGCGGTGACGCTTGTGGCAGGCGGTGCACTCGGTCAGCGGGTCCGAGAAGGTGGCGACGTGACCGGAGGCCACCCAGACCTCGGGGGCCAGGATCACGGACGAGTCGAGACCGACGATGTCCTCACGCCCGGTGACCATCGCCTTCCACCACTGGCGCTTGATGTTCTCCTTGAGCTCGACACCCAGCGGACCGTAGTCCCAGGCAGCCCTGGAGCCGCCGTAGATGTCACTGCACGGGAAAACGAAGCCACGGCGCTTGCTCAGGCTGACGATGGTGTCGATCTTGTCGGCGGCCACGGTGCTCTCTTCATTACGAGGACGAACGGCGAAGTCTTTAGGTTACCGGCGCCCGCACCCCCGCTTTCAAGTCGGTTCCCCTCCCACGGCACCGACCAGGGGCCCCTCACCTGGGTTTTTGACAATCGTTTCCATTTTTGATGAAAATGGATGTCATGAACGCACGACGCCTCATACCCACCGCCGCCCTCGCCGGAGCCGTCGCCCTCGGCGCCACGGCCCTCACCGCCTGCTCCGGAGCCTCCGCGAGCGGCAGCACGGACGGCAAGCTCGACGTGACGGCGTCGTTCTACCCGATGCAGTTCCTCGCCGAGCAGATCGGCAAGGACCACGTGAAGGTCGACACCCTGACCAAGCCGGGTGTCGAACCGCACGACCTGGAGATCACCCCGAAGCAGACCGCCCAGCTGGGCGAGGCCGACGTGATCCTCTACCTCAAGTCCCTGCAGCCCGCCGTCGACAAGGCCGTCGCCCAGTCCGGCGGGAAGAACGTCGTCGACGCCGCGGCCCTCACCAAGCTCGAAGCCCACGCCGCCGCAGGCCACGAGGGCGAGGGCGAGGCGGGCCACGACCACGGCCACGAGGGCGACGTCGGCGCGGACCCGCACATCTGGCTCGACCCCGCCAAGTACGCGGAGGTCGCCAAGGGCGTCGGCGCGGCCCTGGAGAAGGCCGACCCCGACCACGCCGCCGACTACAAGAAGAACACCGACGAGCTGGTCGGCAAGCTGACCGGGCTCGACACCGAGTTCAAGGACGGCCTGAAGAACACGTCCACCAGGACCTTCATCACCACCCACTCCGCCTTCGGCTACCTCGCCGAGCGCTACGGCCTGGACCAGGAGGGCATCGCCGGCGTCGACCCCGAGGCCGAGCCGAGCCCGGCCCGGGTCAAGGAGATCCAGGAGATCGCGAAGAAGGAGAATGTCAGCACGGTGTTCTTCGAGACCCTGGCCAGCGACAAGACGGCCAAGACCCTCGCGACGGACACCGGCCTGACGACCGACGTCCTCGACCCGCTCGAGGGAATCACCGGCAAGTCCCAGGGCGCTGACTACTTCGAGGTCATGCGGTCCAACCTGAAGAACCTCCAGAAGGCGCTCGGAGCCAAGTAGATGACAGCAGCAGCAACGGAGGCGCGAGCCATGCAGTCAACGCCCCGACAGGCAGATGACCAGCCCGTGATATCCCTGCGCGGGGCCACGGCCTCGCTCGGCTCGCGCCCCGTGCTGCGCGGGATCGACCTCACCGTCCACCGCGGCGAGGTCGTCGCACTGCTCGGCGCCAACGGCTCCGGCAAGTCCACGGCCGTCCGCGCGGTCGTCGGCCAGGTCCCGCTCACCGACGGCGCCCTGTCCCTCTTCGGGACGGACTTCAGGCGCTTCAAGGACTGGTCGCGCATCGGGTACGTCCCGCAGCGCACCACCGCCGCCGGCGGTGTCCCCGCCACCGTCCGCGAGGTCGTCTCCTCCGGCCGGCTGGCCCGTTCCCGCTTCGGCGTCCTGCGCAAGGCCGACAAGGCCGCCGTGGAGCGCGCCCTGGCCCTCGTGGACATGGACGGGCACGGCGAGGTCTCGGTCGACGCCCTCTCCGGCGGCCAGCACCAGCGCGTCCTGATCGCCCGGGCGCTCGCCGTCGAGCCGGAGCTCCTGATCATGGACGAGCCGATGGCCGGCGTGGACCTCGCCAACCAGGAGGTCCTCGCGAACGCGCTGCGCGAGCAGGTCGCCGCCGGCGCCACCGTCCTCCTCGTCCTGCACGAGCTGGGCCCGCTGGAGCCGCTGATCGACCGCGCCGTCGTCCTGCGCGACGGCTGCGTGGTCCACGACGGCCCGCCCCCGGAGGCCGTCGGCCAGCACGCCCTGCCCGGCCACGACCACGTACACCCCCACGCGGCGCACGGCGCCGAGCCCCTGCGGACTGGACTGCTGAGCTGATGGACCTCCTCGACTACGCCTTCATGCAGCGGGCCCTGATCGCCGCCGCGCTGGTCGGCATCACGGCGCCCGCCATCGGCACGTACCTCGTCCAGCGGCGCCAGGCGCTCATGGGTGACGGACTCGGCCACGTCGCCATGACCGGCGTCGCCCTCGGCTTCGTGCTCCACACCAGCCCGGTGTGGATGGCCACGCTCGTGGCCGTCGTCGGCGCCGTCGGCATGGAGCTGATCCGCTCCCGCGGCAGAACCAGCGGGGACGTCGCCCTCGCCATGCTCTTCTACGGCGGCCTCGCCGGCGGCGTCATGATCATCAACATCGGGGGCGGCTCCACCGCCAGCCTCCTCGGCTCCATGTTCGGCTCGATCACCACGGTCGCCGCCGAGGACGTCACCGCGATGGCGCTCCTCGCCGCCTTCGTCCTCGCCGTCACCATCGGCCTGCGCAGGCAGCTCTTCGCCGTCTGCCAGGACGAGGAGTTCGCCCGGGTCACCGGCCTGCCCGTACGCGCCCTGAACCTCCTGATCGCGGTCACCGCCGCGGTCACCGTCACCGTCGCCATGCGCATCGTGGGCCTGCTGCTGGTCAGCGCCATGCTGGTGATCCCGGTCGCGGCCGCCCAGCGGCTCACCCGCAGTTTCGCCGCCACGCTGAGCCTGGCCATCGCCATCAGCCTGACCGTCTCCGTGACCGGCACGGCGGCCACGTACTACATCAACGTGCCGTCGGGCGCCACGATCGTGCTGCTCGCGATCGGCGTCTTCATGGTGCTGACGGCCCTGTCCGCCCCCCTGGCCAGGCGCCGGGCGAAGGCCGCCCGCGCCGCCGAAGAGGTGTGCACGCGGGACGACGTGAAGGTCTAGGGGCCCCGGCCGCCTGGCACAATGGCGGCAGGCCGATACGAGGAGGAACCGGTGCCGACTGCGCCTGGCGAGACGAATACCGCGCCAGTACGAGGACGATCCACCCGGCAGCGGGCCGCCGTGGCGGCGGCGCTGGACGAGGTGGACGAGTTCCGCAGCGCCCAGGAGCTCCACGACATGCTCAAGCACCGTGGCGATTCCGTGGGCCTGACCACCGTCTACCGCACCCTCCAGTCGCTCGCGGACGCCGGCGAGGTCGACGTGCTGCGCACCAGCGACGGCGAGTCCGTCTACCGGCGCTGTTCCACCGGCGATCACCATCACCACCTGGTCTGCCGCAAGTGCGGCAAGGCGGTGGAGGTGGAGGGCCCGGCGGTGGAGAAGTGGGCGGAGTCCATCGCGGCCGAGCACGGCTACGTGAACGTGGCCCACACCGTGGAGATCTTCGGCACCTGCGCGGAGTGCGCGGCCGCCGCCTGAAGCCTGTCCCGTGATCCCCGTGGATCAGCGCACGGCGTCGGATGCGGGCCCGCACCCTTCCGCCTAGAGCCGCTTCAGGTTCCGGTCCAGCATCGCCCGCACCCGGTCGATGTCGGCCGGGTCCTGGGCGCCGCGCTTGGGCAGGACCGTGAGGGACACCGCCCCCCGGGCTTCCCCGAGGGTGACGAACGAGCCGGTCGTCTCCGTGTACGCCGGCTGCGCCGTCCAGCCCATGCGCGTCGAGGACGCCCGAGTGGTCACCTGGAGCCCGGAACCGTCGATGACGGTCCGGGTCTCCCCCGCCCTCTGCAGGAGCCCCGCGAAAGCGCGCGCCCTGAGGTGGTGGCCGAACAGGGAGACCGCCCACAGCAGCACTCCGAAGGCCACCAGGGCGAACGGCTCGCCGATGAAGGACGCCCTGCCCGCCGTCGCGGACACGCCGAGGACCAGCATCAGCGATCCGAGGCCGCGCAGCACCCACAGCCGACGGCGCCCCGAGGCGGTGAGCCGGTCACGCGCCCGCAGCGCCTCCGCCAGATCCGCCTTCGTCAGCCGGTAGACGAGCTCGACGGCCCGCATCTCGTTCATGTCCATGACAGCGGAGCCTAGTGACCGCGGCCGGACGGACTCAGCCGGTGGGAGGTTCCGGCTGGTTCGGGACGGCCCCGCCGAAGCGGCGGTCACGCTGGGCGTACTCCAGGCAGGCCGCCCAGAGGTTGCGCCGGTCGAAGTCCGGCCACAGCACGTCCTGGAAGACCATCTCGGCGTACGCGCTCTGCCAGAGCAGGTAGTTGGAGGTGCGCTGTTCGCCGCTCGGGCGCAGGAACAGGTCCACGTCCGGCATGTCCGGGTAGTACATGTACTTCGCGAAGGTCTTCTCGTTGACCTTCGACGGGTCCAGCCTGCCGGCCGCCACGTCGCGGGCGATGGCCTGCGCCGCGTCCGCGATCTCCGCGCGGCCGCCGTAGTTCACGCAGAAATACAGCGTCATCGCGTCGTTGTCGACGGTCTGCTCCTGCGCGACCTGGAGCTCCTGGACGACCGACTTCCACATCTTCGGCATGCGGCCGACCCAGCGGATGCGGATGCCCAGCTCGTTCATCTCGTCGCGGCGGCGCCGGATGACATCACGGTTGAAGTTCATCAGGAAGCGGACCTCGTCGGGCGAGCGCTTCCAGTTCTCCGTCGAGAAGGCGTACAGCGAGAGGTTCTTGACGCCCATCTCAATGCAGCCCTTGAGCACGTCGAGCACGACGCCTTCGCCGACCTTGTGGCCCTCGGTCCGCGGCAGGCCGCGCTCCTTCGCCCAGCGGCCGTTGCCGTCCATGACGACCGCGACGTGGTTCGGGACCAGCTCACCGGGGATCTTCGGCGGGCGCTCACCGGACGGGTGCGGCTCGGGAACCTTGTACTCGCGGCGAGAGCGTCCCAGAATCCCGCGTCGTGCCATGTGCCCAGCTCCTATTTCTCGACGTATCGCAGGGAGCGTAGCCCGCGCTCCAGATGCCAGTGCAAATAGGCCGAGACCAGCCCGCTGCCCTCCCGCACGTGACGCGCCTCGCAGGCGTCGGCATGCCCCCAGTCGCCCGTCAGCAGCGCGCTGAGGAGGGCGATGGCCTCCGACGAGGGTACGACGCTGCCGGGGACGCGGCAGTCCCCGCATATCACCCCGCCCGCGGCCACGGAGAAATGCCGGTTGGGACCGTGGATCCCGCACTTCGCGCAGTCCTCGAAGCTGGGCGCGTAGCCGTTGACGGCGAGGGAGCGCAGCAGGAAGGCGTCGAGGATGAGGTGCGGTTCGTGTTCGCCGCGCGAGAGCGTGCGCAGGGCGCCGACGAGCAGCAGGTACTGCTGTACGGCGGGCTCGCCCTCGTTCTCGGTGAAGCGCTCGGCGGTCTCCAGCATCGCGGTGCCGGCGGTGTAGCGGGCGTAGTCGGTGACGATGCCGTTGCCGTAGGGGGCGATGATCTCGGTCTGGGTGCAGAGCGGCAGGCTGCGGCCGATCAGCTCGCTGCCGCGGGCGAAGAACTGCACGTCGGCGTGGGAGAAAGGTTCCAGCCGGGCGCCGAACTTGGACTTCGTACGCCGCACTCCGCGGGCGACGGCCCGCACCCGGCCGTGGCCCCGGGTCAGCAGCGTGATGATGCGGTCCGCCTCACCCAGCTTCTGGGTGCGCAGCACGATGCCGTCGTCGCGGAACAGACTCATGCGCCCATTGTCGCCTGTGCGGGGGACCGTACGGGGACACCTCCGGACGGCGACGGCCCCCCGTCCGGACGGGGGGAGTCCGGACGGGGGGAGTCCGGACGGGGGGAGTCCGGACGGGGGACCATCGCTTCCCGGGAGGGTCAGGGGGTGCGGGTCAGGGGGCCGCCGTTCCCGTTCCCGCGTCGTCGGCCTTCTCGGCCCCGGCCGGGGCGGCGGAGGCCTGGGCGGGCACCGCAGCGGAGACGGGCTCGGCCCCGGCCGACGACTCCTCCGGCTCGGCCGGAGCCCCGGCGGCATCGGCGACCTCAGGGGCAGCCGGGACGACCGGGACAGCCGGGACTGCCACGGTCTCGGCCTTCGCCAGCCCGTTGAAGATCAGGTTGAGGACGATGGCGGCCGTGGCACCGAGGGTGACACCGCTGTTGAGCAGCGAGGACAGGTCCGCGTCCATGTGCTTGGTGAAGAAGACCGGCACGGTCGCGGGGAGCAGGGCGAAGGCGAGGGAGACGCCCACGATCAGCGCGTTCTTCTCCTCCTTGAGCTCCACCGTGCCCAGGGTCTGGATACCGGCCAGGGCGACCATGCCGAACATGACGGTCGCGGCGCCGCCGAGGACCCCGTGCGGGACGGCGGCGACGATCGCCGCGGCCTTGGGCAGCAGACCCAGGATGATCATGAAGAGGCCGGCGGCGACGACCACGAACCGGCTCTTGACCTTCGTCATCCGCACCAGGCCGACGTTCTCGGCGAAGGCCACGTACGGGAAGGAGTTCAGGACACCGCCGAGGGCGGTCGCCGCGCCGTCGGCACGCAGGGCGCGGGCCACGGTCTCGCTGTCGACCTCCTTGCCGACGATGTCGCCGACCGCGTACGTGTCACCCGTCGTCTCGACCATCGTGATCAGCATGACGATCAGCATGAGGACGATCGGGAACCACTCGAACTTCGGGAGACCGAAGTGGAAGGGGGTGGTGACCCCCATCCAGGCCGAGTTGCCGACGTCGCCGAACTTCGCGTCGCCGAGGAGGTACGCCACCGCGGTGCCGCCGACCAGTCCGAGCAGGATGGAGATGCTGGAGAGGAACGGCTTGCCGATCTTCATCAGGACGAGGATGAAGAGCATCGTGCCGCCGGCGTACGCGAAGTTCTTCGGGTCGCCGAAGTCCGGGCTGCCGAGGCCGCCGGCCGCGTCGTTGAGGCCGACGGGGATCAGGACGATGCCCAGCACGGTGATCACGGTGCCCGTGACGACCGGCGGGAAGAGCCGCATGACCGTCCGGAACGCCTTGGCGGGCAGCCAGGCGAAGGCGAAGGTCGCGAGGCCGGCGGTGATGACCGCGCCGTAGATGACCAGCAGCGCGGCGGTCCCGCCACCCGCGCCGAGGCCGATGGCGATCATCGGGGAGACGGCCGTGAAGGTCACGCCCTGGATGAGCGGCAGCCGCGCGCCGATCCGGCCGATGCCCCAGGCCTGGATGATGGAGGCGATGCCGCAGGTGAACAGGTCCGCATTGATCAGGTAGACCAGCTGCTCAGGGCTCAGCTTCAGCGCGTTGCCCACGATGATCGGAACGATCACCGCACCGGCGTAGAAGGCGAGTACGTGCTGGAAGCCGTACAGCGCGAGCTTGGGGAGGGGGAGCACCTCGTCGACCGGGTGCGTGCTCTGCTCTCCGTCGACGGAAAGCCGGGCGGCGACACGTGCCATCTCTGCCTTGCCCTTCAAAGAGGTGAGGTAAGTGAGAGGAGATCTGGTTGTCCCTGACCGGAGTGGGTCGCTAACCCGTTGGTCCGCCAGGGTTGTCAGTACGTTCACGTGAATCGAAGCCCCGCTGTGTTACAGGCGTCGCCTCGTCGTGTGACCGGAATTGAACGCCTGTGGGAGGCCTCACAGATATCGTCGACGTCTACAAATTGTTGACGCTCAGCGATCTTCGATCTGTCGGTTTCTCCAGTGGTGGAGACCCCGGCGCTGGAGTATGCGGGACGGCGCCCGAGAGCCCGCCCGACCCCGCCCGACCCCCGCGCATGTGCGAAGCGCCGCGCCAACTCCCCACGACACGGCCCGTCGTGCGCTTCGGGCCCGCAAACTCGCGGCCTCCGCTCCGGCCGTCCGAGGGGTGGGACGCGCCGGGTCCCCGGCGAGCGTCATCCGGCCCGCACGCGGCTCGCCCGCGGCCCGCAGGGTGCGGATCCGGTCGCGCGAGGCCGGATCGTTACGTCCGCCGGGGCCGCTTCGGACGCTTCCGTCGAGCCCTCCCGTACACAACAGGGCCCGGCGGAAGCCCGCCGGGCCCTGGGGAGCGGCTCCCCGGTCGTGCGCACGCGCTCAGGGCGCCCGTACCGCCGACAGCAGCCGGACCACCTCGTCCGTGTCGATGCGCAGCGCCGCGCCGACGGTGGAGAGCACCTCGCGCTCCGCCGGGGTGTACGGGCCGTCCGCCAGCGCGATGCGGGCACCCTGCAGCAGGATCGACTCGCGGCCCGGGCCCGCCAGGTGCGGGGCCAGCGGCTCCAGGGCCTCGTGGAGCTCTATCGACAGCGCGGCCCCGCAGCATTCCGGGACGTCGTACAGCCCGAGCCGCCCCTCGTCGGTGGACAGCGCCTCCACGAGGGACTCCAGCTGCTCCTCCGCGCATTCCTGGAAGCCCGCGGCCCGTACGGCGCTCACCGCCGTCTCCAGCGCGCTGCGCGAGGCCGTCCCGCCCGCGGCGAGCACGGCCAGCGCCACGGTGTGCACCGCGTCGCGCAGCATCGCGGTGAAGCGGGTGGTGGTCAGGTGGTCCAGGACGTCGGTGTCGAAGCGCTCGCGGCAGCCCTGGCACTCGACGACGGGGCCGGCGCTGCCGCGCGGCAGCAGCGGCACCCCGACGACGGTGAACCGGCGGCGCCCGGTACGCCTGCGGTAGTTGCGGTCTCCACCACAGGCGGGGCAGAAGAAATCCCCGTCGCCCACGGTGCTCCAGGTGGTACGGATGCCCCAGACCGTAAGCTTCCGGCCGTACCCACCCCGAACTGGCAGCACGTCGCACCTCCGTAACTCCCCCGTGGTCCCTCGGACACGGGCGGGGCCCCCACCGGCAGCGTCGCCGGGTTGGCGTGATGTTAGCCACATCGGTGAGGATGCGTCAGTCGTGTGACGAGACAACATGTCGCCGGACACGGCTTTGGCCGATCTGCGCCCCCGCGAGCGCCCCCTAGGGTCTGCGGCATGAACGAGAAGTCCTGCCTGGTGACGGGTGCCGCGAGCGGGATCGGCCGGGCCACCGCCCTGCTGCTGGCCCGCTCGGGTGCCCTGGTGACCGCGGCCGACGTCAACGGCCCCGGTGTCGAGGCCCTGTGTGCCGAATTGGCCGACGAGGGGCGCGCCGTCACCGCGGTCGCCGGTGACGTCGCGGATCCGGAGGCCAACCGCGCGATGGTCGCCGCCGCGGTCGGGGCCTACGGGCGCCTCGACGTCGCCGTGGCGAACGCCGGGGTGCTCCCCCTTTCGGATGTACGGGAGACCAGCCCTGACGACTGGGACCACGTCATGGCCGTCGACGGCCGGGGGATGTTCCTGACCTGCAAGTACGCCATCGAGGCGATGATCGCGCAGCCGCGGCCCGGCGGGGCGCTGGTCTGCGTGTCCTCGATCTCGGGGGTCGCCGGGCAGGCGCGGCAGGCGGCGTACGGGCCGGCGAAGTTCGTGGCGTCGGGGCTGACCAAGCACCTCGCGGTGGAGTGGGCGGCGCACGGGATCCGGGTCAACGCGGTGGCACCGGGGACCATCCGTACGGAGCGGGTGCTGTCGCTGCGGGACGAGCCGGGCGGGCCGGAGTACCTGGAGGAGATGACCGGGGCCCACCCGATGGGCCGGCTCGGCGAGCCGGAGGAGGTGGCCCGGGTGATCGCCTTCCTGGCCTCCGACGCGGCCTCGTTCGTGACGGGCGTGGTCCTGCCGGTGGACGGCGGCTACCTGGCCAGGTGACACCCCGGGACACGGCGGAACCCCGCCCCTCCGGACGGAGGGACGGGGTTCACGTACGGGCGGGTCAGCGGCCCGCGCGGTTGACGGCGGAGATGACGGCCTTCAGCGAGGCGCGGGTGGTGTTGGCGTCGATGCCGATGCCCCACAGGACGCGGCCGTCGATCGCGCACTCGATGTACGAGGCGGCCACGGCGGAGGCGCCCTCGCTCATGGTGTGCTCGGTGTAGTCCAGCAGGCGGGCGTCGACGCCGATGCCGGCCAGCGCGTCGAAGAACGCCGAGATCGGGCCGTTGCCGGTGCCCTTCAGGACCGTCTCGACGCCGTCCACGACCGCCTCGACGGTCAGCGTGTCCGTGCCGTCCTTGTCGGTGGCGGTCGAGCCGGAGCGCAGCTGGATGCGGCCCCACTGGGCCGCGGCGTTCCCGGGGTTGGGCAGGTACTCGTCGGAGAAGGCGTCCCAGATCGCCTTGGGCGTGACCTCGCCGCCCTCGGCGTCGGTCTTGGCCTGGATGATCCGGGAGAACTCGATCTGCATGCGGCGCGGCAGGTCCAGCTTGTGGTCGTTCTTCAGGACGTACGCGATGCCGCCCTTGCCGGACTGCGAGTTGACCCGGATGACGGCCTCGTAGGAGCGGCCGACGTCCTTCGGGTCGATGGGCAGGTACGGGACCGCCCACTCGATGTCGTCGACCGTCTTGCCCCGGGCGGCCGCGTCGGCCTCCATGGCGTCGAAGCCCTTCTTGATGGCGTCCTGGTGGGAGCCGGAGAAGGCGGTGTAGACCAGGTCGCCCGCGTAGGGGTGGCGCGGGTGGACCTCCATCTGGTTGCAGTACTCGCTGGTGCGGCGGATCTCGTCGATCTGCGAGAAGTCGATCTGCGGGTCGATGCCCTGGGAGAACAGGTTCATGCCCAGGGTGATCAGGTCGACGTTGCCGGTGCGCTCGCCCTGGCCGAACAGGCAGCCCTCGACGCGGTCGGCGCCGGCCATCAGGGCCAGCTCGGCGGCGGCGACGGCGGTGCCGCGGTCGTTGTGCGGGTGCACGGAGATGCAGATGTGCTCGCGGCGGGTCAGGTTGCGGGCCATCCACTCGAAGCGGTCCGCGTGGGTGGAGGGCGTCGAGCGCTCCACGGTGGCGGGCAGGTTCAGGATGATCTCGCGGCCCTCGGCCGGCTGCCAGACGTCACAGACGGCCTCGCAGACCTCCAGGGCGAAGTCCAGCTCGGTGTCGGTGAAGATCTCCGGGCTGTACTGGTAGCCGAAGACGGTCTCGGGGCCCAGCAGCTTCTCGGCGTACTCCATGACCAGGCGGGTGCCGTCGACGGCGATCTGCTTGATCTGCTCCTTGGAGCCGCGGAAGACGACCCGGCGGAAGGTCGGGGCGGTCGCGTTGTACAGGTGCACGGTGGCGCGCTTGGCGCCGACCAGGGACTCCACGGTCCGCTCGATCAGGTCCTCGCGGGCCTGGGTCAGTACGGAGATGGTGACGTCGTCCGGGATCGCGCCCTCTTCGATGATGGAGCGGACGAAGGCGAAGTCGGTCTCGCCGGAGGACGGGAAGCCGACCTCGATCTCCTTGTAGCCCATGCGCACCAGCAGGTCGAACATCTCGCGCTTGCGGGCGGGGGTCATCGGGTCGATCAGCGACTGGTTGCCGTCACGCAGGTCGGTGGACAGCCAGCGGGGAGCCTTGGTGACGCGGGCGTCCGGCCAGGTGCGGTCGGGGATGTCCACCTGCTCGTACCGGCCGTACTTGTGGATGGGCATCCCGGAGGGCTTCTGGGCGTGGGTCGCGTTGGTGATGGGCGTGGGGCGACCGACAAAAGTGTGCTGACTCATGGCGCTGGGCTCCTCGCGTGTCCGCGTGTAGTTCGCTGGGACGGCCGACAACGGTCGCAAAACCGCAACACCGGACTCCGCGGGGAGGGGGTCGGCCTACGACTACAGACCCTCGCCGCGGCAGCTAAGGAGAAGCAGCCCGAAACGCATGATGGGCCGAGCCTAGCCGAGCCGCGCCGTAACGCGAGGACCTGTTTCAGTATGCAAGACCCGCGTGCCCGATTTATACCAAATGTGAGCTAAGCCTCTTTCAATCCCCTCCAGCCGGGCCGATCCGTCAACCGCGCGCCACGACATTCAGACAAGTGAATGAATCATGGTCGCAGGTAGTGACACGACGATGACCCACTGCCACATTGCCGGGCATGGATGCCTCCCACACTCACCACCGCCACCCCGTCTTCTGCACCGTCGTGCCGCCCCACCTGCTCGACAAGGCCGCCCGCTCCGCCGACGCGCGGCGCGCCGACCTCGCGCAGCGCACGCTGGAACGCGACTCCATGCTGCGCACCCGGCGCCGGGTCACCTCCGTCCGGGGCATCGTGCCCGCGCTCGGGGCGCCCGCCTCCGACGAACCGGACCGGACCGTTTACGACGCCCAGCACCGCACCCGGCTGCCCGGGAAGAAGGTGCGCGCGGAGGGCGGCCCGGCGGGCACGGACGCCTCCGTCAACCGCGCGTACGCGGGGCTCGGGGCCACCTTCGAACTGTTCCTGCAGGGCTTCGGGCGGCATTCGATCGACGACGCCGGGCTGCCGCTGGACGCGACCGTCCACTACGACGAGGACTACAACAACGCCTTCTGGGACGGGCAGCAGATGGTCTTCGGCGACGGGGACGGGGACCTCTTCCTCGACTTCACGGTGTCGGTGGACGTGATCGGGCACGAGCTGACCCACGGGGTCACGCAGTACTCGGCGAATCTGGACTACCACCAGCAGTCGGGCGCCCTGAACGAGTCGATGTCGGACGTCTTCGGCTCACTGATCAAGCAGCACTCGCTGGAGCAGACGGCCGACCAGGCCGACTGGCTGATCGGGGCCGGTCTGCTGGGACCGAACGTCACCGGGGTCGCGCTGCGGTCGATGAAGGCACCGGGCACGGCGTACGACGACGACGAGCTCGGCAAGGACCCGCAGCCGGCGACCATGGACGGCTACGTGACCACCTCGCGGGACAACGGCGGTGTGCACATCAACTCCGGCATCCCCAACCACGCCTTCTACATCGTGGCGACCGAGCTGGGCGGCAAGGCCTGGGAGCGGGCCGGCCAGATCTGGTACGACACCCTCACGGGCGGGCAGCTGGCCTCGGACGCGGACTTCGCGGACTTCGCCCGGCTGTCGACCGCCGCGGCCGTCGCCCGGTACGGGGACGGGGGCGCGGAGCACCAGGCGCTCCAGAAGGCGTGGTCGGTCGTGGGCGTCCCACTGGCGGGGTAGAAGGACACGCATGCGGATTCAGGTGGTACGGACGGGCGGTTTCGCGGGCATCGAGCGCCGGGTCGAGGTGGACACCTCGGGCCTGGAGGACGAGGCCGAGTGGCGGGCGCTGGCCCAGCTCGCGCTGCGGCCGGGACCGCCCGGGCGTCCGGCGGACCGGATCCGGGACGGGTTCTCGTACCGGATCACGGTGGACGGGCGGACGGTGTCCTGCCAGGAGCCGAACCTGTCGGACGCGCAACGGGCCCTGATCACGCGCGTCCTGAAAGAAGGTGCCTGAGACCTGCCGCTTTGCTTGGATGGCCGGATGACCGACCACATGATCGATTCATTGCTGTCCGAGCTCGAGCAGTACTACGACACGGTGCCCCGGGTGGGCGGGGCGCGGGCCGAGGACTTCGGACCGCTGACCCTGTTCGTACAGGAAGGCGACGGCTGGCAGTACTACGCCCGGCCCGCGCTCGGCGGCCCCGGCGCGACCACCGCGGACGTGGAGCGGGTACTGGCCCGGCAACGGGAGCTGAAGGTGCCCGAGGCCTTCGAGTGGGTGGCTGAAACCAGCCCCTCCCTCCGGGCCGCGGTGGAGGCGGCCGGGCTGCACGTCCATGCGCATCCGCTCATGGTGCTCGACCCCTCCGCCGTACCGGTCCCCGCGCATCCGGAGGTCCGTCTCCTCGGGGCCGACGACCCGCTGCTGACGGCGGCGGTGACGGTCCCGGCCCTGGCCTTCGCCGCCCCGGGCACGGCGATAGGCGAGGCGGGCCCCGCGGAGCTGGCGGAGGCGATGGCCGTTCCCGACGCGGAAGCGCGCCGGGCGCGGGTGTCGGGGATGCTCGCGTCGGGCCGTACCGGCATGGCGGCGGCCGTGCGGGACGGCGTGACCCTGTGCTCCGGCCAGTACAACCCGGTCGGGGACGTCGCCGAGGTGGTGGGCGTCGGCACCCTCCCGTCGGCCCGGCGGCAGGGCCTGGCCCTCGGCGTCACGGCGGCCCTGGTCGCTCAGGCACGGGAGCGGGGCGCCCGTACGGTCTTCCTCTCCGCCGGCGACGAGGACGTGGCCCGGGTCTACGGCCGCATCGGGTTCCGCCGCGTGGCGACGGCCCTGATCGCGGAGCCCCCGGCATAGGCGACCTGGCGGGTTTTGCCGGAACGGCAACGGTATTTGCCCGCGCGGGCGGTACCGGCGCAGCATCGGCCGTACCGGCAGACCCGTACAGGAAGAGGCCCCCATGTCCCACCACCAGCACCAGGATCACGCCGCGGGCGCGGAGTTCTGGGACGCCCGTTACAGCGAGAGCGACCGCATCTGGAGCGGCCGGCCCAATGCCGTCCTGGTCCGCGAGGTCGCGGACCTCACCCCCGGCCGCGCTCTGGACCTCGGCTGCGGGGAGGGTGCCGACGCGGTGTGGCTGGCCCGGCAGGGCTGGCACGTCACCGGGACCGACATCTCCGGGGTTGCCCTGGAGCGGGCGGCCCGGCACGCCGGCGAGGCGGAGCTCACCGGCCGCGTCGAGTGGCAGCGGCACGACCTCGCCGAGTCCTTCCCCGCCGGGGAGTTCGACCTGGTCTCCGCGTGTTTCCTGCACTCGTACGGGGACTTCCCCCGTGAGCGGATCCTGCGGAGGGCCGCCGCGGCCGTGGCCCCCGGCGGGGTCCTGCTGATCGCCGGCCACGCGGGCGGGCCCTCGTGGGACCCGGACAAGCTCGCGGAGATCCACTTCCCGACCCCGGACGAGGTCCTGGCACAGCTGGAACTTCCCGACGGCGACTGGGAGGTCCTGCTCGCGGCGGAACACGAGCAGGCCATGACCGCACCCGACGGCCGCCCCGGAACCCGCCCGGACAACGCGCTGAAGGTGCGGCGGCTGCGCTAGTGCTCGCCGGTGCTGTGACCCGGGGGACCTTGCCGGTCACAGCACCGGGACGCGTTTCGACAGTCCCGCTCGGCCCCCGGGTGCCGGGGGAACGCCGCGGGCCCCGCCCTGCGGATCAGAACCCGAGCTTGCGCAGCTGCTTGGGGTCCCGCTGCCAGTCCTTGGCGACCTTCACGTGGAGGTCGAGGAAGACCGGGGTCCCGAGCAGCGCCTCGATGTGCTTGCGCGACTTCATCCCGACCTCCTTCAGGCGGGCGCCCTTCGGGCCGATGATGATGCCCTTCTGGCTGGGCCGCTCGATGTACACGTTGGCGTGGATGTCGAGCAGCGGCCGGTCGGCCGGGCGGTTCTCGCGCGGGATCATCTCCTCGACGACCACGGCGATGGAGTGCGGCAGCTCGTCCCGTACGCCTTCCAGCGCGGCCTCGCGGATCAGCTCCGCGACCATGACCATCTCGGGCTCGTCGGTGAGGTCGCCCTCCGGGTACAGCGGCGGGCTCTCGGGCAGCAGCGGCGCGATCAGGTCGGCCAGCAGCTGGACCTGGCTGTCGCCGACGGCCGAGACGGGGACGATCTCGGCCCACTCGAAGCCGAGCTCCTCGGCGAGCTGGTTGATGGCGAGGAGCTGCTCGGCCAGCTGCTTGGACTCGACCAGGTCGGTCTTGGTCACGATGGCGATCTTGGGGGTCTTCTTGATCCCCGCGAGTTCCTTCGCGATGAACTTGTCGCCGGGGCCGAGCTTCTGGTCGGCCGGCAGGCAGAAGCCGATGACGTCGACCTCGGCCCACGTGGACCGTACGACGTCGTTGAGGCGCTCGCCGAGCAGGGTGCGCGGCTTGTGCAGGCCGGGCGTGTCGACCAGGACGAGCTGGGCGTCGGGGCGGTGCACGATGCCGCGGACGGTGTGGCGGGTGGTCTGCGGCCGGTTGGAGGTGATCGCGACCTTGGTGCCCACGAGTGCGTTGGTGAGGGTCGACTTCCCCGCGTTGGGGCGGCCGACGAAACAGGCGAAGCCCGCACGGTGCGGGGCGGTGGACTCGGGGGAACGATCGCTCATACGGGCCATTCTCCCCGATGCCGCTCCCAGCGCCGACCAGCCCGCCGCCGCGAGGACGCCGACGGCCGCGAGGAAGGTGCCGAGGGCGGGGTGGGCGGCGTAGGCGGCACGGCCCTGAGCTGCGGTTCCGTCGGCCGTGGCCCGTACCGTCACGTCGGCCCATTCGGTGGCGGGCGGACCGTCCCAGGGGACGCTGAGCCGCACGTCCTGACCGGGCAGCAGCTCGGCGGGCAGTCCGCTGAGGCCGCGGTCGAGCAGGGGCCGGCCGAGGGCCCCGGAGACGGTCAGGACCGCCCGGGGGCGCAGTGTGACGTTGCCGAGGTTGTGGAGCGTGTACGAGACCTCCGCGCCGTCGCCGCGGCGCCGGACGGAGACGTCCCGGACGGCGAGGGCCGGGGCGGTGGGGCCGGTCACCCGCAGGTACAGACGGGCGGCGACGGCCTGCTGCACACCGATCCCCCGGGCCGTGGTGCCGGCGGGCCGGTCCTCCAGGGCCACGAGGGCCCCGGGGTGGTCGCCCGGTTCGGCCCGGTCGGGGACGGTGAGGGTGAAGGCGACGCTGACGGACGCCCCGGCCGGTACGGTGACCCGCTCCCGGTCGAGCCTGACCCAGGCGGCCGTGGCCAGGCGCGGCTCGTCGGGGCCGCGGATGGCGAAGCCGCCGTCCCGGGCGGTGTTGTAGGCGTCGGCGGCATAGAGCCGGAAGGTGCGGGGCCGGTCGGTGCGGTTGGTGACGGTCACGGTGTCGGCGGCGGACCGGCCGGGCGCGGCGGCGAGGTAGAAGTAGGGCCGCTGGCCGAGGGCGTTGGCGGCGGGCAGCACGGACCACTGGCCGTTGTCGGCGCCCGCTGCCGCCCCGGCGGGCCCGAGGAGCAGTACGGCGGCGAGCAGTGCGGTGAGCACGGCGGCGAGGGGCACGGCCCCGCGCGGCGGCACGCCCGGCGTCATGACAGGGTCAGCGTCAGGACCGCCGTGTACGCGCCCGGCGGGGTGTACGGGGGCACCTGGAGGGTGACCGCGGCGTCGACGGTGAAGGTGCCGCCGGCCAGGGGGCCGTCGGGGGTGGAGGCCAGGACCGCGCCGTCCGGCCCGACCGTGCCCGCGCTGCCCGCCCTGCATCGGCTGGGGCTGCCCTCCGCGGCGGCGCACGTCGGGGTCCAGGAGAGGGAGCCGCCCGGGATGCGCAGACCGCCCGGTCCGGTGAAGTCGGTGACCTTGCCGATCAGGGACCAGCCGGCCGGACCGCCGCGGGCGTCCTTGACCGTGACGGTGCCGATCCGGCCGGGGGCGCCGCCGCCGTCGCCGTAGGGCACCGCGCCCAGGGTGATGGCCTCGCCCGCCTGGGTCATGCCGAGGGCGCCGGGCTCGACGGTGGCGGTGATCTTCTGGGTGCCGGACGGCGGCGGGGCGACCCCGATGACGGTGAACGCGGCCGGTCCCGAACCCAGGCCCGCGGACCAGGCCGCGCCCTCGTAGGCGACGACCGCGGTGGTGGCCTCGTCGGTGAGCGGCAGCTCGGCCAGGGCCACCCCGAGCCCGTCGGCGGTGGCGGCGGCCCGGTCGGCGGTCTCGGCGGCGCCCGCCCGCCCGGCCACCGTCACGGTGGCGCCCGGGGTGAAGCCGGCCGCGGTGACCTTGAGCCTGGTTCCCGGAGCGCCTGCGGGCGACGCCGGGAAGACGCTGCGCAGGTTCGCCGTGGGCAGCGGGGTCGCGGTGAGGCGTACGGAGACGGGGGCCGCGGCGGCCGTGCACACGGTGTCGAGGGCCACCGGGCTGCTGGTGTGCAGGGTGTAGCTCCCGGGGGCCAGGGTGATCTCGCCGGGCGCGGTGACGGTGAAGGTGCCGGTCATGGTGAGGGCGGGCGGGGCGGCGCCGGGCCCGGAGGGGCCGTCGGGCCCCTCGCGCAGGCCCCGCCGGTCGCCGACCACGGTGACCTCGCCGCTCTGGGCGCCCGCCAGCAGGATCCGGCCGGTCGGGGCCGGCGCGTCGGCGGGGAGTCCGGCGCCCTCCGGTCCCCGGTCCGGGTCCGGGGCCGCCACGGCGGGGGTGCTGATCACCTGGTAGGTCACGGTGACGGTGTCGCCGACCTGTGGAGCCGGGTCGTCGACGGTGATCCGGGCGGTGGTCGGCCCGTCGGCGGGCGGGAGTCCGGCCTCCTGGGGCGGCAGGCAGTGGGTCGGGAAGTCCACGAGGCCCGGGACCCCGCGCGGGGGCGTTTCGTCGACGGCGGCGGCGGGTGCGCTCAGCGCTCCCCCGGCCGCTGCCGCGAGCACGGCCGTGCCGAAGGCTGCCGACCATCTCCTGCTCCTGCTGCGCGCGCCTGTTCGCACTGCCCGCCCCCTGGGTTCCGTCACCCCGACAGGGGGCCATTCACGAGCGGGCGGCAGGAGAAGTCAATGCACGGACGGGTCACCAACTGATGGCCCATCAGAAGCTGGCGGCGTGCCGGGGCCGGCGGTGTCGGCGGCGGCGCGGAAGGTGCGCCGGTAGGCCGTCGGGCTCACCCCCAGCGCTGCCTGCACGTGCTTGCGCAGCGACTGCGCCGTTCCGAAGCCCGCCTCCCGCGCCACCCGCTCCACCGGCAGCTCCGTCTCCTCCAGCAGCCGCCGGGCCCGCTCCACCCGCTGCCCCACGATCCACTGGCCCGGGCTGAGGCCCGACTCCTCCCGGAAGCGGCGCGTGAAGGTGCGCACCGACATGGCCTCCTTCCGGGCCAGGTCGGTGAGGCGCAGCGGTTCGTGCAGCCGGTCCATCACCCACGCGCGGGCCGCCGTGGTGCTGGCCAGCTGCGGCTGCGGCACCGGACGCTCGATGAACTGCGCCTGCCCGCCGTCCCGGTGGGGCGGTACGACGGTGCGCCGGGCCACGTCGTTCGCGACGGCCGCGCCGTGGTCGCGGCGCACGATGTACAGGCACAGGTCGATCCCGGCGGCGACGCCTGCGGAGGTCAGCACGTCCCCGTCGTCGGTGTAGAGCACGTCCGGGTCGACCCGGACGGCCGGGAACAGCCGCTGGAAGTGGTCGGCGGAGGCCCAGTGAGTGGTGGCCCGGCGGCCGTCGAGGTAGCCCGCGGCGGCCAGGACGTAGCCCCCGGTGCAGATGGAGACGAGCCGTGTGCCGGGCCGGATGTGCCCGAGGGCCGAGGCGAGTTCCCCGGTCAGCCGGCCTTGCTCGTACACCGGACCCAGCGCGTAGGAGGCCGGCACCACCACGGTGTCGGCGGTGGCCAGCAGCTCCGGGCCGTGCTCGACCTGGATCGCGAAGTCGGCGTCCGTGCGCACCGGCCCGGGGGCGAGAGCGCAGGTCAGGATCTCGTAGAGCGGCCGCCCGGCCGGATCCTCGGCGCGCCCGAAGAGCCGGTGCGGGATGCCGAGCTCGAAGGGCAGCAGCCCGGCGAGGGCGAGGACGACGACGCGGTGGGTTTGGGCTCGTGGCTCCATGGCCCGATCGTATCGAAGCATGACAGTCAGGCCACTGTCGTCGGGGGCGCGGCAGGCCGGAAGCTGTCGGCGTGACGCAGACAGTCCCCACCTCCACGGCCTCCGCCTCGACGGCCCCCCGGCAGGCCCCCCGGCAGGGCCCGCGGCGGCCCGGACGCATCCACCGCGCCTGGTCCGTCGCCGCCGTCGCCTTCGTGACGATCATCGGCGCCGCCGGCTTCGCCTCCCTGCCCGGACTGCTCATCGAGCCGCTGCACGAGGAGTTCGACTGGTCGCGCGGCACGATCGGACTCGCCGTCTCCGTGAACCTCGCGCTGTACGGGCTCACCGCGCCGTTCGCGGCCGCCCTGATGGACCGCTTCGGCATCCGCAGGGTCGTCGCCTGCGCGCTGACGGTCATCGCGGGCGGCTCGGTCGCCACCGTGTGGATGACCGCCCCCTGGCAGCTGGTGCTGTTCTGGGGCGTGCTGGTGGGCCTGGGCAGCGGCTCGATGGCCCTGGCCTTCGCGGCGACGGTGACCAACCGGTGGTTCACGGCGCGGCGCGGCCTGGTCACCGGGATCCTGACGGCGGCCGGCGCCTCCGGTCAGCTGGTCTTCCTGCCGCTGCTGTCCTGGCTGGTGGAGCACCACGGCTGGCGCCCGGCGACGGTGACCGTCTCCCTCACCGCCCTGTGCGTGGTCCCGTTCGTGTGGCTGCTGCTGCGCGACCACCCGGCGGACGTGGACCTGGCCCCGTACGGCGGCACGTACGCGCAGAAGCCCGCCCCGGTGCCGGGTGCCGCGCGCCGGGCGGTCACCGTCCTGTTCAAGGCGGCCCGGACCGGCCCCTTCTGGCTGCTCGCGGGGACCTTCGCGATCTGCGGCGCCTCCACGAACGGCCTGGTCAGGACCCACTTCGTACCGGCGGCGCACGACCACGGCATGCCGGTGACGGCGGCGGCCGGTCTGCTGGCGGTGATCGGTGTGTTCGACGTGGTCGGCACGGTGGCGTCCGGCTGGTTCACGGACCGCTTCGAGGCGCGCCGGCTCCTGGCGGTCTACTACGCCCTGCGCGGGGTCTCGCTGCTCTTCCTGCCGATGCTGCTGGCCCCGTCGGTCCACCCGCCGATGGTCTTCTTCATCGTCTTCTACGGCCTGGACTGGGTGGCGACCGTCCCGCCGACCATCGCCCTGTGCCGCGAGCAGTACGGGGACGACAGCGCCATCGTCTTCGGCTGGGTGCTGGCCTCGCACCAGGTGGGGGCGGCGGTGGTCGCCTTCCTGGGCGGCATGGCGCGGGACGTCTTCGGCTCGTACGACGTCGTCTGGTACGCCTCGGGCGCGCTGTGCGCGATGGCCGCGCTGATGTCGATGGTGATCCGGCGCCGCCCCGCTCCGGCCGCCCCAGCCGCCCCAGCCGCCCCGGCCGCCCCGGCCGCCCCGGCCGGAGCGTAGGGCCGCCCGGTCAGCCCGCCGGGGTCGCCGACTTCAGGGTGCCGTCCGGGGCCGCCAGCAGCACCGGGGTGGCCGGGCCGCCCAGGTCCCGTACGGCGGCGCGGTCGGCCTCGGCGGGGGTGTCGGAGTCGCTGACCACGGCGGCGGCCTCCAGGGACCGGGCCCCGCTCGCCACCGCCATCGCGACCGCGGTCTGCAGCGCGCTCAGCTTCAGGGAGTCGAGCTCCACCGTCCCGGCGACGTAGGTGCGGCCCGTCTCGTCCCGCACCGCCGCCCCCTCGGCCACGCCGTTGCGGGCCCGGGCGCTGCGCGCCAGCGTGATGATCTTGCTGTCCTCGGGGTCGATCCCGGTGCTGTCGGTCATGGTCGAAAGCATAGGGAGCGCCGGGGCGGGGCCGTGCAACGACCCCGCCGCGACCGAGCGGTCACGGCCGGTCGAGCCGCAGCCGTTCCGCCTTCGGCAGACCCGCGACCACCAGGTCGTACGAGTCCTCCACCAGCTCCCGGACCATCTCGTCCGCCAGCGCGTCGGGCCCGCCCGCGGTCACCGTGTTCCAGTGCCGCTTGTTCATGTGATAGCCCGGCACGACCGCCGCGTGCTCCTCGCGCAGGCGCACCGCCAGCTCCGGCTCGCACTTGAGGTTGACCTTCAGCGGCTCGGCGTCCAGCGCCGTGAGCGCGAACACCTTGCCCAGCACCTTGAACACGGAGGTCTCCGGGGTGAAGGGGAACTCCTCCACCGCCGCGTTGAAGCTCAGGCAGAACTCCCGCAGCTGCGCCGGGGTCATTCCCCCTCCTCCCCCGCGGCGTCGGCCGCGGCCACCGGTTCCACCAGCACCGTCACGATCTTGTTCCGCCGCCCGGCCGGGGACTCGGCCGTCAGCCGCAGTGGCCGCCCGTCCGGCAGCTCGACCAGGGCCGAGGCGCCCGCGATCGGCACCCGGCCCAGCGCCTTCGCCAGCAGTCCGCCGACCGTCTCCACGTCCTCGTCGTCGAACGCCTCGACCTTGAACAGCTCACCGAGGTCGGTGATGTCCAGGCGGGCCGTGACCCGGTATCGGTCCTCGCCGAGGTCCTCGACCGGCGGGAGCTCCCGGTCGTACTCGTCGGTGATCTCGCCGACGATCTCCTCCAGGATGTCCTCGATCGTGACGATGCCGGCGGTGCCGCCGTACTCGTCGATGACCACGGCCACGTGGTTGCGCACCTGCTGCATCTCGCGCAGCAGGTCGCCCGCGTTCTTGGTGTCCGGCACGAAGACCGCCGACCGCATGACCGTGGAGACCAGGTCGGACTCCGCCTCCCGGCTGATGTGGGTCTTGCGGACGAGGTCCTTCAGGTAGACGATCCCGACTATGTCGTCCTCGTTCTCCCCGGTCACCGGGATGCGCGAGAAGCCCGACCGCAGCGCGAGGGTGGTCGCCTGACGGATCGTCTTGTACCGCTCGATGCAGATCAGGTCGGTGCGCGGCACCATCACCTCGCGCACCAGGGTGTCGCCGAGCTCGAAGACCTGGTGCACCATCCGGCGCTCGTCGTCCTCGATCAGCGACTCCTTCTCCGCGAGGTCGACCATCGCGCGCAGTTCGGCCTCGGAGGCGAACGGCCCCTTGCGGAAGCCCTTGCCGGGTGTGAGCGCGTTGCCGATGAGGATCAGCAGCTGCGGGATCGGTCCCATCACCCGGGCGAGCGGCACGAGGACGTACGCGGCAGCCGTCGCGGTGTTCAGCGGGTGCTGGCGGCCGATCGTACGCGGGGACACCCCAACGGCGACGAAGGAGACCAGCACCATCACGGCGATGGCCACGAGCAGCGCGGTCCAGTTCTCACCGAATTCGTCGAGGCAGACGTAGGTCACGAGGACCCCCGCCGCCATCTCGCAGGTGACACGGACCAGCAGCGCCACATTGAGGTAGCGGGTGGGGTCGCCGGCCACCTGGGCGAGCTTCGCGCTGCCGCGCCGGCCCTCCCTCACGGCCTGCTCGGCGCGGAAGCTGGAGATGCGGGCGATCCCGGACTCGGCGCACGCAGCGAACCAGGCCACCACCACCAGCAGGACGGCGCCGGTGATCAGTTGGGGGGCGGTCACGAGAC
Source organism: Streptomyces sp. NPDC056224 (assembly GCF_042267665.1). Classification (NCBI taxonomy): domain Bacteria; kingdom Bacillati; phylum Actinomycetota; class Actinomycetes; order Kitasatosporales; family Streptomycetaceae; genus Streptomyces; species Streptomyces sp. NPDC056224. Next base: position 164,382 of record NZ_JBHJTK010000007.1, read on the forward strand.
GGTCGGCGCCGGGGACGGGCCGGTCATACCGCATTCGGTGCGCCAGCCGTCGACGATGGCCGCCTGGAGGCCGAACATCTCCGCCTTCTCGTCCGGCTCCTCGTGGTCGTAACCGAGCAGGTGCAGCACCCCGTGGACGGTCAGGAGCTGGAGCTCCTCGTCCATGGAGTGCTGCGTCGGGGCTTCCTCGCCCTGCCTCTTGGCGACCTCGGGGCAGAGCACGATGTCACCGAGGAGTCCCTGCGGGGGCTCCTCGTCGTCCTTCGCCGGCGGACGGAGCTCGTCCATCGGGAAGGACATGACGTCGGTGGGTCCGGGCAGGTCCATCCACTGGATGTGGAGCTGCTCCATCGCGTCCTCGTCGATGACGATGACGGAGAGCTCGGACAGCGGGTGGATCCGCATCCGGGTGAGCGCGTAGCGGGCGATGTCGAGGATCGCCCGCTCGTCGACCTCGGTTCCGGACTCGTTGTTGACGTCGATCGACATGGTGCGCTGAGTTCTACTTCCCGTGTTGGCCGTTCCGGCCGTCCTGGCCGTCCTCGTACTTCTCGTACGCGTCGACGATACGGCCGACCAGCTTGTGCCGGACGACATCCTCGGACGTGAGCCGCGAGAAGTGGATGTCCGGAACCCCTTCGAGGATCGACTGCACCTGGCGCAGACCGCTCCTGGTGCCGCCCGGCAGCAGGTCGACCTGGGTGACGTCACCGGTGATGACGATCTTCGAGTCGAAGCCGAGGCGGGTCAGGAACATCTTCATCTGTTCCGGAGTCGTGTTCTGCGCCTCGTCGAGGACGACGAACGCGTCGTTCAGGGTGCGGCCGCGCATGTACGCCAGGGGGGCCACCTCGATGGTCCCGGCGGCCATCAGCCGGGGGATCGAGTCCGGGTCGAGCATGTCGTGCAGGGCGTCGTAGAGCGGACGCAGGTACGGATCGATCTTGTCGAAGAGCGTGCCCGGGAGGAAGCCGAGCCGCTCCCCCGCCTCGACGGCCGGCCGGGTCAGGATGATCCGGCTGACCTGCTTGGACTGCAGCGCCTGCACCGCCTTGGCCATGGCGAGGTAGGTTTTGCCGGTACCGGCGGGGCCGATGCCGAAAACGATCGTGTTCTTGTCGATCGCGTCGACGTACCGCTTCTGGTTGAGGGTCTTGGGCCGGATGGTGCGGCCGCGGTTGGAGAGGATGTTCTGGGTGAGCACCTCGGCGGGCGTCTCCTCCCCTCCCTCCACGCCGCTGCCATTGGCCCGGAGCATGGCGATCGAGCGTTCCACTGCGTCCTCCGTCATCGGCTGCCCGGTGCGGAGCACCAGCATCATCTCGTCGAACAGGCGCTGGATCAGAGCGACTTCCGCCGCCTTCCCGACAGCGCTGACCTGATTGCCCCGCACGTGGATGTCGGCCTCCGGGAAGGCCCTCTCGATCACGCGCAACAGGGCGTCACCCGAGCCGAGCACCGTCACCATCGGGTGCGTGGCCGGAACGGTGAAGTGGGCTCGCGCCTGGCCCGGCGCTGGGATCTGGGCTGTGGGTGTCTGAGTCATGGGCCGGCACTGTGGCCTGCGCATACCTCCCGCTGAGGGGCCGCGCCGATCGACGACCTCCGGACTACCAAGCCTACGTCGCCGCCCGGCCTTCACCGAGGGGTTTTCCCCGCCGGTACGGCCGGCTACGCGGAGTGCCGGAAGCCGATGGTCGGCACCGCCCTGCGCCGCGCCGCCGGGGACGAGCCGGGCGGGACCAGGTCGTCCAGGAAGCCGTACCGGCCGCGCAGCCCGTCCGGGGCGGCCCGCCACCAGTGGGCGACCTCCGGCCAGCCGGGGGCCGACAGGGAGCCGCCGAACTCCTGGACCGACAGCGCCGCCGTCAGCCCGGCGAAGGCCAGCCGGTCCGCCAGCGGCCAGCCCGCGAGCGTGCCGGTGACGAAGCCCGCCACGTACACGTCCCCTGCCCCGGTCGGGTCCAGCGCGTCCACCGCGATCCCCGGGACCGCCGCCGTCTCGCCCGAGCGTCCGTCCACCGCGTACGAGCCCTCCGCGCCCATCGTCACCACGGCGATCGGCACCTTCTCCGCCAGCGCCCGGGCCGCCGCGCGCGGGCAGTCGGTCCGTGTGTACCGCATGGCCTCGCCCGCGTTCGGCAGGAAGGCCTCGCAGTGCTGCAGGTCGGCCAGGGCCCCCAGCTCCCAGCGGCCGCTCTCGTCCCAGCCCACGTCCGCGAAGACCCGCGCGCCGCGCCGCGCCGCCTCGCCGATCCACGCCTCGCCCCGGCCGGGCCCCAGCGAGGCCACGGCCGCGCGGGCCCGCGGCGGGCACTGCGGGAAGGGGGCCGGGCCCGCCGGGGGAGGTGCCTCGTGGCCGTGCGAGACCATCGTGCGCTCGCCCTCGTACGCCATGGAGACGGTGACCGGGCTGTGCCAGCCGGGGATGGTCCGCGACATGGAGAGGTCGATCCCCTCTCCCTGTTCGAGGGCGTCCCAGCAGTACTCCCCGTAGTGGTCGTCGCCGAAGGCCGCGGCGAGCGAGGTGCGCAGACCGAGGCGGGCGAGGGCGGTGGCCATGTTGGCCACGCCGCCGGGGCTGGAGCCCATGCCGCGCGCCCAGGACTCCGTACCGCGCACCGGGGCCGAGTCGAGGCCCGTGAAGATGATGTCGAGGAAGACCGTTCCGGTCAGGAAGACGTCGCAGCCCGGCTCCTGCGGGTCACGCAGCGGACCGAGCGGGTCCACTGCTGCTGCGCGGATGTCGTCGCTGTCCCGACTGGTCACGGTGTACTCCCCGTTGTTCTCGAAGGGTCGTTTCTGCACGCGGGTTTGGGGTGGAAAGCTGCCAGCCCTGCCCGTCCCGGGCGGCCCCGAAACCAAGTGTGGCCCAGATCACTACCCGTGTGGCCTCATCCCCCCGCCGGGCATGCTCGGTGTCCCCGCGGCCGGGGCGGCCGGGGCGGCCCGCGCAGGGACGCGGGCCAGCCCGAGGGCGCGGGCCGGCGCGGGGTCGCGGGGCGACCGGGCGGTGCCGGCCGGCCCTGCGGCCTCCCCGTACGTGGCCTGCGGGCCGGTGACCGGAACCCTGCTCGCCGAGCGCGCGGGCTCCCCCGGCATGGGCCGGGTACCGGCCGCGGCGCGGGTCCGATGGCCGCCGACGCACCGCACGCGCACGGCCGCCCGCCGGCGGTGCCGCGGATCGGGGCGGGGCCCGCACAACGGCGCGGTACCGGGGGCCGGCCCGAGGGCACGGGCCGAAGCGGGGCCGCGGGGCCGCGGGGCTGCGGGGCAGACCGGTGCTGCGGGGCGGACCGGGAACGCGGGACGGCGGGGTGCCGCCGTCCAGCCGGGGACGCAAACCGGCGCGGTGCCAAGACCAGCCGAGGGACGCAGACGGGATAGTGCCATGTGCCAGCGCGGGAGCGCGGGCCGGGACAGCCGCGAGCCAGCCGGGGACGCAGACCGGCACAGCGCCGAGACGAGCCCAGGGGACGCAGACCGGGTGGTGCCATGTGCCAGCGCGGGAGCGCGGGCCGGGACAGCCGCGAGCCAGCCCGGGGCGCAGACCGGCGCGGCGCCAAGACCAGCACGGGGCGCAGACCAGCACGGGGAACGCAGGCCGGGACGGTGCCGCAGGCCCGCGCGGGGGACGTGGGTCGGGGCGGCGGAGTCGGAGGGCGCGGAGGTCTCCGTCCGCCGCCCGCCCCGCCCGGTCCTGCCCACCGCTCCCGCGACCGCATCCAGCCCTGTGACCGGCGGCCGAGATTCCGGTCGATGCCGTCCGTTCGGCACGGCTGGTTGCCCGCAGGGCGAGTCCGGCCCCGTCGGCGCGGGATCCACGGGATCCACGGGGTCCACGACGGCGGCGCCACACCGGACCGGACCGGACCGCACCGCACCGGACCGGGGCGGCCGAACCGCCCGAACCGCCGGGTCCCGGTAGGGAACCGGCTCAGCCCCGCTTGGGCAGCGGCACGCGTACCAGGTCCGCCGCCACCGTCAGGTCGCCCTCGAACCCCGCCTCGCGGGCCTGGCGTTCGAAGGCGGAAGGATCGGTGTACCGCTGCGAGAAGTGCGTCAGCACGAGATGGCGCACGCCCCCGTCCCGCGCCGCCCGCGCCGCCTGCCCGGCCGTGAGGTGCCCGTGGTCGGCGGCCAGCTGCGCGTCCTCGTCGAGGAAGGTCGACTCGATGACCAGCATGTCGCAGCCCTCGGCGAGCGCCTCCACGCCCTCACACAGCCGGGTGTCCATGACGAACGCGAACCGCTGCCCCGGCTTCGGCTCGCTGACCTCCTCCAGCGTGACCCCGTCCAGCCGCCCCTCGCGCTGGATCCGGCCCACGTCGGGCCCCTTGATCCCGTGCCGCGCGAGCAGCTCCGGGACCATGCGGCGCCCGTCGGGTTCGATGATCCGGTAGCCGAAGGACTCCACGGGGTGCGAGAGCCGCCGCGCCTCCAGGACGTACGAGGCCCCGCGCGCCAGCGTCAGCGCCCCTTCCCCGGCCACCGGCTCCTCGTCGATCAGGACGGTCTCCCGGTAGGCCGTGGCGTACCGCAGCCGGTCGAAGAACTTCTGGCCCGAGGCCGGATAGTGCGCGGTGACGGCGTGCGGGACCCGGTCGAGGTTGATCCGCTGGATCACCCCGGCGAGGCCGAGGCTGTGGTCACCGTGGAAGTGGGTGACGCAGATCCGGTTGATGTCGTGTGCGGCGACCCCGGCGCGCAGCATCTGGCGCTGGGTGCCCTCGCCCGGGTCGAAGAGAAAGCCCTCGCCGTCCCAGCGCAGCAGGTAGCCGTTGTGGTTGCGGTGGCGCGTGGGCACCTGGCTGGCGGTGCCCAGCACCACGAACTCGCGTACGGACACGCTCTATCCGGGAGGCCACTGGAGGCCGCGGCCCCCGAGCACGTGCGCGTGCGCGTGGAAGACGGTCTGACCGGCGCCGGCGCCGGTGTTGAACACGACCCGGTAGCCGTGGTCGTCGACCTTCTCCTCGGCGGCGATCCGCCCGGCCTCGCTCAGCACGTCGGCGGCGATGCCCGGCTCGGCCGCGGCCAGGGCGGCGGCGTCGGGGTAGTGGACACGCGGGATGACGAGCACGTGCGTGGGCGCCTGCGGGTTTATGTCCCGGAAGGCGACGGTCGTCTCGGTCTCCCGGACCACGGTCGCCGGGATGGTCCCCGCGACGATCTTGCAGAACAGGCAGTCGGCCTGCGGTTCCCCGGCCATCGCTTCGCCTCCGTGTCGTTGATCGCTCCGGGCATCGTATCCCCGGAGCGATCGGGGCGAACCGTTAGGTCCGGTCGTCAAAGTGGCGCCCGGACCGCGGCGGCCGGCGCCACTTCGACGCCCGGACGCCCCCTAGCCCCAGCGTCCCGTGCGGGCCAACAGGACCGCCGTCGCGGCCGTTCCGGCCGTGGAGGTCCGCAGGACGGAGCGGCCCAGCCGGTGGGGACGGGCTCCCGCCTCGGCGAAGACGGCCAGCTCCTCCGGGGAGACCCCGCCCTCGGGGCCGACGACCAGCACGATCGACCCGGCCACGGGGAGCTCGGCCGCGGCCAGCGCCTCGGAAGGGGTGTCGCGGTCCTCGTGGAGGACCATCGCCAGATCGGCTCCGGCCAGCAGCGCCGCCACCTGCTTGGTGGACATGGCCTCGGACACCTCCGGGAAGCGGACCCGGCGGGACTGCTTGCCCGCCTCCCGGGCCGTGGCCCGCCACTTCGCCAGGGATTTGGCCCCGCGGTCGCCGCGCCACTGCGTGATGCAGCGCGAGGCCTGCCACGGCACGATCGCGTCCACGCCCGTCTCGGTCATGGTCTCCACGGCCAGCTCGCCGCGGTCCCCCTTGGGCAGGGCCTGGACCACCGTGATGCGGACCGCCGGCTCGGCTTCCAGCCCGGCCGAGGACACCGCGAGGACCAGGCGGTCCTTGCCCTCCGCGGCCTTCACGACCGTCTCCGCCCAGCCGCCCCGGCCGTCCGTGAGGACCACCGCCTCGCCCGGGTTCAGCCGCTTCACGGACACCGCGTGCCGGCCTTCGGGGCCGTCCAGGACGAACTCCGTTCCCGACGGGACCTCTTCGACCACGAACACCGGGGCGGTCATGACGCACTCCTCTTCTGTCTTGCCTTCAACGTGCTCTGCGCCTCGGCCAGTTCGGCCGCCAGCACCTCCACCAGCTCGCCGGCCGGCAGCGTCCGCGCCAGCCGGTGCCCCTGGCCCGCCCACAGGGCCATGCCCTGCGGGTCCCCGGCCGCGGCGGCCGCCTTGCGCAGCCCCGAGGTCAGCTGGTGGACCTGCGGATAGGCGGCGGGGGCGTACGGTCCGTGTTCGCGCATGAACCGGTTCACGAGCCCTCTGGCCGGCCGCCCCGAGAAGGCCCGGGTCAGCTCGGTCCTGACGAACAGCGGGTCGGTCAGCGCCTTCTTGTGCAACGGGTCCGCCCCCGACTCCGGACAGGCCAGGAAGGCCGTCCCGAGCTGGGCCGCCTCCGCGCCCGCCGCCAGCAGCGCGGCGATCTGCGAGCCCCGCATCAGGCCACCCGCCGCGATGATCGGGAGGGCCACGGCCTCCCGCACCTGCGCCACCAGGGCGAGCAGGCCCACCGCCGCCGTGCCGTCGGCCTCCGGGTCGTCCCAGTGGGTTCCCTGGTGGCCGCCGGCCTCCACCCCCTGCACGCAGACGGCGTCGGCTCCGGCCTCCTGCGCGGCGCGGGCCTCCTCGACCGAGGTCGCGGTGACGACGGTGTACGTACGGGCCTTGCGCAGGGAGGCGAGGACCTCCGGGGCGGGGCAGCCGAAGGTGAAGGAGACGACCGGAACGGGGTCCTCGCGCAGAATGGCGAGCTTCGCCTCGTAGCCGTCGTCGCAGGTGCCGATGATGTCCTCGTCGGCGAGCGAGATCTCGTACCAGCTCGCCTCACCGGCCAGCTGCCCGCGGTACGTCTCGACGGCGGCCGGATCCACGTAACCGGTCTGCGGCATGAAGAGGTTCACTCCGAACGGGCGCCGGGTGAGCGCGCGTACCTGCTTGATCTCCTGGTACATGCCGTCGGCGGTCTTGTACCCACCGGCCAGGAAGCCCAGCCCGCCCGCCTCGCACACGGCTGCGACGAGCGGCGGACAGGAGGCGCCGCCCGCCATGGGTGCCTGCACGATCGGGTACGGGGAGAGACCGTTCGGTGCGGTGGACATGGACTGCATCGTGCCACGTCCCGCTCAGGGGGCCGAATCACCGCATTCGGCTGGCATAGTCCGCTTCCCGGCGTGGCCGGGAAGCGGACTCGCGGGAATGCGGCGAGCCCGGCCGGGGGCGTCCCCGGGCCGGGCTCGTCGACGAGGTCATGACGGTCAGCGGCCGTTGAAGGCGTCCTTCAGCCGGCTGAACAGACCCTGCTGCCCCGGCGCGAACTGACCGGTCGGCCGCTCCTCGCCGCGCAGCTTCGCCAGCTGACGCAGCAGGTCCTCCTGCTGCGGGTCCAGCTTGCTCGGGGTGGTGACCTCGACGTGCACGATCAGGTCGCCGCGCCCGCCACCGCGCAGGTGGGTGACACCACGCCCGTGCAGCGGGATCGCCTGGCCGGACTGGGTGCCGGGCCGGATGTCGATCTCCTCCAGGCCGTCCAGCGTCTCCAGCGGGCACTTGGTGCCCAGCGCGGCCGCCGTCATCGGGATGGTGACCGTGCAGTGCAGGTCGTCCCCGCGCCGCTGGAAGGTCGGGTGCGGCAGCTCGTGGATCTCCACGTACAGGTCGCCGGCGGGGCCGCCGCCGGGGCCGACCTCGCCCTCGCCCGCGAGCTGGATGCGGGTGCCGTTCTCGACGCCCGCCGGGATCTTGACCGTGAGGCTGCGGCGGGAGCGGACCCGGCCGTCGCCCGCGCACTCGGGACACGGGGTCGGGACCACGGTGCCGAAGCCCTGGCACTGCGGGCAGGGGCGCGAGGTCATGACCTGGCCCAGGAAGGACCGGGTGACCTGCGAGACCTCGCCGCGGCCGCGGCACATGTCACACGTCTGCGCGGAGGTGCCGGGAGCGGCGCCCTCGCCGGAGCAGGTGGTGCAGACGACGGCCGTGTCGACCTGGATGTCCTTGGTGGTCCCGAAGGCCGCCTCGTCCAGCTCCAGGTCCAGGCGGATCATGGCGTCCTGGCCGCGACGGGTCCGCGAGCGCGGGCCGCGCTGCGAGGCCTGGCCGAAGAAGGCGTCCATGATGTCGGAGAAGTTGCCGAAGCCGCCCGCCCCGAATCCGCCCGCGCCACCGCCGCCGCCCGAGGAGGACAGCGGGTCGCCGCCGAGGTCGTAGGTCTGCTTCTTCTGCGGGTCCGAGAGCACCTCGTACGCCGCGTTGATCTCCTTGAAGCGCTCCTGCGTCTTCGGGTCCGGATTCACATCCGGGTGGAGTTCACGCGCGAGGCGCCGGAAGGCCTTCTTGATCTCGTCCTGCGATGCGTCGCGGCGCACGCCGAGAACGGCGTAGTAGTCCGTGGCCACTTACGACTCCGCCAGGATCTGTCCGACGTAACGTGCCACTGCGCGTACCGCTCCCATCGTTCCGGGGTAGTCCATGCGGGTCGGTCCGACCACGCCGAGTTTGGCGACTGTTTCGCCGCCCGAACCGTAACCGACCGAGACGACGGACGTGGAGTTCAGTCCCTCGTAGGCATTCTCATGCCCGATCCGTACGGCCATTCCCGACTCATTGGCCTCGCCCAGCAGCTTGAGGAGCACGACCTGCTCCTCCAGCGCTTCGAGCACCGGCCTGATCGTCAGGGGAAAATCGTGTCCGAAGCGGGTGAGATTGGCGGTACCGCCGATCATCAGCCGCTCCTCGGCTTCCTCGACCAGGGTTTCGAGGAGCGTCGCGAGCACGGTGGAGACCGTGCCGCGGTCCTCGGCCTCGAAGGATTCGGGGAGGTCCTGGACGAGCGGGGGTACGTCGGTGAACCGGCGGCCGACGACCCTGCTGTTGAGGCGGGCCCGCAGATCGGCGAGCGAGGTCTCGCCGAAGGGGGCCGCGCAGTCGATGAGCCGCTGCTCGACGCGGCCCGTGTCGGTGATCAGCACGAGCATCAGCCGGGCCGGGGCCAGCGACAGCAGCTCGACGTGGCGCACGGTGGAGCGCGTCAGCGAGGGGTACTGGACGACCGCGACCTGGCGGGTGAGCTGCGCGAGCAGCCGCACCGTCCGGCCGACCACGTCGTCGAGGTCGACGGCGCCGTCGAGGAAGTTCTGGATGGCCCGGCGCTCGGGCGACGACAGCGGCTTGACGCCCGCCAGCTTGTCGACGAAGAGCCGGTACCCCTTGTCGGTGGGGATCCGGCCCGCGCTGGTGTGGGGCTGGGCGATGTAGCCCTCGTCCTCCAGCACGGCCATGTCGTTGCGCACGGTGGCGGGCGAGACGCCGAGCCGGTGCCGCTCGGTGAGCGCCTTGGAGCCGACCGGCTCCTCCGTCCCGACGTAGTCCTGGACGATGGCGCGCAGCACTTCGAGTCTGCGTTCGCTGAGCATCGCGCACACCTCCAGCTGTGTCCGTTGCCTTGTTCGCTGCCTGTTGACTGGCACTCTGATCGTTCGAGTGCCAGAGATCCCCCGCTCAGTGTACGGCCGGGTAGTAAGACCCTGGCAAGGGAGGCCCGCCAGGGTAGCGTCGCGGCATGGACGTGCAATGGGAAGAGGCGGGCTGGGAGCGGCTGACCGGGCGGACCGGCCGGCGCCGGCTTCCGGTGTGGGACTGCACGGTGGGACTGGTGGTGGGGGACGATTCCGTCCTCCTCGTCGACCCGGGTTCGTGTCTGCGGGAGGGCACCCTGCTGCGGGCCGAGGCGGAGCGGCTGACCGGCCGGCACGTGACTCATCTCGCATTCACGCACGGTCATTTCGATCACGTGCTGGGCGGGGCGGCCTTCGCCGGGGCCGAGGCGTTCGGGGCGGTCGGGCTGGACGCGCTGCTCGCCACGGGCCGCGAGGAGCTGCGCGAGTCCGCCGTACGGCACGGACTGGCGCGGGCGGAGGCGGCGGAGGCCGTGGAGCAGCTGGTGCTGCCGCGGCACCCGGTGTCGGGCGAGTGGACGCTGGAGCTGGGCGGGGTGCAGGTGCTGCTGGCGAACGTGGGGCCCGGGCACAGCCGCCACGACCTGGCCGTCTTCGTCCCCGGCGAACGCGAGACGGTCTTCTGCGGGGACCTGGTCGAGGAGTCGGGCGAACCGCAGGCCGGCCATGACGCGGTGCCGGCGCAGTGGCCGGCGGCCATGGACCGGCTGCTGTCGCTGGGCGGGGACGACGCGCTGTACGTGCCCGGTCACGGAGCGGTGGTCTCCGCGGACTTCGTCCGTGCGCAACGCGCCACACTGGCCGCCCGTTTCGGCGTGTCGGAGGCATGACGGCCGCGGCTCTCCTACTGTCGGCCGGATGCGCGAGTACTCCCCCGACCTGACCCCGCAGTGGAAGCGCCCCAGGACCGTGCCGGAGGTGGCGGCGGAACCCGATCTGGTGGTCGAGGTGGCCGGTACGGATTTCTGCGGCGCCGTGGTGTCCTGCGAGGCGGGCACGGTGACCCTGGAGGACCGGTTCGGCAAGCGGCGGGTGTTCCCGATGGAGCCGGGCGGGTTCCTGCTGGACGGGGCGGTCGTCACCCTGGTCCGCCCGTCCCGCGCCCCGGCCGCCCCGGCCCGCACCGCGTCCGGGTCGATCGCCGTCCCCGGTGCCCGGGCACGGGTGGCGCGGGCGGGCCGGATCTACGTCGAGGGCCGGCACGACGCGGAGCTGGTGGAGCGGGTCTGGGGTGACGACCTGCGGATCGAGGGCGTGGTCGTGGAGTACCTGGAGGGCGTGGACGACCTCCCGGCCGTCGTGGCGGAGTTCGGCCCGGCCCCGGACGCCCGGCTGGGGGTCCTGGTGGACCACCTGGTGCCGGGGTCGAAGGAGTCCCGTATCGCGGCGTCGGTGACCTCGCCGGACGTGCTGGTCGTGGGCCACCCGTACGTGGACGTGTGGCAGGCGGTGAAGCCGTCCGCGCTGGGCATCGCCGCGTGGCCGGTCGTTCCCCGGGGCCAGGACTGGAAGACGGGCATCTGCCGGTCACTGGGCTGGCCGGAGAACACCGGGGCCGCCTGGCAGCACATCCTGTCCAAGGTGACCTCGTACCGCGACCTGGAGCCGGCTCTCCTGGGCCGCGTGGAGGAACTGATCGACTTCGTGACGGCCCCGTAGCCCCGTCACCCGTGCGGCGGACACGCTCACCTTCGGGTGACGGTGCGTAGCCGGCCGCGGCGGGCACGCGAGGGTGCCGTTCGTGATCACCTCTGCTCTGCGGCAGCGCGTCGTGCTCATCGCGACCGTGCTCGCCGCCGCCCTCCTGCCGGCCGCTTCCGTCTCAGCCTCGGCCGCCTCGGCCACCACGCGCACCACGCGCGCCGCGCACGCCGCTCCGGCGAACTCGTGCCCGCGGGTGGACGACCACCTCTTCGCCGCCGCGGACCAGCGGGCCGACCTGTCCCGCATCACCCCGGCCCCGTCCTGGCGCACCGACTGCAAGCAGCTCTACCGCGCGGACGGCCGCCCGCCGTCGATCGTGTTCGCGGAGGGCTTCCACCCCAGGGCCACGGTGGACGGCCAGTACGACATCGAGCAGTACGTCCTGGTCAACCAGCCGTCCCCGTACGTGTCGACGACCTACGACCACGACCTGTACAAGACGTGGTGGAAGAGCGGCTGGAACTACTACATCGACGCCCCCGGCGGGGTGGACGTGAACCAGACCATCGGCGATACCCACAAGTGGGCCTCCCAGGCCGAGGTCGCCTTCCCCGGCGGCATCGAGCGCTCGTTCATCGTCGGGGTCTGCCCGGTCGACAAGGCGGCCAAGACCGAGATCATGAACGAGTGCCGTGACAACCCGTACTACCGGCCCTGGCGGGAGAACCACCCGGGCTGACAAGCCGCCCCGGCTCGCGCGGTGGTTCCGTCAGTCCACCAGGTCCCGGACCACCGCGTCGGCCAGCAGCCGCCCGCGCAGGGTCAGCACGGCCCGGCCGGCCTCGTACGGACCCGGGTCCAGCAGGCCGTCCGCCAGGGCGCGGCGGGACGCCGCCAGCCCGGCCGGCGCGAGCAGCGAGAGCGGCACGCCCTCGACCAGGCGCAGCTCCAGCAGGATCCGCTCCACCCGCCGGTCCTCCTCGGACAGCAGCTCGCGGCCCGCGCCCGGGGAGCGGCCCCCGGCCAGCGCCGCCGCGTAGGCGCCGGGGTGCTTGACGTTCCACCACCGGACCCCGCCGACGTGCGAGTGGGCGCCGGGTCCCGCACCCCACCAGTCGGCGCCGCGCCAGTACAGCTCGTTGTGCAGGCACCGGCCGGCCTCGGTCGTGGCCCAGTTCGAGACCTCGTACCAGGAGTACCCCGCCTCGGCCATCACCGCGTCCGCGATCAGGTACCGGTCCGCGTGGACGTCGTCGTCCGTCATCGGGACCTCGCCACGACGGATCCGCCGCGCCAGCTGGGTGCCTTCCTCGACGATCAGCGCGTACGCCGAGATGTGGTCCGGCCCGGCCCCCAGCGCGGCGGAGAGCGACGCCCGCCAGTCCTCGTCGGACTCCCCGGGGGTGCCGTAGATCAGGTCGAGGTTGACGTGCTCGAAGCCCGCCGCCCGCGCCTCGGCGACGCAGGCCTCGGGACGGCCAGGGGTGTGCGTGCGGTCCAGGACCTTCAGGACGTGCTGCCTGGCGCTCTGCATGCCGAAGGAGATCCGGTTGAAGCCGCCGGCCCGCAGCTCGGCCAGGTACTGCGGGTTCACCGATTCCGGATTGGCCTCGGTGGTGATCTCCGCGTCCTCGGCCAGACCGAACTCGTCCCGGATCGCCGCGAGCATCCGTACGAGGTCCCCCGCGGGCAGCAGCGTCGGGGTGCCGCCGCCCACGAAGACGGTGCGCACGGCCCGGGGGTCGTCGCCCAGCACCTTGCGGGCGAGGCGGACCTCGTCGATCAGGGTGTCGGCGTAGTTCTCCCGGGAGGCGAGCACGCCGCCGGTACCCCGCAGCTCGGTGGCCGTGTAGGTGTTGAAGTCGCAGTACCCGCAGCGCGTGGCGCAGTACGGAACGTGCAGGTAGAAGCCGAGCGGCCGCTCGCCGGCGCCCGCCAGGGCGTGCGACGGCAGCGAGCCGTCTTCGGGCATGGGTTCACCGTCGGGCAGTGCGGAAGGCATGCGCCCATTGTCCCGCACTGCCCCAAGGTCGTTTCACGCCTCGGGCTACGCCTCGCGCGCGCCCTCGTACATCTCGTCGATCAGGTGCTTGAACTCGCGCTCGACGACCGGGCGCTTCAGCTTGAGGCTGGGCGTCAGGTCACCGTGCTCGACGTCGAGGTCGCGCGGCAGCAGCCGGAACTTCTTGACCGTCTGCCACTTCTGCAGGCCCTCGTTCAGGGTCTGGACGTACGTCTCGATCAGCCGGGTCGTCTCCGGCGCGGCCAGCACCTGGGAGTACGTCTTGCCCTCCAGCCCGTTCTCGGCCGCCCACGTGAGGATGGACGGCTCGTCGAGCGCGATCAGAGCGGTGCAGAAGTTCCGGTCGGCGCCGTGCACGACGATGGTCGACACGTACGGGCAGATCGCCTTGAACTGGCCCTCGACCTCCGCGGGGGCGACGTACTTGCCGTTCGAGGTCTTGATCAGGTCCTTCTTGCGGTCCGTGATGCGCAGGTAGCCGTCGGGCGAGAGCTCGCCGATGTCTCCCGTGTGCAGCCAGCCGTCGGACTCCAGGACCTCGTCGGTCTTCTCCGGCTGCTGGTGGTAGCCCTGCATGATGCCGGGACCGCGCAGCAGCACCTCGCCGTCGTCGGCGATGCGGACCTCGGTGCCGGGGAGCGGCTTGCCGACGGTGCCGGTGCGGTAGGCCTCGCCCGGGTTGACGAAGGAGGCCGCGCTCGACTCGGTGAGGCCGTAGCCCTCCAGGATGTGGATGCCGGCGCCGGAGAAGAAGTAGCCGATGTCGGGCGCCAGGGCGGAGGCGCCGGAGATGGCGGCGCGCAGCTTGCCGCCGAAGGCGTCGCGGAGCTTGGAGTAGACGAGCGCGTCGGCGATCTTGTGCTTGGTGGTGAGGCCGAAGGGGGCGGTCGCCCGGCCGGTGCGCCGGAAGTTGTCCTGGGTGACCTTGGCGTACTCCCGGGCGACGCCGACCGACCACTTGAAGATCTTGTACTTGGCTCCGCCGCCGGCCCGCGCCTTGGCGGCCACGCCGTTGTAGACCTTCTCGAAGATGCGCGGGACGGCCGCCATGTACGTCGGCTGCACGATCGGCAGGTTTTCGATGATCTTGTCGATCCGGCCGTCGACGGCGGTCACGTGCCCGACCTCGATCTGGCCGGAGGTCAGCACCTTGCCGAAGACGTGGGCCAGCGGCAGCCACAGGTACTGGACGTCGTCCGAGTTGATCATGCCGGTGGCGACGGTGGCCTTGGCCATGTACGACCAGTTGTCGTGCGGCAGCCGGACGCCCTTGGGGCGGCCGGTGGTGCCGGAGGTGTAGATGAGGGTGGCGAGCTGGTCGGCGGTGATGGCCGAGATCCGCTCCTTGACCGCCTCGGGGTGCTTGGCGAGGTACTCCTTGCCACGCGCCTCCAGATCGGCGAGCGAGAGCACCCAGCCCTCGGGGTCCCCGTCGGCGGCGACCGCGTCGGCGGCCTCCACGACGACCACGTGGGCGAGTTTCGGCAGGTCGGCGCGGCGCTCGCGCGCCTTCGCCAGCTGCTTCGCGTCCTCGGCGATGAGCACCCGGCTCTCGGAGTCCGAGAGGATGAACGCCGACTCCTCCGCGTTGGTGCTGGGGTAGATCGTGGTGACCGCGCCACCGGCGCACATCACGCCGAGGTCGGCGAGGATCCACTCGACCCGGGTGTTGGAGGCGAGCGCGACGCGCTCCTCCGAGCCCAGGCCCAGGTCGATCAGCCCGGCGGCGATGGCGAAGACCCGCTCGGCCGCCTGGCCCCAGCTGAGCGACTTCCATTCGTCGGGGCCGCCGGTTCCGTCGGCCGCCGGTACCGGGTACCGATAGGCCTCTCCGTCCGGCGTGGCCGAGACACGCTCAAGGAAGAGGGCCGCCACGGTGGGCGGGCGGTTCTCGATCAAGGTCTGTGTGTCGCTCACGGACGTCCTCCGGACCACGCGGCAGGGCCTGTCATTCAGGGCGGTGACTCAGGGCTTGTAACTGGCGAGTAACCATCGAGCAGTGATCAGACTAGGGGCCCTCCGCCTGGTGCGTAAGAGCCTCCGAGCGGCCGATTCATAACGAAACAGGCCCCCGCACATCCGCGCGGGGGCCTGTTTCGTACACGACGTGCTGCGGGACTACTTCTTCTTGGCACCGGACTCGTCGCTGGACAGCACCGCGATGAAGGCCTCCTGCGGGACCTCCACGGAGCCGACCATCTTCATCCGCTTCTTGCCTTCCTTCTGCTTCTCCAGCAGCTTCCGCTTACGGGAGATGTCACCGCCGTAGCACTTGGCGAGGACGTCCTTGCGGATGGCGCGGATGGTCTCGCGGGCGATGACCCGGGAGCCGATCGCGGCCTGGATCGGCACCTCGAAGGCCTGCCGCGGGATGAGCTCGCGCAGCTTGGCGACGAGGCGCACACCGTAGGCGTAGGCGGCGTCCTTGTGCGTGACGGCGGAGAAGGCGTCGACCTTGTCGCCGTGCAGCAGGATGTCGACCTTGACCAGGCTGGAGGACTGCTCGCCGGTGGGCTCGTAGTCGAGGGAGGCGTAACCGCGCGTCTTGGACTTCAGCTGGTCGAAGAAGTCGAAGACGATCTCCGCGAGCGGGAGGGTGTAGCGGATCTCGACCCGGTCCTCGGAGAGGTAGTCCATGCCGAGCAGGGTGCCGCGGCGCTGCTGGCAGAGCTCCATGATCGCGCCGATGAACTCGGTGGGCGCGAGCACGGTGGCCCGGACGACCGGCTCGAACACGTCCGAGATCTTGCCCTCGGGGAACTCGCTCGGGTTGGTGACGGTGACTTCCTTGCCGTCCTCCATGACCACCCGGTAGACCACGTTGGGCGCGGTGGCGATCAGGTCGAGGCCGAACTCGCGCTCCAGGCGCTCGCGGACCACGTCCAGGTGGAGCAGGCCGAGGAAGCCGACGCGGAAGCCGAAGCCGAGCGCCGCCGAGGTCTCCGGCTCGTAGACGAGCGCGGCGTCGTTGAGCTGGAGCTTGTCGAGGGCCTCGCGCAGGTCGGGGTAGTCCGAGCCGTCGAGCGGGTACAGGCCCGAGAAGACCATCGGCTTCGGGTCCTTGTAGCCGCCGAGGGCTTCGGTCGCGCCGTTGTGCAGGCTGGTGATGGTGTCACCGACCTTGGACTGACGGACGTCCTTCACGCCGGTGATGATGTAGCCCACCTCGCCGACGCCGATGCCGTCGGCCGGGGTCATCTCCGGGGAGGAGACGCCGATCTCCAGCAGCTCGTGCGTGGCGCCGGTCGACATCATCCGGATGCGCTCGCGCTTGTTGAGCTGGCCGTCGACCACACGGACGTAGGTCACGACGCCGCGGTACGAGTCGTAGACCGAGTCGAAGATCATCGCGCGGGCGGGCGCGTCCTTGACCCCGACCGGGGCCGGGACGGTGGCGACGACCTTGTCGAGCAGCGCGTCGACGCCGACGCCGGTCTTCGCCGAGACGCGCAGGACGTCCTCGGGCTGGCAGCCGACCAGGTTCGCGAGCTCCTCGGCGAACTTCTCCGGCTGGGCGGCCGGCAGGTCGATCTTGTTCAGTACGGGGACGATCGCGAGGTCGTTCTCCATCGCCAGGTACAGGTTGGCGAGGGTCTGGGCCTCGATGCCCTGGGCGGCGTCCACCAGGAGGATCGTGCCCTCGCAGGCGGCGAGGGAGCGCGAGACCTCGTAGGTGAAGTCGACGTGCCCGGGGGTGTCGATCATGTTGAGGATATGGGTGCTGCCCTGGCCCTCGCCCGTGGTGGGCGCCCAGGGCAGCCGGACCGCCTGGGACTTGATCGTGATGCCGCGCTCACGCTCGATGTCCATGCGGTCGAGGTACTGGGCGCGCATCTGCCGCTGGTCGACCACACCGGTGAGCTGGAGCATCCGGTCGGCAAGGGTCGACTTGCCGTGGTCGATGTGCGCGATGATGCAGAAGTTGCGGATCAGCGCCGGGTCGGTACGGCTCGGCTCGGGCACGTGGCTGGGGATCGCGGGCACGCAGTGTCCTGATTCTCGGGTCGCAGTCGGAAGCGTTTGCGGAGCGTCGGTCGGAGCGAAAGTCCGGCTCCCGTCGCTTCGGCGGCGCGATGTCGGATCTATACGCAGACTCCCATGGTCCCATGGACGGGGCAGTGCGCTCGGTTTGGGCCGCCCGGAGCGTGCCTGGTAGCCTGGGCAGCTGTGTCTCGTATGCCCTCTCAGCTGTCGAGGCACAATCCGAAGATCAAATCTCTGAACCTGAAAAGGCTCTTTCGTGGCGAACATCAAGTCCCAGATCAAGCGGAACAAGACGAACGAGAAGGCGCGCCTGCGCAACAAGGCCGTCAAGTCTTCGCTCAAGACCGCGATCCGCAAGGCCCGCGAGGCCGTCCTCGCCGGTGACGTCGAGAAGGCCACCGTGGCTTCCCGCGCCGCCGCGCGTGCGCTCGACAAGGCTGTCTCGAAGGGTGTCATCCACAAGAACGCCGCCGCCAACAAGAAGTCGGCGCTGGCCTCCAAGGTTGCCTCCCTGCAGGGCTGAGCTCTGATGTGATCGCCGGAACGGACCCAGCGGGCCCTCTCTCCCGCTCCTGACCGGCACCCCGCGCCGCACACGAAGCGTTCGCCACGCGGGTGCGGCGCAACCAAAGCAGTGACCGGAGGCCCCGGCCGCCACCCTTCCCCAGGGTGACGGCCGGGGCCTTCGCGCTACCCGGACAAGGCCGAGGCCGTCTGGAGCTGCGCGGCGACCGCTGCGGTGGGGCGGGGTGCGGTGGGGTGCCGTGCGGTGGGGTGCACGGCGGAGGGGCGCGTCGCACGGCATCCGACGGCCGTCCGCTGATCCACGGGGGATCGCGGGACGGTCCTCAGCGGCGCTGGGGGCGGGCCGCGCGGGCCACCGCGACGACCGCCTTCTCCAGGGCGTACTCGGGATCGTCGCCGCCGCCCTTGACGCCCGCGTCGGCGGCGGCCACGGCGCGCAGGGCGTCCGCGACGCCGTCCGCCGACCAGCCGCGCATCTGCTGGCGGACCCGGTCGATCTTCCAGGGCGGCATCCCCAGGTCCCGGGCGAGGTCGCCCGGGCGGGCTCCGCGCGGGGCGGAGGCCAGCTTGCCGATCGCGCGCACGGCCTGGGCAAGGGCGCTGGTGATCAGGACCGGTGCCACGCCCGTGGACAGCGACCACCGCAGGGCCTCGAGAGCCTCCGCCGCGCGCCCCTCGACCGCCCGGTCGGCGACCGTGAAGCTGGATGCCTCGGCCCGGCCCGTGTAGTAGCGGCCGACCACGGCCTCGTCGATGGTCCCCTCGACGTCGGCGCACAGCTGCGCCGCCGCGCTCGCCAGCTCCCGCAGGTCGCTGCCGATCGCGTCGACCAGGGTCTGGCACGCCTCCGGCGTCGCGGAGCGGCCCAGTGTGCGGAACTCTCCGCGGACGAACGAAAGCCGGTCCGCCGGCTTCGTCATCTTCGGACAGGCGATCTCCCGCGCGCCCGCCTTGCGGGCCGCGTCCAGCAGGCCCTTGCCCTTGACCCCGCCCGCGTGGAGCAGCACGAGGATGATCTCCTCGTAGGGTGCGTCGAGGTACGCCTTCACTTCCTTGACCGAGTCCGCGGACAGGTCCTGGGCGCCCCGCACGACGAGCACCTTGCGCTCGGAGAAGAGCGAGGGGCTCGTCAGCTCGGCCAGCGTGCCGGGCTGGAGCTGCTCGGAGGCGAGGTCGCGGACGTCGGTGTCGGCGTCGGCTGCGCGGGCGGCCGCCACCACCTCGCGTACGGCACGGTCGAGCAGCAGGTCCTCCTGCCCCACCGCGAGGGTGAGCGGGGCAAGCGGATCGTCGGTGGAGTTCTTCCTGGTGGCCATCGGCTCCAGCATCCCACGCCGCACTGACAGTCCACTTCGCCGCGTGCCCGAGAATGGTCGCGTGAACGTGCGACATGTACTCGTCCTGCCCGACCGCGACGCCGCCGAGGAGGTGGCGCAGGAGGCCGTCGACCGCTTCGGCCTCCCCGAGGAGCCGCAGTTGGTCCGCGACGCGCTGGCCGGCGAGGACGACGCCGAGGACGCCCAATGGCTGGTGGTCGTCGAGGACCCGCGGGAACGGCTCGACACCACCACGCTGGACGCCCTCGCCGCCGAGTACGAGGGCTGGCTGGAAGCCCCCTAGTACGTGCGGTACCCGAGGGCTCAGGCCTTGTGGACGATCTGCACGTCCAGGGTCACTTCCACGCTCGAACCGATCGCCGCGATCCCGTGCGCCAGCACCGACTGCCAGTTCAAGGTGAAGTCCTCTCGGTGCAGTTCCGCCGAGGCCCGGCAGGCGGCCCGCGGCTCGCCCTCCAGTCCCGTGCCCAGGCCCAGGTACTGGGTGTCCAGGGTGACCGAGCGGCTCACCCCGTGGAGGGTGAGGGCGCCCGCGACGGTCCAGCGGCTGCCGCTGCGGTGGATGAACCGTTCGCTGTAGAACTCCACGGTCGGGTGCCGGGCCGCGTCCAGGAAGTCGCCGGACCTCAGGTGGTCGTCGCGCATCCGCACCCCGGTGTCGATGCTCGCCGCGTCGATGATCACGTGCATGGACGAGTCCTCCATGCGCTCGGCTATCCGTACCGCTCCGGCGAACGTGTTGAACCGTCCGCCGATCCGGGCGAAGCCGATGTGGCGGGCCGTGAAGGCGATGGACGAGTGCGTCGGGTCGAGCTCCCAGTGGCCGGGCTGCGGCAGCAGCGGCGGCTCCACCGCGTCGAGGATGATCTCCCCGGTACCGGGTTGCGCCGGGTCCCCCACGAGCGTCGCCCCGTGGAACGGCGCGTACCCCTCGGCGGTGACGGAGAGCCGGTACTCGCCCTCCGGTACGGCCGCCGTGAACCCGCCGTACGGGTCGGTCTCGCCGCTGACGATCCGTCGGCCGATCGGGTCGGTCACCTCGAACGCGGCCTGCCGGATCGGCTGGTGGACCGTGTCGAGAACGCGGCAGCTGAGCAGACGCGCCGTGGGCGGCAGTGTCAGTGTCGCGGATGTGTGCGGGCTGGAACTTCCGGCCGTCTCCATCCCCCGTCGGCGACCGAACATGGCTGATGCACCCCCGTGCTGTGTGGACTTGGACCGTTCTGGCGAAAACGCATTCGATCATGCTGTCGGGTTGTGGGCAAACAGAACGGCCGTGCCCGGTATGGGCGTGTCGCCCCCGCCGCCGACCGGCCGGAAACGCACGCATCCGCGGGCCGGTGACCGCGATCGAGCCGTCGGTGTCGGTGCGCAGCACGGTCGCCCCCATCGCCCGCAGCCGGGCGAGGGTACCGGGTGCGGGATGCCCGTAGCGGTTGCCCGCACCGACCGGAACGAGGGCGAGGCGGGGCCGCACCCGGGCGTACAGCACGGGATCCTGGTGCGCGGAGCCGTGGTGCGCGACCTTGAGGACATCCACCGGACCCAATTCCGGATGGTCCCTCAAGAGGCCCTGCTGCGCGGCCGGTTCGAGATCACCGAGCAGCAGCAGGGTCAGCCCCGCGCCGCGCACCAGCAGGGCGACGCTCGCGTCGTTGGGCCCCTCCGGCGGCGCCCCTGCGGCCGGCGGCCAGAGCACCTGCCACTCCAGCGGTCCGGCCCGCCGCCGCTCCCCCGCCACCGCCCGCACGACGGGTACGCCGGCGCCCGCCGCGGTCCGGTGGACGAACTGCGCCTGCCCGGCCGGCTCTTCCAGCGCGGTGGTCTGAATCACACCCACCGACCGTCCCCGCAGCACCCCGGACAGGCCCGCCACGTGGTCGGAGTGAAAGTGCGTCAGCAGGAGCATGGGCACCCGGACCACACCCAGGGAACGCAGGCAGGCGTCCACCGGCCCGGGATCCGGTCCGGCGTCGACGACCACGGCCTCGCCCGGTCCGACGGCGAGCACCGCGGCGTCCCCCTGGCCGACGGCGCACTGCACGTAGCTCCAGTCGGGCGGAGGCCAGCCGGAGAGGGTGCGGGTGAGCTGCGGGGGCCGCAGTACGGCCACGAGCAGCAGCACCGCCAGGGCCGAGCAGACCAGACGCCGCCGGCCGAACCGGGCGCCGAGCGCGATGGCGGCCAGGGTGGCGGCGGCCAGCAGCAGCCCTCCGGTGAGCCCGCCCGGCCAGTCCAGCTCGGCTCCCGGCAGCCCCGCCCCGGCCCGGGCCACCGAGGCGATCCACCCGGCGGGCACCCCCGCGCACCAGGCGAGCACCTTCGCGGCGGGCATCCACAGCGGGGCCACCGCGAGCGCCGCGAAGCCGAGCACCGTCGCCGGACCGGCCGCCAGCCCGGCCAGCAGGTTGCAGGGCACCGCCACCAGGCTGACGCGGGCGGCGAGCACGGCGACCACGGGCGCGCACACCGCCTGCGCGGCCGCGGCGGCCCCCAGCGCCTCGGCGAACCGGGGCCGCATCCCGCGCCGGGTCAAGGCATCGCTCCACCGGGGCGCGAGGGTGAGCAGGGCGCCCGTGGCCAGCACGGAGAGCAGGAAGCCGTAGCTCTGGGCCAGCCACGGGTCGTAGAGGACCAGCAGCAGTACGGCGGCGCCCAGGGCCGGAATCAGGGATCTGCGCCGTCCGGTGGCGATGGCCAGCAGCGTCACCGCCCCGCAGGCGGCGGCCCGCAGCACGCTCGGCTCGGGCCGGCACACCACCACGAAGGCCAGCGTCAGGCCGGCCCCGCACAGGGCGGTCGCCCGCAGCGAGAGCCCGAGCCGAGGCGCCAGCCCGCGCCGCTCGGCCTGCTGTGCGCGGGCCGGGGGCCCGATGAGCAGGAACAGCACCACGGTGAGGTTGGACCCGGACACGGCCAGCAGGTGCAGCAGGTCGGTGGCCCGGAACGCCTCCTGAAGATCGGTGGCCACCCGGGACGTGTCTCCGACGACCAGGCCCGGCAGCAGGGCCCGGGCATCCGGCGCGAGCCCCTCGGTGGCCTCGCGCAGCCCGGCCCGCAGCCGCCCGGCGATCCGCTGTGCGGTGTCCGGGCCGCCGGTCACCCCGGGCGGGGTGTCGGCGGCCGGCCGCAGCAGCGCCACGGCCCGCTCCCCGCCGCGCGCCGGGGCCAGCCGGGCGACCACCGACACCCGGGTGGAGGGCTGCAGCCGGGCCCAGCCCGGATGCCCGGCCAGCACCCGTACCGGCGTCTCGACCCGGGTGCGCGCCCCGTCCGGCCCGCTCACCCCGGTCACCAGCGCGTCCAGCACCACCACCGGCGGCCCGCTCCCGCTCCCGGCGACCCGTGGATCGGAGCCGACGGTGAGTTCCGCGAGGACGCGGGCGTGGTCCCGGGCCAGATCCGCCACCGGCCCGGCCCGCGCCTCGGCCCGCTGGAGCCCCGCCACCCCGGCTCCGGCGCAGGCGCACAGCAGGGCCGCTGCCAGCGCCGGAGCAGCCCTCCACAGCCGCCCGGAACGCCGGCAGCCGGCCAGTATCAGCAGCCCCGCCGCGGCCAGTCCCACGGCGACCCCGGTGGCGGTCCGGCCGGCGGGCGCGTCCAGCGCGAGGGCGGCCGCCGCCCAGGCGGCCAGGGCCGGCGCCACCAGCCGCAGGTCCGCTGCTCCCGGGGCCTCGGGGCGGTTCACGGTCGCACCAGGGTGCGCAGGTCGGCGAAGCGCCGTTCCCCGATGCCGTTGACCTGCCGGAGCTCCTCCACGGAACGGAAACCCCCACGGGCGGTGCGGAAGTCCACGATGTGCCGGGCCAGCACCGGCCCGACCCCCGGCAGACCGTCCAACTGCTCGACGGTCGCCGCGCCGAGGCTGAGCGGGACCTGGCCCGGGCCGCCTCCGCCCGCGCCCCCTCCTCCAGCCGCTGGAGGCTGCACCGGGATGCCCACCAGCACCTGCTCCCCGTCCACCAGCACCCGGGCCCGGTTCAGCCCCGAGGTGTCCGTACCGGGCCGCACTCCCCCGGCGGCGGACAGCGCGTCCTCGACCCGCGACCCGGCCGGCAGCCGCCGCACGCCCGGGTCACGGACCTTGCCGCTGACGTCGACGACGATCCGCGCCGCGCCACCACCGGGGCCCCCTGCCGGGGCCGGTGCCGCGGCCGGTACCGCCTCCTGGGCGACCACGGCGGGCGCGGTCACCGCCCGCGGCCGGGCCGACCAGTAGTGCTGCCCCGCGAAGCCGACCGCGAGGACCAGCACCACCCCGACGGCGGCCACCGTGCGCGGCTCCACCCCGCAGCGGACCTGGAACCACACCGGCAGCCGCTCCCGCAGGGCCAGGTTCCGCGCCAGACCGGGCGCCAGACCGGCAGCCGCCTCAGGCGGCGCCCCGGCCAGGGGCCCGGCCCCGGCCCCGGCCTGCGCCCCGGGCTCCGCCCCCATCGCCGACGGTGGCAGTGAGGCCGTCACCGGCGGCGGCGGTGACGAGGCCGGTGACCGCGGCGACGGCGACGGCGACGAGACCGTCGGCGCAGACGGTAACGAGGACGAGGCCGGTGACCGCGGTGACGGTCGCGAAGCCGTCACCGGCGGCTGATGTGACAAGCCCGGTGGCAGCGGGTCCGACGGCGGACCGCTGCCACCCAGCAGGGCTTCGGCGCGCCGCCGTACCGCCTCGGGATCCACGTGCGGATCCCGGTGGCCGCGGCCGGCACCACGGCCACCGCGGCGACGCAGACGGCCGTCTGAGAATCGGGGCCGGCCCGGGCCGCCGGTGGCGCCCGAGCGACGGAAGGACGGATGCGAGGAACGCGCTCGAAGAGTCATGCCACGACCGTAGGCGCGCATCCCGATGCCCGTTCGGAGGGCTCAATTCCGGTGGACAACGCCCCCGTTGTGGATATCCGGGCCACTCGTTCCGGTGATCGGCACGGCAGGGGTTCAGCGTGCCGAATGATCAGCGCGGCGACACTACCGCGGCCAGCAGCCCCGGCCCGGTGTGCGCGCCGATCACCGCGCCCACCTCGCTGACGTGCAGTTCGACCAGGCCCGGGATGCGCTCCCGCAGCCGCTGGGCGAGCTTCTCGGCCCGCTCGGGGGCCGCCAGGTGGTGCACCGCGACGTCGACGCTGCCCGACCCGGCGCGCTCGACGGCCAGCTCCTCCAGCCGGGCGATGGCCTTGGAGGCCGTACGCACCTTCTCCAGCATCTCGATCCGCCCGCCTTCCAGGGTCAGCAGCGGCTTCACCGCCAAGGCGGAGCCGAGCAGTGCCTGGGCGGCCCCGATCCGGCCGCCGCGGCGAAGGTAGTCGAGGGTGTCGACGTAGAAGTAGGCGGACATGTCGGCCGCGCGCTTCTCGGCAGCGGCCACCGCATCGTCGACGGACCCGCCCGCATCCGCCACCTCGGCGGCGGCCAGCGCGCAGAAACCGAGGGCCATCGCGACCATGCCGGTGTCCACGACCCGCACGGGCACGGGCGCGGTCCTCGCGGCCACCACGGCGGCGTCGTAGGTGCCGGAGAACTCGGCGGACAGGTGCAGGCTGACGATGCCGGTCGCCCCGGCGTCCGCTGCCGCCCGGTAGGCCCGGACGAACTCCTCCGGGCTGGGGCGCGACGTGGTGACCGAGCGGCGCTTCTGCAGGGCCAGCGCGAGGCTGCGCGCCGAGATCTCGGTGCCCTCCTCCAGCGCTTCACCGCCGAGCACCACGGTGAGCGGTACGGAGGTGATTCCGTGCTGCGCCATGGCCGGTTGGGGCAGGTAGGCCGTGGAATCGGTGACGATGGCGACATGGCGGGACATGGGCCGGAGATTACCGCCAGTCGGGGTGGGACGGCAGCTTGGGCCCTTCACCGGGGCCGCCGCCGCCCTCCCGGCGGCGGGCCGGGCCCGCCGCGAGTCAGGTGGTGCTCTCCGGGCGTCGCGTCTTCTGCCAGGGGTAAGGGGCCGCCGGCGCGGCCCGGTTCAGCGCCGGCTGCGGCTCCGCGCCCCACCGGCCCGCATCCCGAGCCTCTTCCCCACCGGCCGCCGGGCCCGCCGCGGGACCGGCCGCCGGGCCCGCCGCGGGCCCTGCCGTCTGCGCCGCGTCCCACTCCGCGGCCGCCGCCGTCAGATCGTCCACCGACTCGCGGGACCAGTCCCGCAGCGCCCCGGACTCGACCTCGATCTGCTCCGACAGGACGGACAGGTCGTCGGCGGCGAACCGACGGGCACGGTCGCGCGCGGCCCACCGCAGCGATTCCGCCGCCTGCGTGATCTTGGCCGTGCGCTCGCGCAGGCCGGGCAGGCCCTCGGCGATCCGATGCCGGTCCGGCTCCTGCTCCAGCCGCTTCAGCTCGGCGTCCAGCTCGTGCCCGTGCTCGCTCAGCCGCTCGAACAGCCCGATGGACTCCTTCAGCGAGGCATCCGTCCGGACCCCGGCGTACAGCGCCTCCTGCGTGGCCCGCATCGACGTCCGCAGATCGAGCCGCAGCTGCGCCAGCGCCCCCGTGACGCCGACCTGGCCGAAGCTCTTCGCCCTCAGGGTGGTGTCCTCCACCGTCCGGCGGGCCTGTGTGATCGTACGGTCGACGCCGCGCTTGGCCGCCTTCACCACCTTGGTGGTGACATACACACCCAGGCCAAGGAAGGCGAAAAGCACCATCAGCGCGAAGATCAGCAACGCGGCCTCCATGAGTGGTCCTTTCCCCAGTCCCCGCAGCTCTTTGTCCGTCCCCTCCAAGGTAAACGCCACGGGCAGGTCAGGGGTTCCAATCGAACCCCCAACCTGCCCGTACGGGATGTCCCCCATGGCGCTCGCCCACCGGGGACGGGCCACGTCAGATGACGATGTTCACCAGCTTCGGGGCGCGCACGATCACCTTGCGGATCTCCGCACCGCCCAGCGCCGCGACCACACCCTCATCGGTGACGGCCAGCTGCTCCAGCTCCGCGTCGGAGATCGTCGGCGGAACCTCCAGGCGCGCCTTGACCTTGCCCTTGACCTGCACCACGCACGTCACGCTCTCGTCCACCACGTACGCCGGGTCCGCGACCGGGAAGTCCTGGTGGACCACCGAGTCACTGTGGCCCAGGCGGTGCCACAGCTCCTCCGCGATGTGCGGCGCCAGCGGGGCGACCAGGCGCACCAGCGCCTCGGCGACCGGGCGCTCCAGCGGCTTGCCGGCCTTCGTCAGGGCGTTGTTCAGCTCGGTGATCTTCGCGATGGCCGTGTTGAACCGCAGCCCCGCCATGTCCGAGCCGGCCCCGTCGATGGCCTTGTGCAGCGCGCGCAGCGTGTCCTCGCCCGGCTCCCCCTCCACGACGGTGACCCGGCCGGTCTCCTCGTCCACGACGTTGCGCCACAGGCGCTGCAGCAGCCGGTACTGGCCCACCACGGCCCGGGTGTCCCACGGGCGCGAGACGTCCAGCGGACCCATCGCCATCTCGTACAGGCGCAGGGTGTCCGCGCCGTACTCCTCGCAGATCTCGTCGGGCGTGACCGCGTTCTTCAGGGACTTGCCCATCTTGCCCAGCTCGCGCTTGACCGGCTCGCCCTCGTAGAAGAACTTGCCGTCCCGCTCCTCGACCTCCGTCGCGGAGACCGGAAAGCCGCGCTCGTCGCGGTAGACGTACGCCTGGATCATGCCCTGGTTGAACAGCTTGTGGAACGGCTCGACCGAGGAGACGTGCCCCAGGTCGAACAGCACCTTCGACCAGAAGCGGGCGTACAGCAGGTGCAGCACCGCGTGCTCGGCGCCGCCCACGTACAGGTCGACGCCGCCGTGCGGCTGACCCTCGCGCGGGCCCATCCAGTACTGCTCGATCGCCGGGTCGACCAGCGCCTCGGAGTTGTTCGGGTCCAGGTAGCGCAGCTCGTACCAGCAGGAACCGGCCCAGTTCGGCATGGTGTTGGTCTCGCGCCGGTAGCGCTTGACGCCCTCGCCACGGCCCAGGTCCAGTTCGACCTCGACCCAGTCCGCCTTGCGGGACAGCGGGGTCTCCGGCTTCGAGGTGGCGTCGTCGGGCTCGAAGGTGCGCGGCGAGTAGTCCTCGACCTCCGGCAGCTCCAGCGGCAGCATCGACTCGGGCAGCGGGTGCGCGACGCCGTCCTCGTCGTAGACGATCGGGAAGGGCTCGCCCCAGTAGCGCTGACGGCTGAACAGCCAGTCGCGCAGCCGGAAGTTGACCGTACCCTCACCGATGCCGCGCTCGGCCAGCCAGTCGGTGATCGCGGCCTTGGCCTCGACGACGCCCAGGCCGTCCAGCGCGATGCCCTCGCCCGTGGAGTTGACCAGCGCGGCGTCGTACGAGACGAACGCGTCGTCCCACTCCGCCGGGTCGGTGCCCCGCCCGTCGCCCGGCTGCACGACGCAGCGCATCGGCAGCTCGAAGGCGCGCGCGAACTCGAAGTCGCGGCTGTCGTGCGCCGGAACGGCCATGATCGCGCCGGTGCCGTAGCCCATCAGGACGTAGTCGGCGATGAAGACCGGGACCTTCGCGCCGCTGACCGGGTTGATCGCGTACTCACCGGTGAAGACGCCGGTCTTGTCCTTGGCCTCGGCCTGGCGTTCGACGTCCGACTTCGAGGCGGCCTGCTTGCGGTACGCGGTGACGGCTTCGGCCGGCGTGGCGTGTCCGCCGGTCCACACGTCGTGCGTGCCCTCGGGCCAGGCGGCCGGGATGAACTCGTCCACCAGCGGGTGCTCGGGCGCCAGCACCATGTAGGTGGCGCCGAACAGGGTGTCCGGGCGGGTGGTGAAGACGGTGACCGCCTGGTCGCCCAGCGGGAAGTCGACGCGCGCGCCCTCGCTGCGGCCGATCCAGTTCCGCTGCTGCAGCTTGATGGCCTCGGGCCAGTCCAGCGCGTCCAGGTCGTCCAGCAGCCGGTCTGCGTACGCGGTGATGCGCATGTTCCACTGGCTCAGCTTGGCCTTGAAGACCGGGAAGTTGCCGCGCTCGGAGCGGCCGTCCGCGGTGACCTCCTCGTTGGCCAGCACGGTGCCCAGCCCGGGGCACCAGTTCACGGGGGCGTCCGAGGAGTACGCCAGCCGGTACTCGTTCAGCACGTCGGCCCGCTCGCCCGCGGTCAGCTGCGCCCACGCGCGGCCTCCGGGGACCTCACGGGTGCCGTCCTCGAACCCGGCGACCAGCTCGGCGATCGGCCGGGCCTTCTTCGCGTCCGCGTCGTACCAGGAGTTGTAGATCTGCAGGAAGATCCACTGGGTCCACTTGTAGTAGTCCGGGTCGATCGTCGCGAAGGATCGGCGCTTGTCGTGGCCCAGGCCCAGCCGGCGCAGCTGGAGCTTCATGTTCTCGATGTTCGCCTCGGTCGACACGCGCGGGTGCGTGCCGGTCTGCACGGCGTACTGCTCGGCCGGCAGGCCGAAGGCGTCGAAGCCCAGGGTGTGCAGGACGTTGTGCCCGGTCATCCGCTGGTGGCGGGCGTATACGTCGGTGGCGATGTACCCGAGCGGGTGGCCGACGTGCAGGCCCGCGCCGGACGGGTACGGGAACATGTCCATGATGAACTTCTTGGGGCGCGCGACCACCGCGGTGTCCCCGGCCAGGTCACCGGTCGGGTTCGGGGCCTCGTACGTGCCCTGCGCGTCCCATACGTCCTGCCAGCGTGCCTCGATGTCGGCGGCCATGGCAGCCGTGTAACGGTGCCCCTCGGCCGCCTCGGGGGCCGGGGTGTTCGTCTCGCTCATGATTTCTGAAGCTCCATCGATCGTCTCTGCCGTCTCTGCCTGCCCAAACGAAAAAACCCCTCGCACAGGAGGGGACGCCGCGCCGATGCCGACCGTCTCGAAGGGTCGGCACTGATCAGCGCGGCTCGGTAAGCAGAAGGCGTACGGCACGCATGGCGTCAGGGTACCGCAGGGGCCGCGGCCGACGCTCGGCCCGTTCCGAACGGTGAGCACAACGAGAAGCGGGGGGCCCCCCGCCCCGGGGGCCCGCGCGGGGGGGGGATGGAAAGAGTAGATGAGAAAAAAAAAACAACAAACAACAAACGGGCCGGCACAAAAAAAAA